>JAIXZR010000294.1 GCA_027489455.1 Rubrivivax sp. | reverse complement strand
CTTCCGCAGCTTCTACAAGGCCATGGATTCGGCCCAGCACATCGTCAAGCTGGGCCCAAGCGCGGTGGAACTGGTGGACCGCACGATGATCGAGCTGAGCCGTGCCAACCCGGCCTTCAGGCCCGTCATCGAGACCGCGCTGATCACCGACGGCACGGGCGCGCCCGACGCCATCCTGCTGGTCGAATTCAGCGGCGCGGATCAGGCCACGCTGGTGAAGCAACTGGACGCGCTGGTCGAACTGATGGGCGTCCTGGGCCTGCCCGGCAGCGTGGTGCGCATGGAAGCCGAAGCCCCGCAGAAGGCACTGTGGGAAGTGCGCAAGGCCGGGCTGAACATCATGATGAGCCTCAAGGGCGACGGCAAGCCGGTGAGCTTCATCGAAGACTGCGCCGTGCCGCTGGAACACCTGGCCGAATACACCGAGGGCCTGACGCAAGTCTTCAGCAAGTACGGCAGCCGGGGCACCTGGTATGCGCATGCATCGGTGGGCACCCTGCATGTGCGGCCCATTCTGGACATGCGGCGCGACGGGGCGCAGAAGATGCGCGCCATGGCCGAAGAAGCCGCCGAGCTGGTGCGCAAGTACAAGGGCGCCTACAGCGGCGAACATGGCGACGGCATCTGCCGCGGCGAATGGATCGAATGGCAGTTCGGGCCGAAGATCAACGAAGCCTTCCGCGCCATCAAGCAGCACCTGGACCCGCTGAACCTGCTCAACCCCGGCAAGATCATCGACCCGCCGAAGATGGACGACGCCGCCCTCTTCCGCTTCGCGCCGGGCTACAAGACCATCGCGCTCAAGCCCGTGTTCGACTGGTCGGCCTGGAACGTGCAGAACGACCCGGTGACGGAACAGACCACCGCCCCCGGCAGCGGCGGCGACAGCACCGGCGGCCTGGCCAAGGCCGTGGAGATGTGCAACAACAACGGCCACTGCCGCAAGTTCGACGCCGGCACCATGTGCCCCAGCTACCGCATCACGCGCGACGAACAGCACCTCACGCGCGGCCGGGCCAACACGCTGCGGCTGGCGCTGTCAGGGCAGATCGGAGGCGGGCTGGGGTCGGCTGCCGTGGCCGAAGCGCTGGACCTGTGCGTGGGCTGCAAGGGCTGCAAGCGCGACTGCCCCACCGGCGTGGACATGGCGAAGATGAAGCTGGAACACACGGCGCTGCGCGCCCGTGAACGCGGCATCTCGCTGAAGGACAGGCTCATCGCCCGCCTGCCCGACCTGGCGCCGCTGGCCAGCCGCCTGCCTGGCCTGTTCAACCTGCGCGACCGCCTGCCCGGCGCGAAAGCCTTGAGCGAGCGCTGGCTGGGCCTGTCAGCGCGGCGTTCGCTGCCGCGCTTTCGCAGCGACACCTTTGCCGCCACTGCTCCATCCATGGGCCTGGCCACGCGCGAACAAGTCCTGGCCGCCGCAAAGGAAGGCAAGGGCGTGGTGCTGTTCGTCGACACCTTCAACGGCTTCTTCGAAACCGAGAACGCCGCCGACGCCGTGCGCGTGCTGCAGGCCGGCGGCTATGCCGTGCACGTGGCCACGCAGGCCAACGGCCGCGCACCCTGCTGCGGCCGCACGCTGCTGGCCGCCGGCCTGGCTGAAGAAGCCAAGGCCCGCGCCGCCGCGCTGCTGCAGGCCTTCACGCCCTTCGTGGACGCCGGCATCGCCATCGTCGGGCTGGAGCCTTCCTGCCTGCTAAGCCTGCGCGACGAGCATCTGGTGATGGGCCTGGGCGAACCGGCCCAGCGCCTGGCCGCGGAGGCCCTGCTGTTTGAAGAGTTCCTGGCCCGCGAACACCGCGCTGGCCGGCTGAAGCTGCCGCTGCGCCCGGCCACGCAGCCGCTGCTGGTGCACGGCCACTGCCACCAGAAAGCCTTCGGCGCCATGCCGCCGGTGCTGGACGTGCTGAAGCTCATCCCCAGCGCCGAGGTGGGCCTGATCGAAAGCTCCTGCTGCGGCATGGCCGGTGCCTTCGGCTACGAGGCCACCCACTTCGAAGCGTCGATGCAGATGGCCGAACTGAGCCTGCTGCCCGCCGTGCGCGCCCGGCCCGACGCGCTGGTGGTGGCCGACGGCACGAGCTGCCGGCACCAGATTGCCGATGGCGCGCAGCGCGAGGCGGTGCACGTGGCGCGCGTACTCGCGCGGCACTTGTAGACCTTTCGCGCGTACTCGCGCGGCATCTGTAGCCCGCCTCAGACGGGCACGCCAGCCTCTTCCTCGGGCGCCAGGCTGGCCGCAGCCACTTCATCGCGGCCCTGGCGTGCGGCCTTGATCATCGCCGCCGCGCGCTCGGCGATCATGATCACCGGGGCGTTGGTGTTGCCCGAGACGATGCGCGGCATCACCGATGCATCCACCACCCGCAGCGCCTGGAGGCCACGCACGCGCAGCTGCGCGTCCACCACGTCGTCGGGGCCCGGGCCCATGCGGCAGCTGCCCACGGGGTGGTAGATCGAATCGGCATGGTTGCGCACGTACTGCTCGATCTGCTCGTCGCTGGTGGCGCGGGCCGACACCGCGCGTTCCACCCCGCCTAGCCGGGCCAGCGGCGGCTGCTGCAGCAAGGCGCGCATGAGCTTGAAGCCGCGCACCAGGCGCCGGGCGTCTTCGCCTGCGGCGTCGCCCAGGAAGTTGGGGTCGATGGCAGGTGGCGACAGCGGGTTCGCGTCCCGCAGGCTGACGCTGCCCCGGCTCTGCGGCTGCAGCAGGCAGACGTGGCAGGAATAGCCGTGGCCGATCGTGGCCTGGCGGCCGTGGTCCACCAGCTTGCCCACCACGAAGTGCAGTTGCAGATCGGGCACCGGCGCGCGCGGGTCGCTGCGCACGAAGGCGCCGGCTTCGGCGAAGTTGGTGGTCAGCGGGCCGCTGCGGCTGCGGCGCCATTGCAGGGCACCGCGGGCCAGTTGCGCCAGGCCGGCCAGGGACAGGCCAAAGCTCTGCGTCAGGCCCGGGGCGTCCACCACCTGCACCACGTCGGGGTGGTCGTGCAGATGGCGGCCGACACCGGGTAGCGCGTGCTGCACGGCAATGCCATGCTGCTGCAGCTGTACGGCGCCACCCACGCCCGACAGCAGCAGCAGCTGCGGCGACTGCAGCGCACCGGCCGACAGCAGCACTTCGCAACGCGCGTGCAGCACGATCCTTTCCTGCCCGCGCAGGGCTTCCACGCCCACGGCGCGGCGCTGTTCGATCAGCACCTTCGTGGCCTGCAGGCCGGTGAACACCTGCAGGTTGGGGCGTGCCCGGGCGGGCGTGAGGTAGGCCTTGGCAGCGCTGCAGCGTTCGCCGTTGCGGTGCGTCACCTGGTAGGGGCCCACGCCTTCCAGGCGGGGGCCGTTGAAGTCGGGGTTGGCGGGCCAGCCGGCCGCGCGGCCGGCTTCCAGGAAGGGCTGCACCAGGGCGTTGGGGCTGCGCAGGTCCATCACGTTCAGCGGGCCGCCGGTGCCGTGGTGGGCGCTGGCACCGCGTTCGTTGTGTTCGGCGCGCTTGAACCAGGGCAGCACGTCGCGCCAGGCCCAGCCGGGGTTGCCCTGCGCGGCCCAGTGGTCGTAATCGCTGGCGTCGCCGCGGATGTAGATCATGGCGTTGACCGAACTCGACCCGCCCAGCACCTTGCCGCGCGGCTGGTAGCCGCGGCGGCCGTTCAGGCCGGGCTGGGGTACGGTCTCGAAACCCCAGTTGGCGCTGCCCGTCATGGCCAGGGCGGCCAGGCCGGCCGGGCAGTGCACCAGCACGCTCTTGTCGGGCGGGCCGGCTTCCAGCAGGGCCACGGTGACGCTGGGGTCTTCACTCAGGCGGGCGGCCAGCACGCAGCCGGCACTGCCCCCACCCACGATCACATAGTCGAACTGCAACATCGAACTTCCGCCTTTTGGGCCCGTACCACTGGGCCACGGTGCCACCCCGGCGGCTGGCCGCCTCAAGCTGGCTGTCAAGGTGCATTGTGGGCAGCTTCTGCCCCCCTGCGCCCTAGGCAAAGCGCCCCTGCAGGAACCAATTGACTTCGCCCCGTTCGGCCGGTAGCCGGCCGCGCCAGATCCACACCAGCGCGCCGTCGTGGGCCTGGGCGATGAAGTAGTCGCGCGCCACGGGCTGGCCGTCCCACCAGCCGGTTTCGATGCGTTCGGGGCCGCTCAGCAGCTGCAGCGGCTGGCCTTCCAGCAGGGGCAGCGCGTCGCGTTCGGCCAGGGGCAGCGGCTCGGGCATCAGCCAGGCCGGGCGGTGCAGGGGCAGCGGCACCCGGGCGGGGGGTGGGGCCGGGGTGGTGGCTGCGGTGGGGGCCGTTGCGCCGCCGGTGGCCAGAGCTGCGACACGCCCTGCAGGGCGTGCCGGCCCCGCCCTGCCCCGCGGCCCCGCGGCAGGTGGGCTGGCCAGCGCCTGCACCGGCAGGGCACGGCTGGCCAGTTCAGGGCGGTGGTCGGCCACGGCCTGCAGCTGCAGCACCTGGGCGTCGCCCAGCCGGGCGCGCAGGCGTTCCAGCAGGCGCGTCAGGCCTTCGGTGGCGCTGGCGCGGCTGGGGAAGAGTTCGCCGTTCGGCGCGCTGCCCTGCACCAGGTGCTGGCAGTGCAGGCGCAGTTCCAGCGTGGGCGCCACCAGCTGCAGTGCGCCCAGGCGTTCACGCAGCAGGCCTTGCAGGTGGGCCGGGTCCAGCGCGGGTTCGGCCAGGGCGATGGGCAGTTCGGTGGCTGCTGGCGCGCTGCCGCGGTGCCGCGCTTCGTGGTGCATGAAGAGGCTGAACGCGGCCACGCGCGACTGCCGCGCCTGCGCCCAGGCCACCAGCCGGGCCAGCAGCACGCTGGCGCCGTGCAGCACCTGGTCGGTGGTGTCGGCGCGGGCGTAGAGCTCCAGCCGGGTGTCGAAGCTTTCGGGCAGCTGCAGCCACACGCGCGGGTCGGGGCGGTCGCCCCAGGCGCGGTCCAGTTCGTCCAGCAGGGCTTCGCCGAAGCGCCGCGCCAGGCCGCTGCGGGGCAGCGCGCGCAGGTCGGCCAGGGTCTGCAGGCCCATGCCCTGCAGGTCGTCCCAGTGTTCGCGGCCAGGGCCCAGCAGGTGCACGGGGGCGGCCTGCAACAGCCTGTGCAGGGCAGCGCGCTGGCTGGCCTGCGGGCCCAGCACCTGGGGGCCCTGCACGGCCAGCGGGTGCCAGCGCGCCAGCACGGCCGCGCCCAGGGCCGTGGGCGCCGCGGCCAGCTGCAGCTGGTGGCCCAGCGGCTGCAGGGCCTGCTGCAGCCGCGCCAGCAGCGCCGCCGCACCGCCGAACAGGCGCAGGCTGGCCTGCACTTCCAGCAGCACGGTCTGGCCGTCGTGCAGGCACACCGACGGCGTGAAGGCCAGCGCGGCATGGGCTACGGCCAGCAGGGCAGCGGCGTCGCGCTGCGCGTCGGCTTCGGCCAGCAGCAGCTGCGAAGACAGCGCCAGCGCCGTGGCGCGCTTGCAGCCCGGGCGGATGCCGCACTGCGCCGCCGCCGGGTTGACGGCACTGATGGCATGCCCGGCCAGCAGCGCGATGGGGCGCTGCTGGGCTTCGGGCGCCAGCGTGGCGCAGAAGGCTTCCAGCGACAGCAGCGGCAGGTGCAGGGCAAACCACAGCATGGCGGGGGCGGGAAGGCGAAAGGCGCGAAGACAAGCGATGCAGAAACGGTGGGCACCCGGGCGGGCTGGGCAGCACGACCAGCACCTTCAGGGCACCGACCCGCTGGCAGCTGAAACCATCGGCCTGGCTACCGACCCGCGGGCTGCGGCCGGCTGCGGCAGCGCAGATGCAGATGCAGATGCAAGTGCAGACGCCGACGCCGGCACAGGCGCCACGCGCCCCGCCAGCGCGCGCGCCAGCCCGGCCGCCGACAGCACCGGCGGCAGCGCCAGGTGCAGCGCTTGCGCCAGCGGCGGGCCGCGGCGCTTGAGCAGGGTGATGCGCAGCCTGTCAGGCCCGGCGGCGGCCAGCAGCAGGCGCAGCGGCGCGGCGCTGGGCTGCAGCCGCGCGGCCACGTCGCGCAGCAGGAAGGCCGGGCCGTCGTGCGCCTGGGCGGCCAGCTGCAGCCGGCGCAAGGTGTCGGCCGGCAGCCGCGCCGGCAGCCAGGCCAAGACAGCGCCCACATGACCGCTCTTCAGCGCCTGTTCCAGCGCCCACAGCACGTCGGCCGCCGGCAGGCGCTGGCGCGCCGGGCCGCGCAGCGCCTGGCGCGGCTGCACGACGACGAGCTGCGCGGTGTCGATGCCCAGCGCTCCCAGCGCCCAGGCGCAGGGGGCGGCCGGCGGGTCGAACCACATCAGGCTGCCGCCGCCGGCCTGCACCGCGGCCAGCGCCGGGGCCAGCAGGCGCAATTCACCGAGGCCGGGATGGGGCAGCAGCAGCTCGGTGATCGACTGGATGGGCCAGCCGCCGCCGGGCAGGACAGCGTCGAGCGCACTGAAGCGACTGGGCCGCACCTGGCCGCCGGGCCGGGCCAGCTGGTGGGCGTGCCACAGGGCCGGGTGCAGGGCGTCCAGCGCGGGAACGGCGGCACCGGGCGATGCGGGTGCCGGTTCAGGGCCCTGGCCCGGGGCAGAGAGCCCCCCCAGCGCCTGTTCGGCCGACAAGCCCGCGCCGCCCTGCCCCGCCGGCAAGGCGGCAGGCAAGGCGTCAGGCAAGACGTCGAAAAGGCTGGGCGTGGGGGAGACTTGCACCAGAATACTGTATGTTCATACAGTCCATTGCACAAGGCTCCCGATGTGAAGTCCCACCGGCCTGCACCGGTTTCGCGGCCCAGGCCGTTCAGGCCCCCAGCAGCCCCGCCACGCGCTCGCGCAGCCCTTGCGGGCTGGCCGCCGCGGCGGGCACCGCTTCGCCCGCCACCAGGCCCACGCGGCTGAACAGCCCGCGGCGGAAGGGCTTGACCATCGCCGTGCCCTTCTCGATGCGAGAGAAGTAAGACCCCCACAGGTTCTGCAGCGCCAGCGGCACCACCGGCACCGGGTGGGTCTGCAGGATCTTCATCACCCCGCCCTTGAATTCGCCCAGGCTGCCGTCGCGCGTGATGCCGCCTTCCGGAAAGATGCACAGCAGGTCGCCTTCGTCCAGCACGCGCCGGGCTTCAGCAAAGGCGCGCTCATAGGCCGCCGGGTCTTCGCGCTGCGGGGCGATGGGGATGGCCTTGGCCAGCTTGAACATCCAGCCCAGCACCGGCGTGGCGAAGATGCGGTGGTCCATGATGAAGCGGATCGGCCGCGGGCTGGCCGCCATCAGCAGGATGGCGTCGACGAAGCTGACGTGGTTGCACACCAGGATGGCCGCGCCCTGCACCGGGATGTGCTCTTCGCCGCGCACCTGGAAGCGGTAGACCACGCGCGTCAGGATGAAGGCGATGAAGCGCAGCAGGTATTCGGGCACCAGCAGGAAGATGTAGATCGCCACCAGCGCATTGAGCACCCCGACGATGCCGAAGACCTGCGGGATGCTGAAGCCCGCGCCCAGCAGCGCGCCCACGCCGAGCGAGCTGACGATCATGAACAGCGCGTTCAGGATATTGTTGGCGGCGATGATGCGCGCGCGGTGCGTGGGCTGGCTGCGCAGCTGGATCAGCGCGTACATCGGCACGCTGTAGATGCCGGCAAACAGGCTCAGCGCGAACAGGTCAGCCAGCACGCGCCAGTGTGCCGGCACGGCCAGGAACTGCGCGATCGACAGCGCATCGGCCGGCGGCAGGCTGCGTGCCGCAAAGTACAGGTCGATCGAGAACACGCTCATGCCGATGGCGCCCAGCGGCACCAGGCCGATCTCGACATGCCGCTTGCTCAGCATCTCGCACAGCAGCGCGCCGATGCCGATGCCCACCGAGAACACCACCAGCAGCAGCGAAGCCACCTGCTGGTTGCCGTGCAGCACGTCCTTGGCGAAGGCCGGGAACTGGGCCAGGAACACCGCACCGAAGAACCACATCCAGCTGATGCCCAGCAGCGAGCGGAACACGACGATGTTGCCGTGGGCCAGCTTGAGGTTGCGCCAGGTCTCGGTGAAGGGGTTCCAGTTGATCTTCAGCCCCGGGTCGGTGGCTGGCGATGTGGGCACGGCCTGGGCCAGCACGCGGCCCAGCACCGCCAGGCCCAGGCAGGCCAGCGCGGTGTAGCGCGCGCCGGTCTCGGGCAGCGCGATCAGCAGCCCGCCGGCCACGTTGCCCAGCAGGATGGACACGAAGGTGCCCATCTCGACCATGCCGTTGCCGCCGGTGAGCTCGCGCTCGTTCAGGTGCTGCGGCAGGTAGGCGAACTTCACCGGCCCGAACAGCGTGCTGTGCAGGCCCATCAGGAACACGCAGCCCAGCAGCACCGGCACGTTCTGCACGATGAAGCCCCAGCCGGCCAGCAACATGATGGCGATCTCGAGGTTCTTGACGAAGCGGATCAGCCGGCCCTTCTCGAACTTGTCCGCCAGCTGCCCGCTGGTGGCGGAAAACAGCAGGAAGGGCAGGATGAACAGCGCCCCGATCACCAGCCCCGCCATCGCCGGCGGCAGCCAGGCCACCTGCAGCTGGTAGGTCACCATCACGGTGAAGGCGAACTTGAAGACGTTGTCGTTACCGGCGCCGAGAAACTGCACCCAGAAAAAGGGCGCAAAGCGGCGCTGGCCGAGCAGGGCAAACTGGTTGGGGTGTTCGCTGGGGTGGGGCATCGTCAGGCCGTCGTGGTCGTTTTGGCGGGGGTCAGGGCACGGCCTTCGAACAGCGCCGCGGGCAGCCGCGCCTGCCCCATGCGCAGGCGGCGCTTGAGTACGAAGTCGAACAGCAGCGGGTTGTGCGCGCGCAGGCGCTGCAGCGGCGCGATGTCGGCTTCGGCCAGCACGCCGGCATTCTGCAGGGCCGGCAGCGAGAACAGCGGCATCAGCCCAGGCAGCGGGTAGTCCGATCCGTGCAGCAGGCGGTGATGCCATTCCTGGCGCTGCAGCACCGCCTGCCAGACGGCCGGCTTGCGGTTGCGCTGGAACACGGCCGAGATGTCGGCCAGCAGCCGGCCTTCCCATTCGCGTTCGCCCATCAGGCGGGCAAACAGATCGAAGGCCGGGCGCGCCGGGGCCGAAGGCTGGTCGGTGTCGTCGGCCTGGCCCAGCGAAGCGCAATGCGCCACCACCACGCGCGTGCCATGCGCCAGCAGGTGGCGCACCAGCAGCGGGTTGACGAGCTCGTCGCGCCCGGCGCCGGGGGCGGCCTTTTCTTCACCGCAATGCACGATCAGCGGCACGCCCGCGCGCGCCAGCCGTTCGCAGAACGGGCGGCAGCGGGCGTCGCGCGGGTCGATGTTCATCGCACTCGGCAGCCACTTCACGGCCACGGCGCCGCCGGCCAACGCGGCGTCCAGCCGCGCCAGCGCGTCGGGCCGGTAGGGGTGGATCGATGCGACCCAGGCAAATCGCGATGGCAGCGCCGTGGCCACCTGCTGTGCGTAGGCATCAGGCACGTGGAAGGTCGTCCAGTCGGGCACGGGCTGGCCGGTGTCGCTGCAGGCCTGGTCGAAGGCGAAGAGCCACCAGCGCGCGCCGGCCGGGAAGCCTTCGGCCAGTGCCCGCAGGCGGTCGATATAGGCGCGGTCGACGGACGGCGCGTCCACCGGCACACAGGCCGCGTCCATGATGGCGCGGCGGCGCAGCACTTCGGTGGGGCGCCACCACTGGTGCATGCTGGGGTGGATGGTGCAGCCCGAGCCGGCGTCGCCATTGCCCAGCAGGTGGGCATGGGTGTCCACCAGGCGGGTGGCGTCGATGCCGTCGAAGGCTTCGTCGATGAAGGCCTGGCCCGCTGCCGGCAGCGCGCCCAGGCAGGGGTTGCGCAGGTTGCCAGCCGCCTGCGCCGGCCGGGTGCCCACCAGGCCGGTGAACAGGCCCACCGCCAGCGCGCCGCAGCAGCCCTGCAGCAGATGGCGCCGGCTGCGGCCGGGGCGGTGGGTCACGGTGTTGTGTTCAGTCATGGCCACGGGCCTCCACCAGTTCACGCAGGGGCTGCGGCAGCAGGCCGCGCAGCCGTTGGCCCAGCACTTCTTCGTGCCGCTGCCACCACACGCCCGTGGCCATCACGCCCAGGCCGATGGCCGCCAGCGCCAGCGGGAACATCAGGCTGTCGCGGAACACGGTGTGCGCCAGATGGCCCAGGTAGATCGCCACCCCCATTCCGCCGAACACCGCGAACACGCGGCGCGACAGGGCTGCACCCAGCGCAATCATCAGCAGGTTGATGGCGGCGTAGCCGAGCTTGCCCAGCTCGCTGTCGGACCGCATGCTGCTCAGCGCGCCCCAGAAAGCCAACGTGCCGAAGAGATAAAGCCAGAAGGCGAAGTCCGGCCCGCGGCGGGTGCGGATGTCCACCCACAGCGCCACTGCCAGCATCGCCAGGCCGAACACCATGCTGATGCGGCGGCCTTCGTCCGAGAAGAAGGCCGCGCGTTCGCCGCCCAGCAGCATCGGCACCAGGTCCATGCTCAGGAACCACAGCGTCACGGCCAGCGGCATCACCGTGAACGGCAGCCGCCAGCGCCACAGGGCCAGCACGGCCGCCACCAGCGTGGCGGCTTGCATCAGCACCCAGCGCCAGTCGATGCGGGTGAAGTAGTCGCGGTAGGGGGCGGGCACGCCGCCATCGCTTTCGGCCCACCAGCCCAGGGCCTGCTGCAGGCCGTACACCGCCAGCGGCACCATCGACACCGCCAGCGCAGCCACGATGCCGGCCGGCAGCGGCAGCCGCCGCTGCAGCAGCCAGTGCACGCCCAGGCTGGCCGCAAAGGCGTAAGCCAACGCGATGCCGAAGAGCGCCGTGCCGCCCAGTTGCTGCCAGGCCAGGGTCATGAACAGCGTCATCGCGCCAATGGCCACCATGCCGCCCAGGTAGTACAGGATGTGCGCCGCCTTGAAGGCCGGCTGCTGGCTGCCGTGTGCGGCCTGCTGCTCGGCCAGGAAGGCCCACAGCCGCTGGTCCTGCCCGGGTTGCAGCACGCCTTGGCGCGTGGCCTGGCGCAGGAGCTCGAGGTTGATGTTCACGACAGGGCCCCCTTCAGCGCAGCACCTGCACCGGCCCGGCCAAGCCGCTGCGGTCCAGCCAGGCGAAGACGCTATCCACGGTAACGGTCTCGATGCGGCTGCTGTAGCGCTTGGCATCCGGGTGGTCGTCGAAGGCGATGTGCGCTGCCGTCATGCGCGCGCCCAGGCGCTGCATCGTCGAGATGCGCAGCGTGGTCGGCTCGTAGCCCTGGAACTGCAGCCAGGCCTGGGCGCGCTGGCGGTTGCCGGCGGCGGGCCCTTGCGTGGGAGCCACCGCCATCGCCAGCGTCTCGATCGCCCATTGGTTGCTCTGCTGGTAGGTCTGCGACCAGGGGTAGGCCACCATGCTGTAGGCCGGCTCGTGCAGCTGGTCGACGCGGGCGTTGCTGCTCAACACCGGCAGCAGGGCCGCCTGCACGGCCGGCGTGGGCACGGCGTAGGCGGCTTCGTAGCGGTAGAGGTCATCCATGAAGAATTCTCCCAGCCCCTGGCGGTAAAGATCGCCGCGCGCGCTGCCGCACTGGTTGAGCTTGTGCACCACGCGCCAGCGTGCCGTGGCGCCCTGCCCTTCACGGTAGGCATAGCCCAGGTGCGACCAGCGCAGGCCCCATTCGCCCAGGTCCTGCCCGGCACGGGCCAGCACCACCACCTGGGCGCCGCTGGCGTCCAGCGCGCGGGCGGTGCGTTCGGCCAGCTCCATCGCCTGCTGCACGCTGCGGGCCGTGGGCGCCGTGGCTTCGCAGGTGCGGCCGGCGTGGGCGGCCAGAGAGATGGCCAGCGCGGCCGCGACCAGCACATGACGGGCTTTCATCGCGTCACCCGCTCGTTGTACAGCAGGGCCTTGCCGATCTCGTTGGGGATGTAGGCGATCGCCTTGCCCGCGGCCGAGAGCACCCAGCCGGCGCTGAAGGCCGTGACAACGACCGCGGTGCCCGCCACCACCGACACGCCCGCCACCGACGCACCGGCCAGCGTGATGCTGAAGCGCGCGCCGTCCGAGGACCGCTCGAGCACCCAGACCGTGGCGCCCGAGACCGTCTCGACGGCCACCACGGTGAGCGCGCTGCCGCCCACCAGCACCGAGGCGCCCAGCGCCGCCGGCGCCGCCACCGACACGGCGATCGGCAGCATCGACAGCGCGCTGGCTTCTGAAGCGCCGCCGTGGGCATAGGCCGGCGGCAGGGTGCTGGCCAGGGCCAGCGAAAGCATCGCAACGAGGAGTGGCTTCTTCATGATTTGTCCTTTCGAAGGAATGACAGGGTGGGTGGGGATCAGGCTTCGTCCGTCATCGGGCGGGCCAGCTGCGCTTCGTGCGCATCACGCAGGGTCTTGGCCAGGGTGAACACGCTGGAGATCAGGAACAGCCAGCACACGCCCAGGTAGGCCTTGTAGGAAGGGTTGATTTCCATGCGCCACAGGCCCCAGCCGGTGAGCGCCATCGCCAGGGCGAAACCGCCCCAGACGACCAGGCCCCACATTGGCGTGTCGGTGCGGCGGGCCTCGTTGTCGCGCACGTACTTGGCCACGGCGAAGGCGGTGGACAGGCAGAACATGTAGCCCATCACCATGAAGGCGCGGTCGAGATCGGCGCCGGGCAGCCAGACCAGACCGGTGGCGCACAGCGCGACGGCGGCGGCGAAAGACACCCAGACCTGCAGCTTCCAGGCGCGGGTGTCCTGGCGGGGTGCGAAGGCGGCAGCGTGGGCGGGGGTGGTGTGCATGGCGACAGGGGTTTTGTTGAACACGGTGCGACTGTGCCCGTTGCTTTACCGGGTATCCATCACCCCCTGGAGCGTCGCGCTGCTTCGGCTGTCTGGTATCGTTTATCGATACTTCTGGAGGCCCCAGCATGAGCAGCAGCCAAGCCCTCGTCAGCGCGCTCAAGGCCGAGCTGCGCCGCGCCGGCATCACCTACGCCCAGCTCGCGCGCGAGCTCGGGCTGGCCGAGAGCAGCGTCAAGCGCATCTTCGCCAAGGGCGACCTGAGCCTGGCGCGCATCGACCAGGTGCTGGCGGTGCTGAAGATGGATTTCGCCGAGCTGGCGCGCCTGGTGGCCAGCGCAGCGCCACCGCGGCGCGAGCTCACGCTGGAACAGGAACGTGCCGTCGTCGCCGACCCCAAGCTGCTGCTGGCGGCCATCTGCACGCTGAGCCAGTGGACGCTGGAGCAGATCACCACCACCTACCGGCTGAGCAAGCCGCAGGCGGTGGCCTGCCTGCTGGCGCTGGACAAGCTCGACTTCATCGAGCTGCGCGCCCACAACCGCTACCGGCTGAAGGTGGACAAGACCTTCCGCTGGCGCCCCGACGGGCCGGTGATGCGCTACTTCCGCCAGCACGCCGTGGGCGACTACTTCAGCGGTGATTTCGGCGGCAGCGGCGAACTGCTGATGCTGGTGCACGGCCACGTCGCCCTGCCCCAGGCGCAACTGCTGAACGAAAGGCTGCAGCGCCTGGCCCAGGACTTCGCCCAGCAGCACCTGGCCGACCAGCGCCTGCCGGAAGCCGACAAGCGCCCCTACACCCTGGTGGTGGGGATGCGCTCGTGGCTGTTCGGGGCCTTCCGCGACCTGCTGCGCGAATCCGGCACCGACAATCCTCGCCTCGATGGCAGCCCCACCCACCCCCGCCCCTGAAGCCTGCCCCTGCGGCAGCGGCCAGCCCTACGCCCGCTGCTGCGGCCGCTGGCACGCCGGCCCGGAGCACTTGCAGGCCCCGGACGCCGAAGCGCTGATGCGGTCACGCTACAGCGCCTATGTGCTGGGCCTGACGGACTACCTGTTGGCCACCTGGCACGCCAGCACCCGCCCCGCGGTGCTGGACGCGCCCGAGCCCGGCCTGCGCTGGCTGGGCCTGCAGGTGCGCAGCCACCAGCTGCAAGGCGCCGAAGCCGCCACGGTGGCGTTCGTCGCCCGCAGCAAGCTGGGCGGGCGAGCGCACCGGCTGCAGGAAACCAGCCGCTTCGTGCGCGAAGGCGGCCGCTGGTACTACGTCGACGGCGACGTGACTTAGGCGACTTCGTGCCCGGTGCTCGCCTGCCAGATGCGGTACCAATCCTCGGCAGGCAATTGCAGCGACATCGCGGCCACCGCCTGCTGCAGCGCCTGCAGCCGGCCCGACCCGGTGACGGGCCGGGGCCGCGCCGGGTGGCGCATCAGCCAGGCACAGGCCAGCGTGGCCGGGGCCTGGCCGTGCTGGCGGGCCAGGGCTTCGAGCACGCCGCGCACGCGGCGCGACTGCTCGTCGTCACTGCGGAAAAGCCGGCCACCACCCAGCGGCGACCATGCCATCGCCTGCAGCCCCAGGTCCAGGCACTGCGCCAGCGTGCCGTCGTTCAGCGCCTGCATCTGCAAGGGCGAGAACTCCACCTGGTGCGCCGCCAGCGGAAAGTGCCTGTGCAGCATGGCCAGTTGATCCGGCCGATGGTTGGACACGCCAAAGGCCAGCACCTTGCCGGCCGCCTGCAAGCCAGAGAAGGTGTCGGCCAGTTCGGCCGGGTCCATCAGCCAGTCCGGGCGATGCAGCAGCAGCAGATCAATGTGGTCGGTGCGCAGCGCGCGCAGCGATTCGTTCACCGATGCCAGAACATGGCCACGCGAACTGTCGTAGCTCTTGATGCCATGGCCTGGCCGCCGCGGCGACACCAGCTTGATGCCGCACTTGGTGACGATCTGCAGCCGCCGGCGCAGGCCCGGCGCATGATCCAGCGCCGCACCGAAAGCGGCTTCGACGCTGTAGCCGCCGTAGATGTCGGCATGGTCGAAGCTGGTGATGCCCAGGGCCAGGGCTTCTTCGATCCAGCCCACCAGGCCCGATGTCGACAGCCCCCATTCGGGCAAACGCATGAGGCCGGCAACCACGGGAGACAGCATGCCTGGGCTCTCCTCTCGTCGGCGCCCAGTCAGGGCGGGCGGGTGTGGATGGGACGGGGTGGCCGCAAGGCCGGTGGCCATGGGCCGCCGGGCAGGGCCCGGCTGCCTTGGACGCTAGCGCAGTGCACCGCTGGCAGGCAATACACGCAGGCTATGCAGCCGATAGCCGCGGGTTTCCACGGCCTGGCTGCCGCGGCGCAGTCGGCCGCAGGTCAACGCAAGCCCAGCAACCGAAGGGCCAGCGTGTGCAGTCGGCCTGCCGGGTCGACCAGGCTTTCCAGGACGGTGAAATGGTTCTTGCCGGGAACCGTTTCACACACCGGCACGGCCGTCGGGCCCCAGACGTCGCGGATCAGCAGGTTCTGGCGCAGAAACTCGTCACTCTCGTCGGCGCCCACCGCGGCCTGCAGCCGCCCGCCTTGCGGGCGCGGAAAGAACGCTGGGCTCAGGCGCGCCACCGATGCCGGCGTGAGCCGCAGATCGGCCTGCACCGAAGGCACGTGCCGCAGGGGCTCGAGGTCGTAGAGACCGGAAATCGACAGCGCGCCCGTGACCGGCTGGGCTGGCATGGCCGGGTCGATCTCCTTCCAGCGGCAGCTCAGCATCATGGTGGCCAGATGGCCACCCGCCGAGTGGCCCACCAGGGCCAGGCGTGCCGGGTCACCGCCGAAATCACGCGCATGGCGCCATGTCCAGGCGACGGCTGCAGCCACCTGCAGGGTGATGTCTTCCACCGTCACGGCCGGGCACAGCGCGTAGTTGGGCACCACCACCAGCGCGCCTGCCGCATTGAAGGCCGGGGCAACGAAGGAATGCTGGGATTTGTCGAGCGACCGCCAGTAGCCGCCGTGGATGAAGACCATCACCGGTGCGCCGCCTGCCGGCGCCGGGGCGCTGGGCGGGAAGACGTCCAGCAGGCCGCCCTGGCCGGGCGCGAACCGGATGTCCAGTTGCGCCGGACTGGTCCTGCGCACAAGGGCAGATGCCTCTTCCCAGCGCATGAAAACCCGGGCGTGATCGGGCACGCGAGCGCGGTTGTTGTACTGGGCTTCCAGCCAGGCCGGATCGGCTTTCGGTTTCATGGGCGTTCTCACGATGGCGGGGCGCGCCCGGCATGCGCCATGGCCTTGACACAGCGCAGCAGCAGCCCCGAAGCGGCGCGATGTTAGCCGGCGCCCTGCTGCGCCGGTGCTAAGATTTCGGCACGGGCGGGGGCGTAGCTCAGCTGGGAGAGCGTCGCGTTCGCAATGCGAAGGTCAGGAGTTCGATCCTCCTCGTCTCCACCAACCCCATGTCTCGGGCAGCGCCAGATTGCCCGAAGACCTGCAAAAAGCCTCAAGAAATCAACGACTTGAGGCTTTTTCTTTGGCCAGGCCGTCCTACACGGTTTCAGGCCATCCGGGTTCAGAGTGCAGGCACTTCCGCAGCAACCACAGACTGCTTCCTGCACAAACACGCAAGCGTCTGCATGGTCGAGCCCTCGCCGCAGGGCTGGCAGGCCGTCCCCGCGCAACGGTTCCCAACAGTCCGGGTGTCTCCAGCTGCGCCGGCGTGCTGTCGTTAGGCGCTGCAGTAGCGCCCGGCGCCAGCCTCTTGCTGTGCTGGGTGGCCGACCACGCCGCATGCTGGATTGAACGCACTCCCTCTCCTGCCGTCACGCCCGCTTCATGAGGCGCGCTGAGGATTCGGTTCAGGCGACAGCGCCATCCGATGTTCAAACAGTCCGGCGTGATGCGCCCGGGCACCTTCAAGAGGAGATCTCATGCGTTACACCAACGATCTGTCCACCATCGGCCATCGCGCCGCGCCGGTGTTGCTTCTGCTGGCCATGGGGGTGGCAGCCAGCCATGCCAATGCAGCCACCCGCACGCTGCAGTTCCAGCAAGGGCTCAACGGCTACGGCGGCACGGTTGACACGCAGATCCGCGCGGCGGATCCCACCGTCAATTACGGCGCCGAGCTTGAGATCGGCGTCGATGCCTCGGACGGGGGCGCGCCCACGCAAGCGCTCCTGCGCTTCTCGGACCTGTTTGGCAGCGCACCAGGGCTGATCGCCCCCGGCGAGACCATCGTCTCGGCGACGTTGACGCTGAACATCACCAGCGGCGGCAGCGGCTTCCTGCTGCACGAGATGCTGCAGGCCTGGAACGCCAACAGCATCACCTGGAACAGCGCTGTGGGGGGTATCCAGGCCAATGGCGTGGAAGCCGCCCTCACCCCGCTGCTGACCGTGGGCGCCAACGAAGGCGGCACCGTGATCCCGGGCGGCCTGTTCAGCTTCGACTTCACGCTGCCCCTGCAGCGCCTGCAGGCCGGCCAAGGCGGCAGCCAAGGCTGGGCGCTGCTGCCCTGGCTGCCGGACGGCACCAACGGCCTGGACTGGTACAGCGCCGAGTGGGCAGAGATCGCCGAGCGGCCCTTGCTGACCGTGCAGGTCGCACCCATCCCTGAGCCAGGCGGCGTGATGCTGATGCTGGCCGGCACCTTGCTGCTGGCCGGCCTGCTGCGGGCAGGCCGGCGCTGAAGGCACCGCCAGAGCACACGCAGTCGCCCGGCGACTGTGGCTCTGGCAAGCCGGACGGTGGGCTGTGAATAACGCACTGCCCCGGGGTGGCATCTGCCGCTGCCAAAAGAGCGGTGGATCGAGACGATAAGGGCCTGCAGACAAGATCGTCTGCGTTCAAGGAGCCCGCCATGATCAGTCTCACCGTCCTGCTGCCCATCGTCCTGCTCATTGCCGCTGCCGAGTGGCAGCGGCGCCAGTGGCGTGACTGAACGAAGTTCACGCGCTGACGCGCCGTGGCACTGGCGCGTCAGCGATAGCGGGCGCATCCGGCCGGGGCTGAGTTCCAGACCAAGGTCGAACCCACGAGCTGGGCAGTAGGGCCAGAATCCGGCGCTTTGCCAGGACGAGCCCGCCCCATGCTGACCGCACCGATGCCCTTCGACGAACCAGAGCGCCTGCGGGCACTGCGACGGCTGGACGTGCTGGACTCCGCGCCCGAGAGCGAGTTCGATGCGTTGGTGGAAACCGCAGCTCTGGTGTGTGGCGTCCCGATCTCGCTGGTCAGCCTGATCGACCAAGACCGGCAGTGGTTCAAGGCCAATGTGGGCCTGCCCGGCGTGACCGAGACGCCCCGCGACGTGGCGTTCTGCGCTCACGCGATCCTGGACGAAGGCATCTTCGAGGTGCCTGACGCCCTGGCCGACCCCCGCTTCGCCGACAACCCCCTGGTGGCCACGGCGCCGGACATCCGCTTCTATGCCGGCGCGACGCTTCGCTTGAGCGACGGCGCCCACGTGGGCACGCTCTGCGTGATCGACCGTGTGCCCCGCCGCCTGAGCGAAAAGCAACGCGAGGTGCTGCGCCTGCTGTCGATCGCCGCTGTCCAGGCGCTGGAATCGCGTCGCATGGCACGGGCTTTCGCGACCAGCGAGATCCGCTTTCGCACGCTGAGCGAGGCATCGCCGATGGGCGTGTTTGCCACCGATGCGGCCGGCGCATGCGTCTACACCAATGCGCGCTGGCAGGCCATCTACGGTCTGAGCGAAGTCGAAGCCCTGGGCGAAGGCTGGAACCAGACACTGCACCCCGAAGACAAGGCCGCAGTGTTCGCCCGCTGGCAGCGCAGCGCCGCGCTGGAACAAGAGTTCGACATGGAGTTCCGTGTCCGCCGCCGCGATGGCACCGTGCGCCATGTGCGCGCCGTGGCGCGTGCCCTGCGCGGTGGCCAGGAAGAGCTCACCGGCTACGTGGGTCTGGTGGAAGACACCACCGAGCGCTGGCAAGCGCGCCGCGCACTTGAGGAGGAACGCGAACGGCTGGCGGCGATCATCCAGGGCACTGGCGCAGGCACCTGGGAATGGAACGTTCAGACCGGAGAAACACGCTTCAACGAGCGTTGGGCCGAGATCGTCGGGGCCACGCTGGCCGAACTGTCGCCCACCACCATCCAGACCTGGGCCGGTCTGGCCCACCCTGAAGACCTGGCTCGATGCAGCGCGCTGCTCGAAGCGCACTTCAAGGGCGAAACGGCGGCCTACGAATGCGAGGCACGCATGCGGCACCGCGATGGCCATTGGGTCTGGGTGCTCGACCGCGGCCAGGTGCTGACGCGCACCGCGGACGGTCAGCCGGAATGGATGTTCGGCACCCACCTGGACATCACGGCCCGCAAGGCGCAGGAAGACCGCGTGCGCAAGAGCGAGGAGCTGCTCAATCGCACGGGCGCCCTGGCGCAGGTCGGAGGCTGGGAAGTCGACATTGCCAGTGGCAGCATCCGCTGGTCAGAGCAGACCTGTCGCATCCATGGTGTCGACCCCGGCTACCAGCCGCGACTGGCCGAGGCCATCGACTTCTATGCGCCGGAAGCACGGCCCATCGTCGAAGCCGCCGTGGTGCAGGCCATGGCCGACGGCAAGGACTGGGATCTGGAGCTGCCCTTCATCCAGCGAGGCGGTCGCAGGATCTGGGTGCGTGCCGTGGGCCACGCGGAGTTCGAGGGCGGCCAGCCCGTGCGGCTGTTCGGCGCCTTCCAGGACATCACCCGACGCGTCGAGGATCGCCTGGCCCTGGAGGCCGCCCAGCAACGCGTGACACTGGCCACCGAAACCGGTGGCATCGGGGTCTGGGAGCTGAATCTGCAAACCGGTGTGCTCACCTGGGATGCCCTGATGTACCAGCTGCACGGCCTGCCCAAGGGCCCGGGCACGGACGGTTACCCGCTCTGGATTCGTCACCTTCACCCCGCCGATCGAAGCCGGGTCGAGCAGGAGTTCAAGTCGTCGTTGGATAGCGCTACAGACTTCCGCTCCGAGTTCCGCGTGGTCTGGGACGACGGCTCCGTGCACCACCTTCGCGCTACTGGCAGGGTGACCCGCGATGGCGCGGGCCAAGCCCTGCGCATGGTGGGCGTGAACTGGGACGTGACGCCGCTGCGCGAGCTTGCCAACCAGCTGGCGGAGCAGCACGAGCTGCTGCGCGTGACCCTGCAGTCGATCGGCGACGCCGTGATCACCACCGACGCCCAAAGCCAGGTGACCTGGCTGAACCCGGCGGCCGAGCGCATGACCGGGTGGCTGTCGAGTGAAGCCATCGGGCGGCCGCTGACCCAGGTGTTCCACATCGTCAACGAAGAGACCCGACAGCCCACCGAGAGCCCGGTAGCCACCTGCCTGGCCCAGGGCAAGATCGTGGGGCTGGCCAACCACACCGTGCTCATCTCGCGCCACGGCGACGAGTTCGGCATCGAGGATTCGGCCGCGCCGATCCGCAACCCCAGTGGCGACATCCTGGGCGTGGTGCTGGTCTTCCACGATGTGACCGAGCAGCGCCGGCTCTCCGGCGAGATGAGCTACCGCGCCACGCACGACGCCCTCACGGGCCTGGTCAACCGGGCAGAGTTCGAGACCCGGCTGCGCCGCACGCTGGACAAGGCCCACGAAGAACGCAGCGAGCACGCCCTGCTGTACATCGATCTGGACCAGTTCAAGCTCGTGAACGATGCGTGCGGGCACTCGGTGGGCGACCAGCTCCTGCAGCAGGTGGCCAAGCTGTTGCGTGAGGCCGTGCGTGCGCGCGACACGCTGGCCCGCCTGGGTGGTGACGAGTTCGCGGTCATCCTGGAGCACTGCACCTCCGACCGGGCTCAACGCGTGGCGCAGCTGATCTGCGACCGCATGGAGGAATTCAGATTCCTGCACGACGGGCGGCGTTTCCGCATCGGCGCCAGCATCGGCCTGGTGCCGGTGGACAGCCGCTGGACCAACACGGCCGCCGCCATGCAGGCGGCAGACACCTCGTGCTACGCCGCCAAGGAGGCGGGCCGCAATCGTGTGCATGTCTGGTTCGATACCGATCAGGCCATGCGGGCACGGCAGGGCGAGATGCAGTGGGCCACGCGCCTGGAGCAGGCGCTGGATGAAGACCGTTTCGTGCTCTACGCCCAGCGCATCCAGGCCCTTGGCGATGGCTCGCCGGGGCTGCATGCGGAAGTGCTGCTGCGGATGCTGGACAGCGACGGCCGACTGATCCCGACCGTGGCCTTCCTGCCCGCCGCGGAGCGCTTTCACATGGCCACGCGGATCGACCGGTGGGTGCTCCGGCGCGCATTGCAGCAGATTCAGGCCATCGGCGACGCGCTGGTCCTGGATATGCTGTGCATCAACTTGTCAGGGCAATCCGTGGGCGACCGGGCGTTCCACCGGCATGCCATCGACGCACTGACCGAAGCCGGCAGCACGGCCTGCCGGCGCCTGTGCCTCGAGATCACGGAAACCGCAGCCGTCACGAACATGGCAGACGCCGCGATCTTCATCGACCAGGTCCGAGCGCTCGGGGTCCGGGTGGCGCTCGACGACTTCGGGGCCGGGGCTTCCTCGTTCGGCTACCTGAAGACCCTCAAGGTCGATCTGCTCAAGATCGATGGCAGCTTCATCCGCGACCTGATCGACGACCCGCTGGACGCCGCCGCCGTGCGCTGTTTCGTGGACGTGGCCCGGGTGTTGGGAATCAAGACCGTCGCCGAGTTCGTGGACCGGCCGGAAGTCCTGGCGCGCGTGCGCGAGATCGGCATCGACTATGCGCAGGGCTTCCTGCTGCACAGCCCGGAACCCATCGAGGGCCTGTTCGGCGCCAAGCCGCGACACGCCGGAGCCTGAGTCGACGCCGCGCACATTCTTCACGGCATGGCGGCAGGCGGGGCGCCAGGGGGTGCCCGCAGCGGGGTGGGCACCGCCATCGTGGTCACAAGCCTGTCATCACGCCCGCCGAGCATTCGGCGACCAATCGGATCGTGAAGGGTTTGTCATGTTGCGTACTTCGATGGCGCTGGCCGCCGTGTTGGCCATGGGCTTGCCGGCCCAGGCCCAAATGGTCTTCGGCGGCTCGGTCTTCACGGTGCAGGAGCTCGTGGGCGTGGGCCGCATGGCGGCCAACCTGCGCGACCAGCATGGCGAAACCTTCGGCTCCATCAGCGGCCTGTGGGCCGACGCCGCCAGCTGGACGCGGGTGGGCAACACCTACACCGGCACCTTCCTGGCCGCACCCGACCGCGGCTACAACATCGCCGGCACGATCGACTACGCGCCACGGCTGAACACGCTGCAGATGAGCTTCACACCGGCAGCCGCCGGCGCCACCGGCCTGCCGCAGAACCAGATCGGCCTGACGCTCACCCAGGCCACGCGCCTCTACGAAACCCTGCCCACGGGCCTGACGCAGACGTTCACCGGCCTGGACCCGGTGCCCGGGGGTGTGGCCACGGGCGGCGCGAGGCCGGCCGCGTTCGGGCTGCCGGAGCTGCCCCAGGCCTTCAACGGCAAGCTGGCGCTGGACGCCGAAGGCGTGGTGGTGCTGTCCGACGGCTCACGCCTGGTCAGCGACGAGTACGGGCCGTCGATCTATCGCTTCGCGCCCGATGGGCGCTTCATCGGCGCGCTGGAGGTGGCCGCCTCGGTGCGGCCGCTGCGCAATGGCGTCACCGACTACAGCAGCAACAACCCGACCACCGGGCAGCCCGCGCCGCTGCCGGCCAACCCGAGCGCGGGCCGGGCCAACAACCAGGGCTTCGAGGGCCTGACGGTGTCTCCCGACGGGCGCACGCTGTTCGTGGGCCTGCAAAGCGCCGCGCGGCAGGACATCAACACCACCACCGCTGCCACGGCCGCCGCCAGCCGCGACAACACGCGTGTCTTCACCTATGACATCAGCGACCCCAACCAGATCCGCCTGACGGGCGAGTACGTCGTTCAGCTGCCCAAGTTCCAGCAAGGCAGCGCCACCCTGGTGGCGGCGCAGAGCGAGCTGCTGGCGCTGTCTTCGACGCAGCTGCTGATGCTGCCGCGCGACAGCAATGGCCAGCAGGTCGGCACGCAGACCAGCCTGCTGCGCGAGGTGCAGATCATCGATCTCGCCGGCGCGACCAACATCCTGGGCCAATCCTTCGAAACGCAGATCGCCCCGGGCGGCGTGTTGAACCCGGCCATCACGGCAGCGGCAAGAACGGGTTTCCTGAACATCAATGACCGCAGCCAGCTCAACCGCTTCGGCCTCACCAATGGCCTGCAGGTCGGGTTCGAGAACCTCAGCGAGAAGTGGGAGGGCCTGGCCCTGCTGCCGGCGCTGGATCCGGACCGGCCCTACGACTACTTCCTGTTCGTTGCCAACGACAACGACTTCGCCACCACCGACGGCTTCCACGCCGGCGCGGCCTACAACGATGGCAAGAACCTGGACACCATGTTCCTCGCCTACCGCGTGACGATCAGCCCCGTGCCGGAACCCGCCAGCGCGGTGCTGCTGCTGGCCGGGGCCGTGCTCATCGGCGGCGCAGTGCTTCGCCAGCGCCGGGCCTGAGCCCGGTGCGCCGGCCGGCGCTAGCGCGGGCGGCGCAGCAGCCAGGTGCCTAGCACCAGCGCGGCCAGCCAGGGCCAGGATGTCGCACCACCGCCGCCCCCACCGCCGGCCTCGCCCGTGGGTGGCGTGGTGGGCGGTGTGACGGGGGGCGTCACGGGGGGCGTGACGGGCGGCGTCACCGGCGGGTTGACGGGCGGATCCGGCTCCAGCGGCGGCAGCCCCAGCAAGGCAGCGCAGGTCTGCGTGCGGCTGTCGTTCAGGCGCAGCGGCGTGCGCACCGGGGCCGACCAGTTGGCGGGCGCAGCGGCAAAGTTCAGGGCTTCGGGCACGTCCAGCATGCCGGCGCCGCAGGTCTGCGCCGTGCAGGTGCAGCGGCTGCGGTTGCCGGCGAGGCTGCAGTTGCCCAGCGCCGGCACCTCGGTGAAGGGGCGCGCCGACCGGCGCAGGCCGTCTTCGATCTGGCCCACGCTCAGCGCCGGGTTCAGCGCCAGCATCAGCGTGGCCGCTGCGGCCACCGCTGGCGCCGCGAAGCTGGTGCCCGATGCGGCCACATAGCCGGCAGCACCGCTGCGCGTTTCGCCCAGGTTGCCGGTGGACAGCAGGCCACCGTCGCCGAGCTCCGCGTCGCAGGTGCCGCCTGTTCCGCCGTCGCCCCCAGGCGTGGCCAGCGCCAGGCCGCTGCCGAAATTGGCATAGGCCGCCTTGAAGCCTTCGCGGTTGAGCGCCGTCACGCCAAAGGCGCCGCGGCAGCTGGCAGGCCGGCCCACGGTGCTGCGCTGGTTGCCGGCCGCCGCCACCACCAGCGCGCCGGCCTGCCGCACCTCGGCCAGCGCGGCTTCGTACAGCCGCGCGGTGGCCGCCACGGCGGGGTCGCTGCTGGCAGCGTCGCAGGCGTCGATGCCGCCGTAGCCCACCACGATCACGCGCGCCGGGTTCGGGTTCAGCGGTGCGCCGGCCACCGGCAGGCCGGCGGCCCAGCGCATGCCGTCGATGATGTCGCCCACGGACGCGCCGCACTGGCCGCCGACGCGCACCGGCACCACGCGCGTGAACCAGTTGGCCGCCGCCACGCCCTCGACGTTGTTGCTGGTCGCCGCCAGCTGCCCGGCGATGACCGTGCCGTGCCAGGTGGACCGCGGCGCCGGCGGGCAGGCACTGAAGGCGGCGGGGTTGGCGGTGCGGTCGGCGTCGGTGATGGCGTCACCCGGGTCCAGCGGGTCGTTGTCGCGGCCGTTGCCGTCGTTCGAGTAGACCGGGTTGCTGACGAAATCCCAGCCCGGCAACAGCCGGGGGTTGATCTCGGGGTGCGAGGTGATGCCCGAATCCAGCACCGCCACCACCACCCCGCTGCCCGACACCGGGTTGCCCGTGGTGCGCAGCCAGGCGCTGCTGAAGTCGGCCACACCGGCGCGCGCCGGCGCCAGGGGCTGCAGCCACCATTGGCTGGGGTAGAGCGTGTCGCTGGGCGCCAGGCCCAGCGCGGGCTCGCGCTGCTGCAGCAGCGCCTGCCTGGCCGGGCCGGCAGGCACGGCGGGCATGGCATGGGGCACCGTAGCCGCAGGGCCGGCGGGCACGGCCCGCGCCCAGGCCGGCAGCGCAGCAGCCAGGGTGAGCGCGAGCACGCAAGCCGGCGCGCAGGCCAGCAGCGGCGGGGCAGCAAAGGGGCGGCGTGAAGGCTTCATGCGCCGCACTCTAGGCAGCGCATCTTGGGGTCTGATGACAGCCGGCAGCCCGGATGAGCCGAACGGATCAGCGCTGTCGCCGATCCCTCACGCGTCCTACACGCACCGGACACGAGAGCCTTCTAGTCTGAGCCGTATGGATCAGGCCATGCTTCCTCCCCCCCATCGCCCCGCAGGCCGCCGCGGCTTCACGCTGCTCGAGCTGCTGGTGGTGCTGGTGATCGTGGGCCTGCTGGCCGGATTCGTCGGGCCCCGGCTGTTTGCCCAGCTCGGCAAGTCCGAGGTGAAGGTGGCGCGGGCGCAGATCGACGCGCTGGGCAAGGCCCTGGACCAGTACCGCCTCGACATCGGCCGCTACCCCGACAGCGCGCAAGGCCTGGCAGCGCTGCAGGCGGCACCGGGCGACGAGAGCCGCTGGCAGGGCCCCTATCTGGCCAAGGCGCTGCCGCCGGATCCCTGGGGGCGGCCCTACCTCTATCGCTCGCCCGGCGAGCACGGCGAATACGACCTCTACACCCTGGGCCGCGACGGCGCCCCGGGCGGTGAAGGCGACAACGCCGACCTGGGCAACTGGTAGGCATAGCCGCGCCATGCCGGTGTTCGACGTCCAGTGGCAAGACGCCACGCGCGGCCTGCAGCGGCTGCGCGTGCAGGCCAGCGATGCGCAGGCCGTGCCCGCCGTGCTGGGCGTGGATGCCGCCCAGCTGGTGCGGCTGCGGCCCCTGCCGGACCGGGCCGGCGCGGGCCGCCGCACCGATGCCGAGAGCCTGCGCCACTTCAGCCAGGATCTGGGCCTGCTGCTGGCGGCAGGCATCCCCGTGCTGGAAGCCTTGCAGACCTTGCGCGACCAATCCGGCGGCGATGCGCTGCAACCGGCCTGCGATGCGCTGCAGCAGGGGCAGGCCTTGTCGACCGCCCTGGCCACCCCGCCCACGCACTTCGACCCGCTCTTCCTGGCCTTGGTGGGCGCAGCCGAACGCACGGGCCAGCTGCCGGTGATGCTGGCCCAGCATGCAGCCTACCTGGCCTGGACGACGGCGCTGCGCCGCCAGGTGGCAGCCGCCAGCGTCTACCCCTTGCTGCTCTTGCTGGCCGGCACCGGGGTGCTGGCGTTCTTGCTGCTCTACGTGCTGCCGCGCTTTGCCGGCATCTTCCAGGGCATGGGGCAGGATCTGCCCGCGGCATCGGCCGCGCTGCTGCGCCTGGGCGGCTGGGCCGGGCAGCATCCGCAGGCCAGCGTGGCGGCCCTGGCACTGCTGCCCGTGGCCGCATGGGCCGCCTGGCGCTGGCTGCGCGCCAGGCCCGGCAGCGCGCTGTTGCTGTGGCGGCTGCCCTTGCTCGGCCCCAAGCTGCGCGTGCTGGCGCTGGCGCGGCTGTACCGCGGCCTGGGCCTGCTGCTGCAGGCCGGGCTGGCGCTGACCACAGCGCTGCCGCTGCTGATGGGCGTGCTGCCGGCGGCGCTGCGCCCGGCCCTGCAGCGCACGCTGGAAGGCGTGCAAGCCGGGCAGCGGCTGTCGCAGGCACTGCAGGCCCAGGGCCTGGCCACGCCCGTGGCCGAGCGCATGCTGCGCGTGGGCGAAGGCAGCGGCCAGACGGCCACCATGCTGCAGCGCGCTGCCGCGTTCCACGACGACGAAGCCAGCCGGCTGGCCGACCTGGTGGCCCGCACCCTGAACCCGGCGCTGATGCTGCTGATCGGCGGCGTCATCGGCACCGTCGTCGTGCTGATGTACCTGCCGCTCTTCAGCCTGATGGAGGCCGTGGGATGAAGCCGCAGGCCACGCTGCCCGC
The DNA here is from genome assembly GCA_027489455.1 of Rubrivivax sp. Lineage (GTDB taxonomy): Bacteria > Pseudomonadota > Gammaproteobacteria > Burkholderiales > Burkholderiaceae_C > Rubrivivax. Next base: position 43,841 of record JAIXZR010000294.1, on the reverse strand, counting down.
TGCACAGGTCGATCCAGCCTGCCGGCTGGAGCCGGGGCTGTGGTCGGCCGTGGAAGCCAACCGCCACCGCGCGGTGCTGCTGCGCGACCCGGCCAGCCGGCTGCTGCTGCTGGCCGCGCGGCCTTGCGATGTCTACCTGCTGCAGATGCTGGAAGCCCGGCTGGGCGAGCCGCTGCGCTGGCTGCAGGCGCCGCCCGGCGAGCTGGCCCGCTGGCTGCAGCAGGCAGAAGCCGGCTCGCGCGCGCTGGATGGCCTGGGCACGGCTGGCCTGGCGGCTGCGGGGCCGGGCGAGCCAGAGGCGGCGCACGCCGGCCTGCAGGAAATCAGCCTGGCCGGCCTGGGCCAGGCGGCCAGCCCCGCCGTGCGCCTGCTCGACGCGCTGCTGCTGGATGCGCTGCACGACGGCGCCAGCGACATCCACATCGAGCGCCGCACGCGCGGCGCCCAGGTGCGCGTGCGGCTGGACGGCGTGATGCAGCCCCTGCGCGAGATCGACGAGGGCGCCCTGGCCGAGGCCATCGTCTCGCGCCTGAAGGTGATGGCCGAGCTCGACATCGGCGAACGCCGCGTGCCGCAGGACGGCCGCTTCCGGCTGGCCGTGCGCGGGCGCGAGATCGACTTCCGGCTATCGATCATGCCCACCGTGCATGGCGAGGACGCCGTGGTGCGCGTGCTCGACCGCAGCGCGCTCCTGGGCGATGGCCGGCAGATCACGCTGGCGTCGCTGGGCTACCCGCCAGCGCTGGCCGCTTCCGTGCTGGCGCAAGCGCGTGCGCCGCACGGGCTGATGCTGGTCACCGGCCCCACCGGCAGTGGCAAGACGACGACGCTGTACGCCGCACTCGGCGCCATCGACCACACGCGCGAGAAGCTGGTGACGATCGAAGACCCGGTGGAGTACGACCTGCCGGCGGCGGCGCAGGTGCAGGTGAACGACCGCCAGGGCCTGGGCTTCGCGCGCGGGCTGCGCTCGATCCTGCGGCACGACCCGGACCGCGTGCTGGTGGGCGAGATCCGCGACGGCGAGACCGCGCAGATCGCCGTGCAGGCCGCACTCACCGGCCACCTGGTGCTGAGCACCGTGCACGCCAACCACGCGCTGGACGTGCTGGGCCGCTTCACGCACATGGGCATCGATCTCTACAACCTGGTCTCGGCGCTCAACGCCGTCGTCGCGCAGCGGCTGGTGCGCCGGTTGTGCGAAGCCTGCGCCGAACCGGTGCCCACGGCGGCCACCACGGCACCCGCTGCCAGCCACAACCTGCCAGCGCCGCGCCTGCGCCGGGCCGTGGGTTGCCCGGCGTGCCGCGACAGCGGATACCGCGGCCGCATGGCGGTTGCCGAGCTCCTGCTGCTCAACGACGAGCTGCGCGAGCTGGTGGTGGCCCGGGCCCCGATGTCGCGCCTGCGCGCTGCAGCGCAGGCCGCCGGGCTGCAGGGCCTGCAGCAGGCAGCGCAGGCCGCTGTCAGCGCCGGCCACACCACGCAGGAGGAGCTCGAGCGTGTCATCGGCAGCACCTGACACCCCCCACCTGGCCCAGCCCGCCGCGCACGGCGGCCAGCGCCTGCAGGCCCTGCGCACGAGCGCGGCGGCAGATCTGGTGCTGGACGCACGCGGCTTCTGGCAGGGCGAGCGTTGCTTCGACGACCTGACCGACTGGGCGCACAGCCAGCCCGCCCCGCCCGCCGGCACGCGCCGCCGCGTGCGCCTGCACATCGCTGGCGAGCTGCTGCACGAGTGGCCCTGCGATCCCACGCTGCCGTTGGCCGACGACGCTGCGCGGCTGGCCTGGGCGCGACGCCTGCAGGCCCAGTACCACGGCGACGCGGCCACCCACTGGCCGCAGGCAGCCTGGTCGGCACGCGGGCATGGCGTCACGGCCTGGCAGTACCCCGCAGCCGCCAGCGGCGAGCCGATCCGCGCCTGGCGCGATCTGGCCCGTGGCTGTGGCCACAGCATCTCCAGCATCACCCCGCTGTGGCGCGCCGCCTTGCTCTGCGCCCTGGCCTGGCACCCGCCACTGGCCAAGCCGCTGCACGCCACGGTGCTGGTGGTCGAAGGCCGGCTGGTGACGGTCATCGAGCTCGTGCGCGGCAAGCCGCGCTGCGTGACGCGAAGGCGCATGCTGCAGGCCGACCTGCCGGGCCTGGAAGACTTCTTCCTGGCGATGCCGGCCCAGCGGCGCAGCTGCTGCGTGGCGCTGGGCGCGGGGCTGGCCAAAGGACCAGGCGCCCTGCCCGGCAGCGAAGGCCTGGTGCTGCTGGGTGACCTGAGCCAGCCCCTGCCCTGGCGGCCGGCTGGCGACGGGGTGGACCTGGCGCGCAGCGGCCCGCTCAAGGGCGCGGACTTCATGCGCCCGGCTCGCCTGGCCCACCCCTGGCCCTGGCTGTCCGTGGCCTGTGGCCTGGCGATGCTGGCGCTGGTGGCCTGGGACGCCGCCACGCTGCAGCAGGCCGTGGCGGCCACGCAGGCCGCTGCGCCCATTGCCATACCGGCGCCGCCCGGCCATCCGCGTGCGGCCGGGCTGGCGTTCCCCTGGCCGGCCGTGCTGCAGTCGGTGGAAGCGGCCACGGTCGAAGGCCTGCGATGGACGCAGCTCCTAGTGGATGCCCAGGGCCGGGCCAGCTTGCAAGGGCTCAGCGCAGACGACGCCACTGCGCGCACGGTCGCCCAGAGCCTGCGCGCCAGCGGCGTGTGGCGGGACGTCAGCCTGGCGCGCAGCGAAGCCAGCGCCAGCGGCTGGCAGTTCGAGATCGCGGCCAACGTCGCCCAGCCGACCCCTGCGGGGCGCCGACCATGAACCCGCACGGGGCATCCGGCATGGCGCCGCGCGCAGGCATCCCCGTGCCGCTGCAGGGCGAGTACGCGCGTGTGCGACTCGCCTCGGCCACGCTGGCGACCCGTGCCAACGGCCTGCTGGCGCTGGGCCTGGCGATGATGGCCCTCGCGCTGCTGCTGGACCGCGTCTGGCTGGCGCCCTGGCGCGAACGCATCGCGCTGGCTGAAGCCGCGGCCTTGGCCCGTCCGGCCCAGCGCCCTGCAGCGCCGCGCTGGCCGCCCGCAGCCCAGGCACCCCAGCGCACTGCCGATCTGCTGCAACGGGCACTCCGCCAGGGTCTGCAGGTGCAGCGCAGCCGCGAACGGGTGGATGAACCGGGTGCGAGCCTGGTGCTGGAAATGCAGGCCCTGGGCCGCTACGGCGATCTGCGCCGCTTCCTGGCCCACGCCCTGGCCGATGACACGGCCCTGGCGCTGGAAAGCCTGCAGGTGCAACGCCAGCCCGATGCGCAGGGCCGGCTGCGCATCGAGTTGCGGTGGCGCCTGCTCCATCAAGCCCGGCCCGAGGGTACGCGCCAATGAAGCCGTGGCTGCAGTGGGCCCTGGCCGGCAGCGTGCTGGCCAGCACGGCCACGATGTTCATGCCCGACCCGGCCGCGCAGGACGCGGCGGCCGGCCTGCTGCCCGATCGCGTGCTGGCACCGCAGGCTGCGCGCCCGACCGCCGCAGTTGCGCCGACCCGCTGGCCGGCACCCTGGCCACTGGCCGAACCCGCTGCCCTGGCGGCCTGGGCCAGCCTGCCTGACGAGATGGCAGCCCACCCTCGGGCCACCCAAGCCCATGGCCAGCCCACACCCCGCCCGGCCGCTGCCGCAGCCACGGCCGCGGCCGCGCCGGCATCGGCGGCGACGCCACCCGGCCCGCCGGCGTTTCCGTACCGCTGGATCGGCCGGCTGCAGGACGGCAACGGCGCCCAGGCCTTCCTGGCCAATGCGCAGAGCACGCTGAACGTGCGTGCCGGCGACCTGATCGATCAACGCTGGCGCGTCGAGCGCGTGGGGGACACCCAGCTCGAGGTCGTCTGGCTGGCCACCGGCGACCTGATCCAGGTGCTGCAGTCGTGAACCCGCAACGCCAACCACAGCGCCCACCGCGGCATGCGCCACCGACAGGGGCTGCGGTGTCGCTTGCGCACTTTGCCGCCACCGACCGCCGGCACGGGGCCCGTGCGGCCACCCTGCCGACGCTGCTGGCCCTGTGCGTGCTGCTGCTGGCCGGATGCGCCAGCCAGGCCATCGACCGCGCCGAACAGCTGTCGCGAGAGGGGCGCTACGAAGAAGCGCTGGCCACGATCGACGAGGCCCTGCGCGCACGCCCGCAGGACCCGCAGCTGCTGACCGCCCATGGCCGCCAGCGCGAACGCCTGCTGACACGCGCGCTGACGCAGGCCGATCTGGCGCTGGCTGCCGGACGGCCCGAAGAGGCGCAGCGCCTGCTGGACCGCCTGCAGGCACTGGACCCCAACCATGCCCGCACCGCGCGCCTGGCGGCGGCCCTGCGCAGCACCGCGCAGGGCGGCAGTGCACCAGTCGCAGCGCGCGAGCCCGGCCCGCCCAGCGCCGGCGCGCCCATGGCCTTGCCCACTGCGGCAGCAGGCCCGGTACCCGAGCCCCGTGCCGCCACGCTGGGCCCGGCCTTCCAGCGCCCGGTGACGCTGGAGTTCCGCGAAGCACCGCTGCGGCAGGTGTTCGAATCGCTGGCCCGCGCGTCGAACATCAACTTCGTCTTCGACCGCGAGGTGCGCGCCGACACGCGCGTCACCGTCTTCCTGCGCGGCGTGGGGCTGGAAGAGGCGCTGCGGGTGATCCTGTCCACGCAGCAGCTGGCCAGCAAGACGCTGAACGACAACACGGTGCTGGTCTACCCCAACACCGCGGCCAAGCAGCGCGAACACCTGGAGCTGGTGACGCGCAGCCTCTTCCTGACGAACGCCGATGTGCGCCAGGTGCTGCCGATGGTGCGCACCATGGCCCGGACGCGCGACCTGCATGCCGACGAGCGCCTGAACGCGCTGATCGTGCGCGACACGCCGCAGGCCGTGGCCCTGGTGGAAGCGCTGGTGGCCACGATCGACCTGCCCGAGCCCGAAGTGACGCTCGCCGTCGAGGTGCTGGAAGTGGCCAGCGACCGGCTCGACAACCTGGGGCTGAACTGGCCGTCCAGCATCAGCTACGGGCTGCCCGGGGCCGTGGCTTCGGTGCCGTTGTCGGCCACCGGCCTGCGCGGCAGCGTGCTCAACCCGGCGCTGGTGCTGGCCTTGCGCGGCAGTGCGGGCACCACCAACCTGCTGGCCAACCCCACGATCCGCGCCCGCAACCGCGAGAAGGCCAAGGTCCAGATCGGCGAGAAGCTGCCGGTCTTCACGACGACGGCAGCGGTCAACGTCGGCGTCTCGGCGTCGGTCACCTACCTGGACGTGGGCCTGAAGCTGGACGTCGAGCCCAGCGTGCAGCTGGACGACGAGGTCATCATCAAGGTGGCGCTGGAAGTGAGCAACCTGCTGCGCGAAGTACGCGGGCCCTCGGGGTCACTGGCTTACCAGATCGGCACGCGGCTGACGACGACATCGCTGCGGCTGCGCGATGGCGAAACGCAGGTGCTGGCCGGCCTCATCAGCGACGAGGACCGCCAGCGTGCCGAAGGCCTGCCGCGGCTGACCGAGCTGCCGCTGCTGGGCCGGCTGTTCGGGGTGCATGCGGATTCGCGCATCAAGACCGAGATCGTGATGCTCATCACCCCGCGCATCGTGCGCCAGCTGCAGCCGCCCAGCCGCCGCGCCGGCACGTTGCAGGCCGGGACCGAAGCGCAGCCCGGCCAGCCCGAGCTGCGCTTGCGCGACGGCAGCCGCGCCCAGCTGGGCGCCGCACGCGCAGGCGGGGCCGCGCTGCCAGCCCCGGCCGCCAGCCCGCCGCCCGGCGATGGCACGACCACTGCCCCGCCCGCAGCGCCCGAGCCCCTGCAGATCGACATCACGCGCCGTGCCCGCGTGGGGGAGACCGTGTCAGTGACGCTGCTCAACCGCGGCGCGCAGGCCGTCGAAGGCGAACTGCGCTGGGACGGCCGCCTGCTGCAGAGTGCCGCCGTCGCCGCTGCCGGCCAGCCAGGCAGCGGCGCGGGCGACAGCGGGCAGTGGCCCTTCAGCCTGGCGCCCGGGGCTTCGGCCGTGCACGTGCTGCGCGTGCTGCCGGCAGCGGCGGGCCAGACGGTGGACGTGCGGGCGAGCGCGCCGGTGGGCGTGCAGGGCGAAAGCCAGGTTCAGGTGCCGGCACAGGAAGCAGCGCCAGCTGCGCCAGCGGGTGGCAGCGGGGCGGCGCCGTGAAGCAGCGGGGCTTCACCCTCATCGAGATGCTGGTGGTGCTGGCCATCATGGGCATGCTGGTGGCCATGGCCCGGCCGGTGCATGAGCTGGTCGCACAGCGCCAGCAGGAGCAGGCCCTGCGCGAGGCGCTGCGTACCGTGCGCACCGCGCTGGACGCGCACCGCGACGCCGTGCTGGCGCGCCGCATCGCGCCTTCACCGGGCGGCAGCGTCTGGCCGGCCAGCCTGGCCGTGCTGGTCGAAGGCGCGCCCCTGCTGGACGACACCGGCCAGCCCAGCAGCGACGGCGCGCGACTGGTGCTGCTGCGCCGTCTGCCGCGCGACCCGTTTGCTGATCCGGCGCTGGAGGCCGCGCAGACCTGGGCGCTGCGCGCCAGCACCAGCCCGCCCGGCGCGCCCGCTGCCGGGGACGACGTGTTCGACCTGCGCTCGCGGTCCGAGCGCCGTGCGCTCGACGGGAGCGCCTATGCCGACTGGTAGCCCGCATGCTTACTCATCGCCGTCCCATCCTGCCTGCTACTGGTCAGCCGCAGCGGGGCTTCACGCTCATCGAGCTGATCGTCGTGCTGGCGATCGTCGCGCTGCTGACCAGCATCGCAGCGCCGCGGCTCTTCGGCAGCGTCGAGCGCGCGCGCGAAGTCAGCCTGCGCAGCAGCCTGACCGTCATGCGCGAGGCCATCGACCGGTTTGCCGCCGACCGCGGCCGCTACCCCGAGGACATCGACACGCTGGTGACCTTGCGCTACCTGCGCGCCCTGCCCGAAGACCCCTACACCGGCCGCCGCGACACCTGGGTGCCACTGGCACCGCCGCCCGATCTGCCGCTGCAAGGCGGTGTCTACGACGTGCGCAGCGGCTCGGCGGCGCGCGGCCGCGACGGCCAGCTGGTGGCGGACTGGTAGGCGGCCCGGCCATGCCCTTGCTGTTGCTGATCTTCCTCGTGGCCATCACGGGCGCTGGCCTGGCCCGGCTGGGCGAGAGCTGGCCGCTGCAGATGCAGCGCGAGCGCGAAGCCGAGCTGCTGTTCCGCGGCCAGCAGTTCCGCGCGGCCCTGCAGGCTTACCAGGCGGCATCGCCGCCGGGCGGGCCTGATTTGCCGGCCACGCTGGAAGAACTGCTGGAAGACCGGCGCACCGTCCCGCCGCGCCACTGGCTGCGGCAGATCTATGCCGACCCCGTCACCGGCCTGCCGGACTGGCAGCTGCTGCGCGATGCCCAGGGCGGCATCACCGGGCTGCACAGTCGTTCGCGCCAGCCGGCAAGGCGCATCCACGACCTGCCGGTCCCCGTGCAGGCTGCAGCCGGCAGCGAACCCACGGTGGGTGACTGGCGCTTCGTGGTGGCCCCCCAGCCCCAACGCCCGGCGCGGCCCGCGGTGACCCGGCCATGACCTTCAAGCCCCTGCACCCCGCCAGCGATACCCGGGCTGCCGTGCGTGCCGTCTACGCGGCACCGATGCGGCTGGAGCCCTGCATCGAGCCGCTGACCGCGCTGCAGGGCGAATGCCTGGCGCGCCTGGTCGAAGCTTCCCGGCAGGTCGTGCGTCGCTACCAGTTCTTCGGCTGGATGCAGAACCACGTCGTGCGGCTGCTGCCGCATATCGGCGTGTCCTGCGGGCACTGGCAGCGCAGCCGACGCGAGCTGGGCTTCGACATCTTTCACAGCGTCGTCTTCAGCCCCGGGCTGCTGCGGCTGCTGTCCGATTCCGAATCGGTGCTGCTGCAGGGCTGCATGTCAGCCTGGACCGAAGGCCGGGGACGCCCGCTGCTGCTGAGCCTGCCGTACTTCATCGGCCCCTGCGCCCCTGCGGCCCAGCAGTTGCGCAACGAACTGGGCGATGCCCACCTGGCCGTGCATGGGGTGGGGCGGCCCGGCCGGCCGCATGAGCTGGAGACGATCTTCCTGCTGGTGGTGCCGGCCAGCGTCACCGGCTTTGGCCAGGTGTTGCGCATGCTGGATCTGCTGCTGCCCACCCTGCACAGCACCTGGCAGCAGGTGGTGGCCACCGAGGAAGCGCTGAACCTGGCATTGCCAGCCGCACCGCGCGCCTTGCCGGCGCCAGTGCCTGCAGCCACCGATGGCGCGACATTGACCCAGCGGGAGCGACAGATCCTGGGCTGGGTGCGCGACGGCAAGAGCAACCACGAGATTGGCAGCGTGCTGGCCATCAGCCCGCTGACGGTGAAGAACCATCTGCAGAAGATCCTGCGCAAGCTGGGCGCCAGCAACCGCGCGCAAGCCGTGGCGCTGGCGATGAAGTCCGGGCAGCTGGATGCGGCTTCATGAACGCTGCGATGGCCAGGCACTCATTCGCGGGGGGAGCAGCCCCTGTCGATGGACCGTTCGGGCCAGCGTGTGGGTCGTTCGGACTATCTCGGCGCCCACGGTGTGCGTGATCTCTTCATCAATCCTCGCCAACATTTGCGCCGTAGCGGAGGGCGCTGGTCCCTTCGGATATCGATACCCCGCCGGGCTCTGGCCAACGCCGGACACGGTCCCAAGAACCTTCTGGAGAAAGCATGAAACGCACCCTGATCGCCGCCGTCCTGACCGCGCTGTTCGCCCACGCTGCACACGCTGCCATCGACCGCGCTGAAAGCGGCAACGGCGAGCTCTTCCTGGCCGTCAACAACCCTGTCGCCCAGGTCTCCTACATCTTCGACACCGGCATCCGGCTGGAAACCTTCATCGCCTCTGGCGAGACCCCGGGCTACGCCCCGAGCTTCAACCTCGGCGGCGACGCCGCCTGGCAGCAGTTCCTGAGCGCGATGACCGCCGGCGGCGGCACGCTGGCCAACACCACGTGGGCCGTCCTGGCCTTCGATTCGACGGGCGGTGCCGGTGCCGGCTTCCAGCGCCTGCTGACCACGGCGCGCCAGGAAGCGGCTGGCTTCGAAGCCACCGTCGCCCGCATCGGCACGACGTCGAACAACCAGTTCAGCTCGGGCGTGAACTCGGCCAACGTGCAGTCCTTCTTCAACACGGTCAACGTCACCGGCACGCATGGCACGCTGGGTACCGCGCCGGACTACAGCATCAACGGGTCCAGCTTCAACCCGGCCAGCGAGCCGGGCTGTGCCTACTTCACGCGCCCGCAGTGCCTGACCGAGAACCTGAACAACTTTGCCCAGTGGAACAACACGAACCTGGTCGGGCAACGCTCGGGCTTCTACTACGTCACGCGTTCGAGCACCAGCAACCTGGCCAGTGCCCGCGTGCTGGTCGACCCCTTCCTGTCGCCCGAAGGCGTCTACGCCACCTGGGGCTTTGACGGCACCACGCTGGCCTATGCCGTGCCCGAGCCCGGCACCTACGGCATGCTGGCCGTGGGCCTGCTGGCCGTCGGCGCAGTGGTGCGCCGCCGCCAGCAGCGCCAGGCCTGACGCGCCCGGCCGCCGCAGGCCGAACGCGCTCAGCCCGCTGCAGGGATGAGCCCGGTTTAGCGGCGCGGCCGGCAGGCCTGCAGGCATGCAGGCCCGCCGTGCGCCGCAGGCGCCAGCCTGCGCCCATCACTCACCCATTGATCCGTCCTGAGCAGGCGGAGGGATCGTCTCGCCCGAAGCCCCTGCAATCCATCCACCGGAGCCCGACATGAAAAAGCATCTCATCGCCACCGCCGCGCTGGCGGCCTTCACCCAGGCCTGGGCGCTGACGCCCGCCGAAGTGGCCGACCCCAGCGTCGTCAAGGTCTACGCCAGCGGCGCGTCTGCGCTGCGCAACGTGATCGGCGGCCTGTTCACGCAGAACTGCACTGCCGACCTGAGCGTCTACTTCAGCGCTGCCAACACCAGCTTCGGTGGCGTCAGCTTCACGGCCGCGGGCGACGCACACCGCGTCTACGCCTGCACGCTGAAGTCCGATTCGCCCTTCCTGCCGGGCAAGAAGGTCGCCTTCTTCAAGAGCGACATCGGCGGTTCGGGCCAGGGCATCTTCCCGGTCTACTTCGGCGCCAAGCCGCCCTTCCCGGCCCGCAGCTTCCTGGCCTTGACCGCCGCCACCTGCGGCACGCGCGTGGACAACCCTGGCGCCGGCCAGCCCAACTACCGTTGCACGACCGAGCAGGCCCAGGTGCCGATGTTCGGCCTGTCGGACGCCGAGCCGGCACTGTTCCAGGGTGTCAACGTGCCGCCGGACGATCCCACCTACCCGCAGGCCGGCCTGAGCAGCTCGCAGCTGGGCGAACTGACCATCACCCCGCTGTTCCAGACCGTGTTCGGCGTGGCCGTCAACCGGTCGCTGCGGGACGCGCTGCAGGCACGCCAGGGCCTGGTCGTGGGCAGTGAAGACGAAGCCCAGCGGCCGTCGATGTCGCGCATCGAAGCCGCGGCCTACTTCAATGGCTCGCTGCAGGACCCGTCTTCGGGCCTGGGCTGGCAGCCGATCGTCAGCGCCACCGACCCCAAGCGCGCCACCCGCGTGAACGTGTGCCGGCGCGTCGCGGGCTCGGGGACGCAAGCCTCGGCCAATGCCTTCCTCACGGGCTTCCCCTGCAACACCGTGGCCGGCGCTGTGCCGCTGACCAACGCCGATTCATCGGTGCCCAACACCAACGCCGTGGCCAACGTCGGCACCACGGGCAACCTGTTCGTCTTCGAAGGTTCGACCACGGGCAACGTCACCAGCTGCCTGGCGCAAGCCGAAACCGCCGGCGCCTACGCCATTGGCCACGTCTCGCGCGAGAACAACGAAGCGGGGACGAGCTGGCGCCATGTCCGCATCGATGGTGTCGCGCCCAGCCGCGACAACGTCAAGGCCGGCAAGTACGAGTACTTCTTCGAATCCACCGCCCAGTACCACAACGACAAGTTCGCGACGCTCAGCGCCGACCAGCAAGCCTTCATCAGCGGCTTCATCGGGCAGGCGGGCAAGCCCTCGTCTCTGGCCCTGCTGGCCGCCGCCGCGCAGAACGGCGTGGCCGCCCTGCCCGACAGCTATGCCGGCGCCTTCGGCACGGGCACGGCGGCCGAGGTGACCTTTGGTTCGCGCGTCACCCGCGGCGGCGCCAGCTGCGTGGCGCCCTTGTTCGCCAAGTAATCCGCGTCTGACAGCCGGTTCGGCCGAAGCCCGCGCAAGCGGGCTTCGGCATGCGTATTGGAGGATTCATGCGTGCACTGAAAGTCGGCCAGCAGCTGCTGGCGATTGGTCTGCTGGCGTCGACGGCAGCACAGGCGGCGATCTTTCGCCCGGAGTCGGGCAACGGCGAGCTGTTCCTCAACGTCGTCGACACCGTGGCCACGGTCTCGTACACGTTCGATCTGGGCATCCGCATGGACGATTTCTTCGTCATCGCCCAGCAGAACGAGGGCTACCAGCGCTTCTTCGTGCTGGATTCGCCCAACTGGAACAGCTTCCTTGGCCAGGTCAACCCCGCGCGGCTGGAGTGGTCCGTGGTGGCCTTCGACTCGACGGGCGGCGCCGGGGCGGGGCAGCAGCGGCTCTTCAGCACCGTCACCCAGGGCTCGGAAGCCACGATCGGCAGCACGACCAACAACAACTTCTCCCAGGGCGTCAATAACGCCAACGTCCAGCGTTTCTTCAACAGCCTGCAGATCATCGGCACCCACGGCACGCTGGGCGTCGCACCTGACTTCAGCGTGAACGGCGACGCGGTCGCCAACCTGGCCTCGTCGGTCGAGGCGGAGAGCCTGGCCTACTACGGCAACCCGCTCGGGCTGGGCCCGCGCGGCGGCAGCAGCTTCCTGCCCTTCAGTGCCACCAACCCGGTGGGCCGCTCGTCCTGGTTCTATTACGTCACGCGCTCGAGCACCAGCAATCTGGCCACTGCCCGCGTGTTGGTGGACGAGTTCGACAACGGCAACAGCGCCGGCCCGGCCAACGGGCGCGATGGTTATTGGGGCTTCATCCAGGCCACCGACCCCGCCACCACCCTGCCTGAGTGGCAGGGCAAGTACCTGCTGAGCTTCACGCTGCCGGCCTTCAGCCCGGTGCTGCTGACGAGCACGCGGCAGTTCGCAGCGGCCATCGACCGCACCGAGTACAGCGGCGGCTACTTCATCGAGCCCGTGGCCGGGCTGGCAGGCGCAGGGGGGCTGGAGATCGGCGCCGCGGCCGCCATCACCGCGCTGGGCGTGGCGGCGCTGTCGGCCGATGACACCGGCTTGCCTGCGCTGCTGAGCCCCGTGCCCGAACCCCGCACCGCAGGGCTCTTTGCCATTGGCCTGGTGTGGATGGGCTGGGCCCTGCGCCGGCGCCGCACCGCGGCCGGCCTGGGCGCAGCGGGCTGATCCACGCCACCGAGACGACCGCGCACCCGATGTCCCTTGCTTCCCTTGTTGCGGCCGGGCTGCTGGGCCTGGCGCTCTGGGCCGCGCCCGCCGGCGCGCTGGCCCAGACGCCAGCGCAGCCGCCAGCCGACGAGCCGCGCTTCGACATCCTGGAATTCGAGGTCGAAGGCAACACGCGGCTGGCGCCGGCCGTGGTGGAGCGCACGCTGCAACCCTTCATGGGCCCGTCGCGGGTGCTGGCCGATGCCGAGGGCGCGCGCGCCGCGCTGGAGCGCGCCTACCAGACGGCGGGCTTCCTCACGGTGCTGGTGGACCTGCCCGAGCAGCGCGTCAGCGACGGCCTGCTGCGGCTGGTCGTGATCGAAGGCCGCATCGAGCGGCTGCGCGTGTCGGGCTCGCGCTACTTCTCGCAGGGCGCGATCCGCGAGCGCGTGCCTGAACTGGCCGAGGGCCAGGTGCCCAACTTCAACGTCGTGCAGCAGCAGTTGGCGCAGGTCAACCGCACAGCTGCGCGCCAGGTGCAGCCCGTGTTGCGCCCTGGCATCGAGCCGGGCACGGTGGAAGCCGAGTTGAAGGTGAACGACCAGCTGCCGCTGTCCGGCGGCCTGCAGCTGAGCAACCGCTATGCGGCCGACACCGAGCCCTACCGCCTGAACCTCAGCCTGCGCTGGGACAACCTGTTCCAGCGCGACCACGCCCTGGCGCTGACGGCCGTGACCGCGCCGCAGAACACCCGCCAATCGCAGGTGCTGGTGGCCAACTACACCGTGCCCGACGACAACGGCGGCCCCGGGCGCCAGGCCAGCTGGCTGGGCAGCCTGATCTGGTCCGACAGCGCGCTGGAGCCGCTGGGCGCGGCCCTGGTGCTGGGCCGCGGCGTCACCGTCGGGCTGCGCCATGCGCAGACCTGGTTCTTGGCCGACAGCAGCCACACCGTGGTGCTGGGCGGCGACTTCAAGGATCTGCGCGAACGCGTGCTCGCCGGCAGCGACGAGCTGTCCACCCCGCTGCGCTACCTGCCCTTCCAGGCCGCGTACACCGGCAGCTGGTCGCAGGGCCGCAGCCAGACCACGCTGGGCACGACGCTGAGCTTCGGCATCGGCCAGCTGCTGGCGCGCAGGATCGACTGCCCGGGCAACATCGGCCCGGTCGACCAGTTCGCCTGCCGGCGCCTGGGCGCGGACGGCAGCTTCGTCGCGCTGAGGGCCGATCTGCGGCACGAACGCCCGCTGGCCGGCGGCCTGCTGGTGCTGCGTGGCGGCGGCCAGTGGGCGCAGCAGCCGCTGATGGGCGGCGAGCAGCTCAGCGTGGGCGGCAGCGGCACCGTGCGCGGCTATTTCGAAGGCGAAGCCAGCGGGGACCTGGGCCTGCTGGCCAGCGCCGAGTGGCGATCGCCCAACCTGGCCCCGGCCGGCGCCATGCGCGACGCCTGGCTGGCCGACGCGCGGCTGCTGGCCTTCGTCGACGCAGCCCGCGTGCGCACCCTGCAGCCGCTGCCTGGGCAGGCGGCGCGCGTGGCGCTGCTGGGCACGGGCCTGGGCCTGCAGCTGCGCGGTGCGATGGCGGGGCTGGGCGCGCCGGCCGGCACCGGCTGGTCGGCAGAGCTTGAACTGGCCTGGCCGCACAAGCCGGCGCGCCAGAACCCCGAAGGCGAGCCCCGTTGGCATGGCCGCGTGGGCATCAACTTCTGAGCCCGGCCATGCTTGCAAACACCCGCCCCTGCCCGCGTCAGCGCCCCGCCCGCATGGCCCAGCGCCTGGCGGCGCAGCTCACGCCGCTGATGATGGCGCTGGCCGCCGTCTGGCCTCTGCAAGCCGTGGCGCAGAGCGCGCCGCGCCCGGCCGTGCCGGCCGGCGACACCGTGCCGCGCCCGGCCCTGCCGGGCTGGCGCGTGCTGGGTACCGGGCCCACGACGGCGCCGGTGAACACGCCCAACGCCCGCGGCGGCACCGACCAGCTGATCCAGCAGACATCGCCGCGCGCCATCTACCAGTGGCAGAGCTTCGACATCGGCGCCAACAGCAGCGTGCGCTTCCAGATGCCCGATGCCGCCAGCACGGCGCTCAACCGCGTGCTGGGCAGCGCCTCGCCCAGCGCGATCTACGGCCAGCTCAGCAGCAATGGCACGGTCTTCCTGCTCAACGGCAACGGCGTGCTGTTCGGCCCGCAGGCGCAGGTGAACGTGCGTTCGCTGCTGGTCAGCACGCTGAACGTGGCCGATGAGGACTACGAGCTGGGCCTGACGCAGACGATCTACGGCAACGCCCCCAGCTTCGCGCGCGACGTGGCGCTGGGCCAGCCCAGCGTGGGCCGCGGCTTCGTGGAGGTGCAGGCCGGGGCGCAGATCAGCACCGCCAGCGGCGGCCGCGTGTTCCTGTTCGCGCCCGAGGTGCGCAACAGCGGCCGCATCAGCACCCCCGACGGCCAGACCGTGCTGGCCGCCGGCGATCAGATCTACCTGCAGGACCCGACGCGCGAGCCGCTCTACGCCAGCGAGGTGAACCCCAGCGTGCCCGCCCTGCGCGGCCTGCTGGTGGAAGTGGCCGGTGCCGGCAGCGTGGAAAACCGCGGCGAGATCAACAGCCTGCGCGGCAACACCACGCTGGTGGGCCTGGCGGTGAACCAAGCCGGCCGCATCAACGCCAGCACCAGCGTCAGCCAGAACGGATCGGTGCTGCTGCTGGCCCGCAGCGGCACCACGGCCGTGGTGGGCGCGGCCGGCGGCGTGATCAACAAGCGCGCCACGCAGGGCGGCACGCTGACGCTGGATGCCGGCTCGCGCATCAGCATCACGCCTGACGTCGCGCTGGGCAGCGACGGGCAGCCGCTGGCGGTGCAGCCCAGTTCTTCGGACAGTACGGGCTTCACGACGTCGCGCATCGAGCTCTCGGGCCGCAGCATCGAGATGCGCGAGGGCGCGCGCATCGAGGCGCCGGGGGCCATCGTGCGCGCCCGTGCCGGCCAGCCCAGCTATGCCACGGATGCCCTGCAGGACCGCGGCGCCGCCGGCCAGCCCGGCAGCAGCGACCCGCTCGCGCGGCTGACTATCGCCAACGGCGCCGTCATCGACGTGGCCGGCACCACCACGGCCCAGGTGTCCGTGGCGCGGCAGTTCGTCACCACCGAACTGCTGGGCAGCAACGACCTCAAGGACGCCCCGCTGCAGAAGGACGGCCCGCTGTTCCGCAGCCGTGTGACCTTCGACCTGCGACGCGGCGTGCCGATCCTGGGCGACACCAGCAGCTACACCGGCGCAGTGCAGCGCAGCGTGGAGGAAAGGCTTTCCGCCGGCGGCAGCGTGGCGCTGGAGAGCACCGGCCTGGCCGCGCTGCACCCCGGTGCCCGCATCGATGTCTCGGGCGGACGCGTGGAGTTCCTGGCCGCCGATGTCGCGCCCAGCGTGCTGCTGGCCGAGAACGGCCAGCGCTACACGCTCAACGATGCGCCGGCCGACCAGCGCTACCTGGCCATCGAAGGCGTGGACAGCGGCTTCACCGCGCGCGATGCGGAAGGCGGGCGTGCCCGGCTGCAAGACCGCTGGGGCCTGCTGCCCACCTACAGCGCCGCTCTGCTGGGCCGGCGCGAGGAAGGCTATGTCGAAGGCCGGGCCGGCGGCAGCATCACCGTGCTGGCACCGCAGGGCCTGATCGACGGGCAGCTGCGCGGCCAGGTGACGCTGGGCCAGCGCCAGCGCGATGGGCGCGATGCGGTGGCAGCTGCCAGCCGCTTCAGCCTGGGCAGCCTGGTCAATGGCGGCGACTTCGGCAGCGCCGCCTTCCGCGGCACGGGCGTCGACACCGCGCTGCGCCTGACGGCCCGCCCCGCCCAGCCCGGCGACGCCGACGTCGCCGCGTTCTGGGCCGACCCACCAGCCGCCGCGCTGCCCGCAGCCAGCCGCGTGGCCGCCAGCACGCTGCAGGACGGTGGCTTCGGCCGCATCACGCTGGCCACGGACCGCGATCTCACCATCGACGGCGGCGCCAGCTTGCGCCTGGCCGATGGCGCCAGCCTGAGCCTGGCTGCCCGGGGGGCTGCCGGCCTGCGCATCGGCGGCAGCTTCTTCAGCGCCGGCGGCAGCTTCAGCGCGCAAACCGCGGCACTGGATGGCGCGGGCGGCAATCTGTCCGGCGCCATCGTCGTGGAGACCGGGGCCACCCTCAGCACGGCCGGGGCCTGGCAGAACCGCCGCCTCGCACCTGACGCGCCGCTGCTGCGCACGGCTGGGGGCAGCATCAGCCTGCGTTCGGGCGCGGGCCTGGACCTGGGCACAGGCAGCTTGCTGGACGTCTCCGGCGGCGGCCGCATCAGCAGCGCTGGCAGCCTGCAGGCGGCCGAAGCCGGCAGCATCACGCTGACCAGCGCGCCGCGGGTGGGCGTCGACGTCAGCAACACGCCGTTCAGGCTGCAGGGCGAATTGCGGGGCCTGGCCTTCACCGGGGCGCGCGGCGGCACGCTGTCACTGCGCGCCAGCCAGGTGCTGCTGGCCGATCCCGGTGCACCACGGCCCCTGGCCCCAGCCGACAGCCTGCTGCTGCTGGCGCCGGGCTTCTTCAGCAGCGGCGGCTTCACGCGCATCAGCGTCGACGGTGTGATGGGGCTCGACGTGCTGGCGGGCACGGTCGTGGCGCCGCGCGCTGAGAGCTGGCGTGTCGACGCCAGCCTGCGCGCGTTGCCCGACGGCAGCGCCCTGGGTGGCAGCCTGGCCGTGGAATCCGCGCTGCCCGAGCTGCGCCAGCCGGTGAGCCTGACTCTGCAGTCCACCGGCCTGGCCGCGCGCCTGGAAGGCGGCGTGCTGCAGGCCGGTGCCGGTGCGCGCTTCGATCTCGACCCGCTGGCCAGCGCCAGCTTCCTGGCCGGTCGCACCCTGCGCTTCGATGCCGCCGTCTCGGCGCCGGGGGGCAGCGTCACGCTCGACAAGACCGGCTTCACCACCGAAGCGCTGGCAGACCCGTACGGCGTGCTCTGGCTGGGCTCGCAGAGCCGTATCGATGTCTCGGGCACGCTGCTCAGGGCGCCTTCCACCGATGGGCTGCTGCGCGGCCAGGTGCTGGCCGGTGGGCAGATCAACCTGCGCAGCACCGTGCTGGTGTGGGAGCCTGGTTCGCTGCTGCGAGCCACGGGCGCCCAGGGTGAGCTGGATGCGCTGCCCGGGACGGCAGCGGCTTTCGCCGGCGGCCGGCAGACCGTGGCCAGCGCCGCCGGGGCGCTGGACATCCAGCTGCGCCCGGAAGTGCCGGCCGGCGCCACCAGCATCCTGCCGCCGGGTGCGGTGCTGGGCGGCCGCTTCGAAGCACCGGCAGCGCGGGCCGGCAGCGCTGGCGGCAGCCTCGCGGTGACCCTGGGCGGTGACGGCAGCGCGCTGGCCAGCCCGCCGCGCCGCCTGACGCTGACCGATGCCACCCCTGCTGCCGTGCCGGCCTACGGCGATGCGGCCCAGTTGGCCGCGCTGCGCGGCAGCGCCGAGCTGGGCGTGGCCGGCGTGGCAGCCTCGGGCGTCGACCAGCTGAGCCTGCGGTCCAGCAGCGAGCTGGCCTTTGCCGGCGCATGGTCGCTGCAACTGGCACGCCGCATCAGCCTGGACGCGCCGCTGTTCGTCGCCCTGCCTGCAGCGGGGACGGCAGACACGGCGGCCGATGTGCGGCTCAGTGCCGCATCAGTGGCCCTGAACAGCAGCGCGGTGGCCACGCCGCAGCAATCGGCCCCGCTGCCCAGCGCCGGCAGCGGCCGCTTCAGCGCCAGCGCCGCCACCCTGGACCTGCTGGGCAACCAGACCTGGAACGGCTGGACCGGCCTGTCCCTCAGCAGCCAGGGCGATCTGCGCGCCAGTGGCGTGCCGCGCAGCGATGGCAGCCTGGGGGGCCAGCTGCGCACGGCGGGTGACCTGCAGATCGAAGCCGCCCAGCTGCTGCCCACCACCGAGAGCCGCTTCACGCTGGACGTGGGCGGTGACCTGAGCATCACGCGTGCGGCCGGCAGCGACGCGTTGCCACCCATCCCGCTGTCGGCCGGGGGCAGCCTGGTCCTGCAGGCCAACACCATCCGCCAGGGCGGTGTGCTGCGTGCGCCGCAGGGCACGATCAGCCTGCAGGCGCGCAGCGCCGTGGCGCTGCTGCCGGGCAGCGAGACCTCGGTGAGCGGCGCCGGTGTCGATCTGCTCTACGGCACCACCCAGGGTGGCGGCGAACGCTGGACCGTGCTTTCGCCCACCGACACGCGCAGCAGCGCGCCAGAAAAGCGCATCGACCTGGGCGCGCCGCGGCTGGACATCTCGGCTGGCGCCGTCGTCGATCTGGCCGGTGGCGGCGCGCTGCTGGCCTACGAATTCATCCCCGGGCCGGGCGGATCGCGCGATGTATTTGCCGGCGCCGCTGGCGGCGCCTTTGCCGTCCTGCCCACGCAGCGCGGCGTGGCGCCGATCAACCCGGTGATCGCGGCCGAAGCCGATGCCGCGGGCCAGACCCCCAATCAGGCGTTCGGCCGCCAGATCAGCTTCGGCGCCAATGCGCCTTTGCCCGCAGGCACCTATGCCGTGCTGCCGGCGCGTTATGCCTTGCTGCCCGGTGCCTTCCTGGTGCGCCCTGCCAGCGGCCGGGCCCCCGCGGCGCTGGGCCTGGCGCAGGCGCTGCCGGATGGATCGACCCTGGTCGGCGCGCGCCTGGGCACGGCCGATACCGGCCAGGCCAACAGCCTGCCCGGGCTGTTCGTCGTCACGCCCTCCAGCGTGGCCCGGCGTTCGTCCGAAGTGCGGGTCAGCAGCGCCGACGACTTCTTTGCCGACGCCGCCGCCGCGCGCCGCCCGGCCGATGCAGGCGCGTTGAACCTGCAATCGCAGCAGCTGCTGCTGGACGGCAGCCTGCGCTTCGCCGCAGCCACTGGCGGCAGCGGGGGCGAACTCAACATCGCGGCACCGCGCATCGCGGTCGGCAACGTGCCGACGGCAGCAGCCACGGGGGCCTTGCAGCTGGACATCGGGCAGCTCAACCGCAGCGGCGCGACCAGCTTGCTGCTGGGTGGCACGCGCGGTGTGGCGGGCGCCGGGGCGGATGCCGGCAGCCGACTCGTCAACACCCTGGCGAGCCAGATCACCATCGGCACGGGCAGCGAGGCCCTGAACGTCGCCGACATCAGCCTGGTGGCCCGCGATCGGCTGGAACTGCTGCCCGGGGCCGCCATCGACTCCGGCGAGGCCAGCACGGGCAGCGATACCGATCTGCGCGTGCAGGGCGCAGGCGCAGGGCTGCGCGCGAACGCCGGCGCGGGTGAGCTGCTGCGCACCCCGGCCGAAGCCGGTGCCGGCGCTGCGGCCACGGGCCAGGGCGTGCTGGTGATCGGTGCGGGCGCCCGCCTGGGGCCGGCGCAGGTCACGGCCGAAGCCACCGGCCGCTTGCAGATCGACCCCGCAGCAGCGCTGCAGGCGCGCGAGCTCACCCTGGGCGCGCCTGCCATCCGCGTGGGCGGCAATACGCCCACGGAGGCCGGTACCCTGCACCTGACGGGCAACACCTTGTTGTCGGCCACCGCAGCCGACGCGCTGACGCTGCGCAGTGCCGGCCCACTGGAGCTGGCAGGCGGCGTGACCCTGGGCCGCGCCGGGATGCGGGACCTGGCCCTGCAGGCGCCGCTGCTGAACGTGCTGCCCGGCAGCGCCGGAAGCACCGCCAGCCTGCTGGCAAAGAGCATCGGCCTGTCCAACCCCGCCGGCACCGCTCCGGCCGCACCGCAGGCCGGCACCGGCACGCTGCGTGCCGATGCGCAAGGCGGCGACATCCGCATCGGCCCCGGCCCGCTGGCCATTGGCGGAACGCGGCTGACGCAGCTGCAGGCCAGCGGCAGCATCAGCGGCAACGGCACCGGCACGCTGTCGGTGGCGGGCGACCTGGCCCTGCAGGCCCAGCGGCTGACGGGCGAGACCGCCGCGCAATCGCAGTGGTCAGCCACTGGGCGTATCGATGTCGCGGCGCCGGCAGCCGCAGGTGCAGGCGCAGCACCCGCCGAGACGGCGCCACCCACCGGTGCGCTGGGCGCCAGCCTGCAACTGCAGGGCAGCGCCATCGGGCTGGCAGGCCAGATCACCCTTCCCTCCGGCACGCTGGGCCTGCTGGCCCGCACGGGGGATCTGGTGCTGGCGCCGACGGCACGCATCGATCTGGCCGGCCTGGGCCAGGTCTTCAACGGCAACACCCTGGCCACGCCGGGGGGCAGCCTGACGGCGCAAGCCAGCCTGGGCCAGCTGCGCCTGCAGCCCGGTGCCGAAGTGGATGTCAGCGCCGGCGGCCTGGCCGCCACGGGCAACACCAGCCTGGCCGACGGCGGCAGCGTGCTGCTGCAAGCGCCTGTCGGCAGCGTGGTGCTGGGTGCCAGCTTGCGCGGCGGATCGGCGCCCGGCGCCGCTGGCGCGCGGCTGGGCATCGATGCCGGACAGGCGCTGGACCTGGACGCCCTGGCCACGCAACTGGCCGCGGCCGGCAGTGCGCCGGCAGCGACCGCGACGGGCACAGTGCAGTTTGGCGGCCGTGTGGCGGTGCGCGCCCGCAGCGGCGACCTGAGCCTGGGCGCGGGCCAGACGCTGCAGGCCCAGCACGTCGGGCTGCTGGCCGACAGCGGCCGGCTGATCATCGGCGGCAGCCTGCTGGCCAGCGGCAGCGACGACGCCAACATCACCTTGGCCAGCGGCGGCGATCTGCGTCTGCTGGCCGGCAGCCGCCTGCAAGCGCAAACCCAGGGCACGGGCAGCGAGGGTGGGCGCATCGAGCTGATCACGGCCAACGGCCGCATCGGCCTGCCCGCAGGCGCCAGTGTCGACACCCAAGGCAGCGCCGGCCAGGGCAGCCTGCTGCTGCGCGCCCCGCGCGCCGGCGGCGGCACGAACGGCAATGACGTCGCCATCGATCCCTTGCGCGCCGACCTGGCCCGCGTCGGCCGCATCGAGGTCGAAGCCGTGCGCGTGTACGGCAACGTGGGCACCGTGTCGGCCACGGTTGCACCGACGCCCGCGCCCTCGGCAACACCGTCTGCGGCACCGACGCCGGCACCGACAGCCGCGCCCACGGCCGCACCGACGGCATCGCCGACTGCAGCACCGACGGCAGCACCTACCCCGGCCCCCACCGTGGCCCCCACGGCCAGTCCGACACCCGCACCCACCGCCGCACCCAGCCCTGCCCCGACGCCAGCCCCCACGGTCGCCCCGACACCGGCGCCCACGGCAGCGCCCACGGCCGGTCCTTCACCCGCACCCACGGCGGCACCCACCAGTGCCCCGACCACGTCGCCCACACCCGCCCCGACTGTCGCCCCGACCGCTGCACCCACTGCTGCCCCGACGACCCCGCCGACAGCGTCACCGACCCCCGCGCCCACCGCAGCACCGACGGCTGCGCCCACCACTGCACCCACCGCCGCGCCCACGGCTGCGCCTACACCTGCGCCGACCGCCGAGCCCACCGCCACACCGACGGCCGCGCCGACCGCTGCGCCAACGTCGCCACCGACTGCAGCGCCCACGGCAGCACCCACGGCCTCACCCACCGCAGCACCCACCACGGCGCCCACCCCTGCACCGACGGCCGCGCCAACAGCAGCACCCACCAGCGCGCCAACAGCCGCGCCGACGACCGCGCCCACACCCGCTCCGACGGCAGCACCCACACCTGCGCCGACAGCCGCGCCAACGGCGGCCCCCACCCCGGCGCCCACGCCGGGCCCCAGCGGCCCGCCGGTGGCAGCGCCGGGCAATGGCCCCACCACGCCCGGCGTGCCGGTGCCGCCACCGCCAACGCTGCCCACGCCCGCCCCGCGACAGATGGCCGACGACAGCTGGGCTCAACGCATGACGGTGCTGTTCGACATGGTGGCCACGGGCACCACGACATCGACCGTGCCCGCCCCCGGCAACGGCCCGACCACGCCCGGCGTGACCCCACCGCTGCCACCCACCCAACCCTCGGCCGCCCCAACGGCAGCGCCGACGCCAGCACCCACCGCAGCGCCGACGCCAGCACCCACAGCGGCGCCAACGCCTGCCCCAACGCCCGAGCCCACCCCAGCGCCTACGCCGGCCCCGACGGCCAGCCCCACGGCGGCGCCCACGGCAGCGCCAACCTCAGCGCCGACACCCGCACCGACGCCCGCACCGACACCCGCGCCCACTGCCAGCCCCACCGCTGAGCCGACTGCCGCGCCCACGGCCGCTCCAACCGCCAGTCCCACACCCGCGCCGACCCCGACACCGACCGCCGCGCCCACCCCGGCGCCCACCGCTGCACCGACATCGGCGCCGACCGCCGCGCCGACGGCGAGCCCCACGCCGGCACCTACCGCCGCGCCGACGGCTGCGCCCACGCCGGCGCCCACGGCCAGCCCCACGGCAGCCCCGACCGCCAGCCCGACGCCCGCCCCCACCCCGGCGCCCACGGCCAGCCCGACACCTGCCCCAACCGCTGCGCCAACCGCTGCGCCAACTGCGGCACCCACGCCAGCGCCGACAGCGGCACCCACGGCCAGCCCCAGCCCCGCACCGACCCCGGCACCCACAGCTGCGCCCACTTCGGCACCCACAGCCGCGCCCACGGCCACACCTACTTCCGCGCCCACTTCCGCACCCACAGCCGCACCCACAGCCGCACCAACACCGGCGCCAACAGCGGCACCCACGGCCAGCCCCACCCCCGCGCCCACACCGGCCCCGGGGCCCACCAGCCTGCTGCACAGCACGCTGCAGGCCGACAACAACAGCTTCATGGCCAACCGCGCAGCGATCGAAGCGCGACTGGCCGCAGCCGACGCCGCCCTGGCGGCCAAACTCTCGCTGCGGCCCGGCGTCGAAGTGCGCGCCACCGGCAACCTCAACCTGACGGGTGACTACGTCCTGCCCACCAGCGCCCAGCGCAACGGCCAGGCCCCGATGACGCTGACGCTGCGCGCCGCCGGCAACCTGGTGGTCACGCACACTCTCAGTGACGGCTTTGCCGGCGCGGCGCCAGCGGCGCTGGCACAAGCCGGGGCCGCCGCGTCGCTGCGGCTGGTGGCCGGGGCCGATCTCGCTTCAGCCGATCCGCGCACGGTGCTGGCGGTACCGGCGAGCACTGGCAACCTCGTCATCGGCCGGGTCGCGGGCACGGCAGCGCAGGACGTCTTCATCCGCAGCACCACGGGCCGCATCGAGATGGCCGCTGCGCGGGACGTGCAGTTGCTCAACAACGCCGTGCGCATCTACACCACCGGCACGCCGATCGACGTGGCCAGCCTGCCGGCCTGGCCGCGCCTGGGGCTGCTGCCCAACCAGACGCTGCGGCTGGCCAACAACGCCGCGCTGGGGCCGTTCTTCAGCGATGCCGGCGACATCACGCTGCAGGCCGGGCGCGACGTGCTCGGCAGCCCGACCGCGCAATTCGTCACCGATTGGTGGTGGCGCCAGACCGGGCTGACCAGCCCCGGCACGCCAGCGGCCTGGTGGACGCGTTACGACCTGTTCCGCCAGGGCATTGCGTCCTTCGGGGGCGGCAGCATCCGCGTGCAGGCCGGGCGCGACGTGGTCGATCTGGAGGCCAGCACGCCCGCCAGCGGCTACAGCATCCGCGCCGCAGCCGATGCCGGCGGCCCGCCCTCGCCGCAGGAAAGCCTGCTCCTGCCCGGCGGCAGTCTGGCGGTCGAAGCCGGGCGCGATGTCGTCAGCGGCCTGCTCTACGGTGGCGGCGCACAGGCCCGCGTGGTGGCCGGCGGGGCGCTGCTGCCGGCAGCCATCACCGGCCTGGGCCGGTCGCACCCCGGGCTGCAGCTGTTCTACGGCGACACCCACTGGACGCTGCGCGCGCAGGGCGACCTGACCTTGGGCACGACGACCAGCACCGGGCTGCTGTCGGGCGTGGTGCAGGCCAGCGGCGCCGCCCGCACCGATCTGATCACCGGGCTGGACAACGGCGCCCGGTTGGCAGCCAGCAGCATCGGCGGCGATCTGCGCTTCACCGGCACGCGCACCACGATTGCGCCGTCGCAGGACCCGCGCAACACCGTCACCGATGCCGCACGCCAGGTACCGGGCCAGCTGCTGCTGGCCGCCCCGTCGGGCGACGTCACGGTCTCAGCCCCTCTGCAGCAGCGGCCGGCCGGCACGGACGCCAGCCTTCAGGTGCTGGCGGCGGGCGATGTCAGCCTGGGCAGCATCACCGCAGGCGCGCTGTCGCCCGCCGCCCTGCCGGCACCGCAGGCGCGGCTGAACGCCAACGCCGCGCTGACGCAGCAATGGCGCCAGACCGTGGGCGACAGCCCGACGCTGGACACCAGCAGCCGCCAGCCGGTGGCGATCGTCGCCCAGGACGGCGACGTCGCGCTGCAGGCCGATCTGCGCAGCGCGCGGCCGCTGGTCATCGTCGCCGGGCAGGACATCCTGGGCCGCGGCAGCGCCAGCCTGTTCGTGCAGCACCAGGCCGATGGCGAGCTGAGCGTGCTGCGCGCCGGGCGTGACGTGCAGATGGCCGACAACGCCGCCGCGCGGCTGCGCCTGGCCGGGCCAGGCGACCTGCTGATCCTGGCCGGCCGCGATGTCGACCTGCAGGGCTCGCTGGGCGTACAGACCGTGGGCAACCAGGACAACGCCCGCCTGCTGTCGGCAGGCGGCGCCCGCATCACCGTGGTCGCCGGCGTGGACTGGGCCGGGGCCGACTACCGCGCCGCCCTGGCCGGTGGCCTGCAATTGCTGGGCGGGGGCGTGGGCCTGGTGCCGCTGGCCGGTGAGCTCTACACCGCCGCCCTGGCCCAGAAGAACGGCCAGCCGCTGCCCACCGTGGGCAGCGCGGCGCTGCGCCAGGCAGCGCGCGAGTTCGAGGCGCTGGATGCCGAGACGCGCAGCCTGCGCATCGCCGATCTCGTCGGCGCCGCCAGCCTGCAGGCGCTGCGACAGACCGCCATGCGCCAACGCACCGGCACGCCAGACCTGAGCGCCGCCGATGCCGATGCCGCCTTTGCTGCGCTGGAGCCGCAGCGGCGCGCCGAGATCGATGCCGGTGTGCAGGCCCAGGCCCTGGCAGCCACGCTGGGCCGCAGCGCGGGCCCATCCACGCTGGCGGCCTACACGCGTGACCTGTTCGCCCAGTGGTCGCCCGAACGCCGCGCCCTGGTGCTGCATGACGTGCTGTTTGCCGAACTGCGCAGCGCCGGCCGCAGCGCTGCACGGCTGCCTTCGGGCCCGGCGCGCGATGCCGCCTACGCCCCCGGCTACGCGGCGCTGCAGCTGCTGTACCCGGGCCAGCGCGGCAGCGGCGACATCCGGCTTTCGGCCAGCCAGATCAAGAGCCAGCAGGGCGGCAGCATCCGGCTGCTGGCGCCCGGCGGCGGCATCGATGCCGGTGCGCTGGTGGGCAGCGCCGGCAAGCCGGCGTCCGACCTCGGCATCATCACCACCAGCGGCGGCAACATCGAAGCCGCGGCCCGCGGCGACTTCGCCGTCAACCAGTCACGCGTGTTCACGCTGGCGCGCGGGGACCTTCTGCTGTGGAGCAGCGAAGGCAACATCGATGCCGGCCGAGGCGCCAAGACCGTGGCCGGCGCGCCGCCACCGGTGGTGACGATCGACCGCGACGGCAACGTTGTCGTCGACACCTCGGGCTCGTTCTCGGGCAGCGGCATCGCCGTGCTGGACGCCGCCAGCACCCTGGACCTGTACGCCCCGCGCGGCGAGATCAGCGCTGGCGAAGCCGGCATCGCCTCGCGCGGCACGGCCTTCCTGGGCGCGCAGGTGGTGCGCGGCGACGACATCCAGCTTGGCGGTGGCAGCGTCGGCGCACCGCCGGCCCCGGACCTGGGCGGCGCCACGGCCGGGCTGGCCCTGGCCAGCAGCAACAGCGGCGCGGCCCAGGGTAGCCAGGCCCGCCCGAAGGACGACGAGGACGAGCGCAACAAGCGCCGCCCGCGCCGCAACCTGCTGTTGGAGTTCCTCGGCTTCGGCAGCGGCCCTTGACGCCTGAAGACGCAGCTGAGCCCACCCGCCCGATCGCCTTCGTCCATTGCATCCACCCTAGCGCCACATCGACATGCCGAACACACGACACACCCATTGGCACCGCTTCGGGCTCGCCCTGGCCCTGTGCCTGCTGGCCGGCCAGGCCAGCGCCTGGTGGGACGAAGCCTGGGGCCAGCGCACGCGCTTCACCATCGACACCACGGCGCAGGGCGTGGCCGTCAGCGAAGCGTTGGCCGACGTCGCCGTGCCGCTGCGGCTGCACAGCGGCAACTTCGATTTCGCCGCCGCCCAGCCCGACGGCCGCGACCTGCGCGTGCTGGCCGCCGACGACAAGACGCCGCTGCCCTTCCGCGTCGAACGCTTCGATGCGGCCAACGAGCTGGCCGTGGTGTGGGTGAAGCTGCCGCAGCTGCTGCCGGGCAGCGCCGCCAATCAGGTGCATGTCTATGCCGGCAATGCCAAGGCCACGGCGCAGCCCGCGGCGGACGTGCTGGACGGCGCCACGCGGCTGGCCGTTGCCTTCGACGACGCCGCCAACCAAGGGGCGGACGCGCGCGGCACGCTGCGCGCCGAGGCCGCCATCACGCCCGAGACCAACGCCCTGCTGGCCGGCGGTGCGCGGCTGGCCGGCCAGGCGCTGCGCTGGCCCGCGGCCGAGGGCCTGCGCGTGGCGGCGGGCGCTGCCGTCACGGTGTCGCTCTGGCTCAAGCCCGATGACGTCAACGCCGGCACGCTGCTGGCATGGGGCCCGCTGAACATCGCGCTCAACCAGGGCCGCCTGACCGCACGCGTGGTCGAGACCGCTCTGGCCGGCGGCGAAGCCGCCATCGGCCGCTGGACCCAGGTGGCCCTGGTGCTGAACGGCACCCAGGCCAGGCTGATCGTCAATGGCGCAGAAGTCGCGCAGGCCACCGTCGCCACGCCCGAGCTCAATGCCGCGCTGAGCCTGGGCCCCGGCCTGCAGGCCGCGGTGGACCAGCTGGAGGTGGCCGCTGCAGCGCGCAGCAACGCCTGGCTGCTGGCCGCCCATGCCGCCCAGGGCAGCGAAGGCCGCCTGGTGCAGAGCGTGCTGGAAGACGCCAAGGGTGCCGGCGGCGGCGAAAGCCCGGGCTACATGGGCATCCTGGTGAAGAACCTCACCGTCGACGCCTGGGTCGTCATCATCATCCTGGGGCTGATGTTCGTGCAGGCGGCCTGGGTGCTGTGGTTCAAGATGCGCTACATCAGCCGTGCCGACAGCGACAACCGGGAGTTCCTGGACCGCTTCCGCGCCGCAAAGGCCGAGCTGCTGGCGCTGGACCAGGCGGGCGCGCACCCGCATTCGTCGCTGTACCGCCTGTACGCCGCAGGCCTGCGTGAACTGAGGAAACGCAGCGTCGGCCAGCCCGGCGCCGCACCGCTGTCGGGCGCATCGCTGGACGCGGTGAAGGCCTCGGTCGACGCCGATCTGGTGCGCGAATCGCACAAGCTGAATTCGCAGATGGTGTGGCTGACCATCGCCATCTCCGGCGGGCCCTTCCTGGGCCTGCTGGGCACGGTGGTGGGCGTGATGATCACCTTCGCGGCCATTGCCGCTGCGGGCGACGTGAACGTGAACGCCATCGCGCCGGGCATCGCCGCTGCGCTGCTGGCCACGGTGGCCGGGCTGGCGGTCGCGATCCCGGCACTGTTTGGCTACAACTACCTCGCGTCGCGCATCAAGAACATCTCGGCCGACATGCAGATCTTCGTCGACGAGTTCATCACGCGCGTCGCCGAAGACTACGGCGCACGCTGAAGGCAGGGCCACGACCATGCAAGTGCAGGCCGAGAACCAGCCCTACGACGAGATCAACGTCACGCCCATGCTCGACCTGGCGTACGTGCTGCTGGTGGTGTTCATCATCCTGACCACGGCATCGGTGCAGGGCGTGAAGGTGCAGTCGCCGGAAACGTCGGCCGCCAACAACCTGGCGCGGCCGCAGACGCGCGCCATCACCATCACCGCCGACGGCAGCATCTTTCTCGATGCCTACCCCGTCAGCCTGGAGCAGCTGCAAGCGCAGCTGGCCACCTACAAGGCCGCCAACCCGGCGCTGCCGGTGGTGCTGAAGGGCGACGCTGCGGCGCAGTACGACACGGTGATGCAGGTGCTGGAAGTGGCCAAGCGGCTGGACATCACCGAGCTCGGCCTCGTCACGCGCCGCGCGCCTTGAACGGAGACCTTGCACCATGCAAGTCAACACCGAGACCAAGCCCTACGACAGCATCAACGTCACGCCGATGCTGGACCTGGCGTATGTGCTGCTGGTGGTCTTCATCCTGATGACCACGGCCTCGGTGCAGGGCCTGGCCATCAGCCTGCCCAAGCCCAGCGACAAGCCATCGACCGAGAAGCGCGACCTGCGCATCGTGCAGGTGATGCCCGGCGGCGCCCTGCTCATCAACGGCGCGCCGGTGAGCCTGCCGGAACTGGAATCACAACTGCAGGCCGCCTTCGCCCGCGACCCCAAGCTGTCGGTGGCGATCCGTGGCGATGGGCGCGCCAACTATGCCGCCGTGGTGGCCGTGATCGACCTGTGCAACCGCCTGGGCATCGACATGGCCCTGGTGACCTCGCGCATCGGCACCTGAAGGGTACGCGAGGCCCACCATGCCGCTGGCTGAAGACACGCTGCACCGGCCCTCCACGGCCCGACGCCTGCTGCCTTGGGTGGCGGCAGCGCTGGCGCTGGGCCTGGCCACCGTGCTGGCGCTGGCCCTGCGCGACTGGCTGGGCCAGGACACGGCCCCGAAGCGGCAGGTGGCGCGCATCACCGTGCTGCCGGACACACCACCCCCGCCGCCGCCACCACCGCCCAAGGAGCTGCCCAAGCCCGCGCCGCGCGACGAGCCGCAGGCCGCGCCGCCCACGGCGCCCCCGCCCGTGGACACGCCCCCCGCCGAAGCGCCGATCAAGATGGAAGGCCCGGCCGGCGATGGCGACAGCCCCTTCCGCGCCGGCAGCGTCACCAACGAGTACCGCGGCGGGGCCCCGGTGGTCGGCGGCAGTGGCACCGGCAACGTCGGCCAGGCCGTGGACCGCGCCACGCATCGGCTTTATGCCCAGGGCCTGCGCCAGCAGTTGCAGGCCGAGCTCGAGCGCCGGCTGCGCAGCGAAGCCACGCAGCTGGCGGGCGACTTCAGCCTCTGGCTGCAGCCTGACGGCACGCTGGAACGCTGGGAGCTGGGTAGCGTGGCCGACGCGCAGGCCGACGCCGATCTGCGCAACGCCCTGCAGGCCAGCACCGCCGCGGGCCTGCGCTTTGCCCCGCCGCCACCGGGCCTGGTGCAACCCATGCGCTTCCGCCTGAGCGTCAAGCCCGCCGGGTGATGCGCATCGCCCAGCCCGCACGCACCCAAGACACCGCCTTCATGCCGCTTCACGCCCCTCACGCCGCCTCACGCCGTTCCACACCGCTTCACCAAGAGCCCATCCCATGCCTGCCCACCCCTGCATCCCCGCGCCACGCCGCCGCGCCGCCGGCCCGCTGGCCCTGCTGCTGGCCTGCGGCCTGTCGGCCCTGCCCGCCACCGCGCAGACTGCTGACCCCGCTGCCGAGCGGGCGGCGCTGGAGTCGCTGCGCGCCACGACCACGGCGCTGATCGAAGCCCTGGTCGCACAAGGCCTGCTGCCGCGCGACAAGGCCGATGCCTTGCTGCGCCAGGCCGCGACGCCGGCCCCCGCCTCGGCGCCAGCCCCGGCCAGCCCGGCCTGGGGCACGCCGGCCGCCGGCGCACGGCCGGTGCAGCGCGTGCCTTTCCTGTCGGACACTGCACGGGCGGAGATCCGCGAGGCGGTGCGCAACGACGTGCTGGCGCAGGGCCGCGAAGAAGGCTGGGCCGAAGCCTGGCGCATCCCGCCCTGGGTGCGCAGCATCACGCTCAGTGGCGACGTGCGCGCCCGGCTGCAGTCCGAGCTGTTCGGCGATGGCAACCTGCCGGCCGACCAGTACCGGCTGCAGAACGAGCTGGGCATCACCCCGGCCTGGGCACCCGATCTCGTCAACACCACCGTCGACCGCCACCGCCTCACGCTGCGCGCGCGGCTGGGCCTGCAGGCCGAGCTGGGCGAAGACGCCATTGCCGGCCTGCGCCTGAGCACCGGCACCACCAGCGGGCCTGCTTCGGCTTCGCAGACGCTCGGCAACCAGTTCAACCGCCTCACCGCCACCTTCGACCGCGCCTTCGTGCGCTGGACGCCCGGCACCCGCTGGCGGCTGGAAGCCGGGCGCATGGGCGTGCCCTTCACCGGCAGCACACTGCTGTGGCCGGAAGACCTGAACCTGGATGGCGTGCTGGTGGAAAAACGCTGGCGCGGCGGCGGCAACTGGCAGCTGAACACGCGCGCTGGCGCTTTCCCTCTGCAGGAGTTCAGCGTCGACAAGCGCGACAAGTGGCTGGTGGGCCTGCAGGCTGCGCTGTCCTGGGACATCGAGCCGCTGACGGAATTCCAGCTCGCCGTGGCGTACTACGACTTCCAGCGCATCGAGGGCGTGCGCGAAAGCACCCTGCCCCCCAGCGGATCCCGCGAAGGCACCGTGCCCTACCTCGGATCGGCCTACCCCGACAGCGTGCGCAGCAAGGGCAACACGCTGATCAACATCAACGCGCCCGACAGCCTGGCGCGGCCCACCTGGGGCCTGGCCTCGCGCTTCCGTCCGGTGAACGTGACGGCCGGCCTGCGCTGGCTGGCCTTCGCACCGCTGGAGGTGGGCGTGGTGTTCGACTACGTCAAGAACACCGGCTTCGACCTGGCCGACATCCAGCGCCGGGCTGGCGACACGCGCGTGGCGCTGGTGGCCGAGAAGACCCAGGGTTTCGAGCTGCGCGGCTTCATCGGCAGCCAGGGCACGGAGCGGCCGGGCGACTGGCAGATCTTCGGCGCGCTGCGCCAGTCCGAGCGCGACGCCTGGCCCGACGGCTTCACCGACACCACCTGGCACAGCGGCGGCACCAACTACAAGGGCTGGTCACTGGGCGGCCAGTACGCGCTGGACCGCAGCCTGCGCCTGGCCCTGCGCTGGACGAGCACGCGCAACCTGGACGACAACGTCATCGCGCCCCTGGCTCCCACCGGCACGCTGAGCTCGGCGCCCTTCAAGGTCGACGTGCTGCAGGTCGAGCTGAATTCGCGCTTCTGAGTCGGGGCGCCATGATCACACTGCCCCTCGCCATAGCCCTTTCCCTGGTGCTGGCCACGACATCGCTGCTCGCACAAGCACAACCTGCCCAGCGCGACACCGAAGCGCTGCGCCGCCTGCAGCGCAACCTGCAGCAAGCGCAGCAAGAGCGTGACGTGGCGGTGGCCGAGAAGGCCGCGCTGCAACGCGAGCTCAGCGCCCTGCAGGCCCGCCAGCAGGCCGAAGGCACGGGCCAGGCGCGCCTGCAGGCCGAGCTGCGCCAGCTGCGGGCCGCATCCGAAGCCGAGCGCGCCCAGCTGGCCGAGCTGCGGCTGCAACTGCAGCAAGCACGCGCCAGTGCCGAGCAGGCCCAGCAGACCCAGGCCACCGCGGCAGCGCAAGCCACCCGCGAGCGCGCCAGCCTGCAGGCCGAGCTGCAGGGCCGCACCCAAGCCAACCAGGCCGTGGTGGCGCAGCTGGCTGCCAGCACCGCGCGCGTGGCCGATCTGCGCCAGCGCAACGAACGGCTGCATGCCATCGGGCTGGAACTGCTGGACGAGCTGCGCGGCGCCGAAGGCCCGGCCCGATGGTGGCGCGGCGAACCGCTGCTGGGCCTGGCCAGCGTGCGTGCCGAGAACCGCGCCGAAGCCGCCCGCCAGCGCCTGGACGCGTTGCGCGCGCCCGCAGGCGCCGCCACGCCGCCGCCCCCAGCACCCTGATCAGCCGTACCCGAAGCGCGCCTTGTAGGCCCGGGGCTCGATGCGGCGAGCCGTGTAGTCGATGCCGCTAAAGGCCGCGTAGTCGGCCAGGCTGCGCACCGGGCCCAGACCGTAGACGCCCAGATCGGCGCCCTGCCACAGCAAGGCCGCCAGCCGGGCCTGGGCATGGGCCGTCAGCGCTGCCGAGGTCTCGCGCCGCCGGGCATCGTGCTCGGGCGCCCAGTGCATGGGCCGCGGCGGGGCCAGCCCCGTCTCGGTGTAGAGGTGGTACAGCGGCATGCGCGGCACGTGGTACAGATCCCAGCCGTGCGTGTACGCGCGCAGGGCGTAGGCCTGCTCCTCGCCGTGGAAGAACAGTTGCGGGTCGTAGGGCAGCTCCTGCACCAGCCGGCCGGGGCCGAACAGCGCCCCTGCGGCCAGGTGCAGCGCAGGCAAGGGGCCATCGCCGGGCACCGGCACGCATTCGAACAGCAGCACCGGATGTGCGGCATCGAAGGCCTGGCCTTCGCGCACCACGTGGGCCAGGATCGCGCGCGAGACCAGCTCGGCGCGCGGCTGGCCCTCGTGCATGCGAAAGGGGTTGGGGTAGCAGCTGATCAGGCTGCGCGGGTTCTGGCTGCCGCACTGCAGGGCCTGGTCGATGAGCCGCTCATCCCAGCCAGGCTCGAACCACATGTGGGAATCGATCTGCAGAAACCAGGGCTCCCCCTGGTAGAGCGACATCGCCAGTGCACGCGCCCAGCAGGCCCCGCGCGAAGCGGCGGCGTCCAGCCGGATGTGCCGCAGCTGCCGCGCCCAGCCCGCAGCCGTCTCGAAGCCCTGGCCCGGCAGCGCCTGCTCGACGACGCCAAACACCAGACGCGAAGGATCGCTGGCCTGCGCGATGGCGCTGCGCAAGGTGAACGGCAGCATCGGATCGCAGTACGAGGCGATGCTGACGAAGATGCGGCCGCCGCGGTGCCTGTCCTCAGGCCACACGGTAGCTGACATCGCGCGGGTGCTCGACCATCCGCAGCCAGGCCGGCCGCACCGGCGTGCTGCCGTCGAAATCCAGCACCGGCAGCTGGGCCTGGTTGAGATGGCGGACGGTGTCCTCCAGGCTGCGCGGCGAAGCCTGGTAGCCGCGCAGCAGCACCCAGCTCAGGGTGCGGCAGTTGTCCCAGGCCCAGCGGTCGTGCCAGTGGAAATCGCGCTCGCTCCAGACCGAGCGATGGATCTCCGATGCCACGCCCCCCACCGCGCCCTGCACCACGAACTCTGGCGCCACCACCAGCAGCCAGGCGCTGCGGTACGTCAGTGCGTTCAACAGGTCCAGGCCCTGGCTCTTGGGCAGGTGCTCCAGGCAATCCCCGGCGATCACCAGGTCGTAGCGCAGCTCGGACGTGCGCTGGGCCCAGGCCCAGGCGTCGGAGATCACCACCTCGCCGTACAGCTGGTCCAGCCCGTAGTCCTGGGCGTAGGCCGCCTCGGCCTCCAGTGCAGTCGCCACGGCGTTGGGGCAGGCCTGGGCCAGCAGACGCCCGTACTTGCCCGCGCCGGCCCCGATGTCCAGCACACGGGGCGGCGCCAGCCACTGCAGCAGCGCCAGCGTCAGCGGGTCGAAACAGGGGAAAGATCCGGGCATACGTCCACTCCTCCCCCGAATGAAACGACAGGAAGATGAAAACCCTGTGACGCCACGGCGGACCGGTGGACGGCAGCCCCACTGGCTCTCGCACTTCAGATCGCGGTGCTCGTGCCCGGCCTTACCTTAAGTTGATCTTCCGGTGCCAGCGGCTGAACCCGGCGGCCCCGCCAATCAGCCCGCACCGCGGAGCCCGACGCCCATGCGATCCATCGCATGCCTCGTCGCACGCTTCAACACCGAGGCCTTGATGTCGAGCATGCCAACGCACTGGCTGTTCATCACGCCCGCCAAGCCATGGACCGTGGACCAGATGTACATCGCGTCGAGATCGACGGTCTCTCGCATTGCAGCGCTGTCCCCATGCATGCGTTTGAGCACGCCGCGCAGAACATCGAATGCATGCGTGGCGTCGCCGACCACGTCCATTTCCAGCGCAGCTGCAGGCCATGTGGTGCTGAACATCAGCCGGTACTCCAGCGGATGTTCCTGAGCGTAGGTGAGGTATTGCAGCCCGAGGGAGTTCAGGTCCTGCTCGGGATCCTCGTATCGGCGCCGCGCATCCAGGTGCGCCGCAAAACGCTGGAAACAGCGGCGCATCACTTCGGCCAGCAGGTGGTCACGGCTGGGGTAGTGCCTGTAGGGTGCCTGGTGAGAAACACCCAGCTTGCGCGCCACATCGCGCAGGCTCAGGTTCTCGATGCCACGCTCTGCAATGACCTCCTGTGCGGCCACGATGCAGGCGTCGCGAAGCGCCATGGGCGCGGTCACTTCTGTCTTCTTGCGGGGCATATGGCGGGTAACGGGGGTTGTGATCGACATCCGCGGTGAAGCTAACACAGGCTTGACCAAACCTGGTGTTGAGGGCGTGATGGCTGGGGCAGGTCCAAGAGGTTCGAACCCGATGATTGACAGTGTCAACAACTGGGTTAGCATTAGTAGACACTGTCAACCCAAACGGATGTGACCGCCATGATCCGTGCACAGCCCTGCAGCAGTTCTTCCATGGCGAAGCAAAGCCCCATGCGACATCGACTCAACCTGCGCTTTGGCACGGTGGCTGCGGCCGTAGCGGCCAGCCTGCTGGCGGGCTGCACCGCCTTCAATCACACTGGCCCGGACAGCCCGGTGGCCCAGCTGGCCGTGCAACCCATGGAGCCCCGACCGCGCGTGGCACTGGTGCTCAGCAGCGGAGGCCCGCGGGGTTATGCCCACATCGGCGTGATGCGGGTGCTGGAAGAAGCCGGTATCGAGGTCGACCTCGTGGTCGGCACCAGCGTGGGTTCGCTGCTCGGCGCGTTCTGGGCTGACGGCCGCTCTGCTGCTGAGCTGGATGCGCTGTCCCAGGACGGCGGGCCGCTGACACTGTTCGACCTCTCGCCCTTTGCCGACCGAGGCTGGATCCACGGCCAGCGGCTGCAGGACTACGTGAACACGCGGCTGGGCAACAAGGCCATCGAAGACCTGCCACGGCGGCTGGTGGTGGGCGCCACGCGGCGCAGCGACAAGATGCCCGTGTTCTTCAGCAGCGGCAATGCCGGCGTGGCGGTGCGCGCCTCCAGCGCGGTGCCGGGCATCCTGTCGCCGGTGGGTATCGAAGGCATCGAGTACGAGGACGGCGACGAGTCACTGCCGCTGGCGGTGCGCGCTGCACGGCAGGCGGGGGCGCGGTTCGTGATCGCGGTCGACGTGACGCCACGGCCCGAGATGGCACCGTCCGATGCATCCGCGGCGCAGCGCGAGCGCGTGATCCGGCGCAGCGCCCGCATCGCACCCGAGGCCGCACTGGCCGACTACCTGATCCACGCCGAACTCGACTTCGCTGCGTCGCCGCTGCCCAGCTACTTCCGGGCTGCCCGCGCCACTGGCGAGCGCAGCGCACGGCGGCAACTGCCGCAACTGCTGGCACGTCTGAAGAGCGCCGGTGTGACGGTTGGAGCGGTCGCACCCTGAGACCGCATCGATGGGCGGTGGCTTACCTGTTCACTGACGAGATACTGGCCACTGGCTGGATGAGATCCCAGAGATTGCCGTACAGGTCCTTGAAGACGGCGACCCGGCCGTACGGCATGTTCGAGGGCTCGCGTACGAACACCACCCCTTTGCTGCGGTACAGACGGTAGTCGCGATCCAGATCATCGGTATCGAGGAAGAGGAACACCCGCCCTCCGGTCTGGCGCCCAACCACCGATGCCTGTTCCGGCGTCGCCGCCTGTGCCAACAGCACGCCGGCCGAAGAGACCCCCTGCGGCCTGACCACCACCCAGCGCTTGTGCTCACTGAGCCGCGTGTCTTCGACGAGATCGAAGCCGAGGCGATCCCGGTAGAACGCAATGGCATCGTCGTACCGGTGGACGACCAGGCTGACGAGCGCGAGGCGCCGTGATGCGCCGGCATCGCAGCCGCTGCCGACAGGCGCGGCAGCAGGGCCCTGCGCCAAAGACAGGGCCTGCCAGTCGCGGCGCAGAAGTCCGTAGATCCACGAGTCGGAGACTTCGCCGTTGACCACACAGTCTTCCCGGCGCAGACCTTCGCGCTCGAAGCCCAGCTTTTCCAGCACCCGTGCAGAAGCCGCGTTGCGCGTGTCCAGTTCGGCCTCGACCCGGTTCAGCGCCAATGTGCTGAACGCCCAGTGCAGCATGGCACGTACGGCCTCGGTGGTGTAGCCATGACCCCAGGCTGGTTCATCCAGGCAGTAACCGATGCCCAGGCTGGCGTGCACGGGGTTCCAGCGGAACATGGCACACCATCCGATGAACGCTCCTTCCGCGAGCGTCTCGATGGCGAACCGCGCGCCGCTGCCTTCTACCTGCATCTGCAGGCAGGCCGCGAGGAAAGCTTGCGCCTGGGCGGGATCGGTCCACGGTGGGGCGTCCCAGTAGCGCATCACCCGGGCGTTGCTTTGCAGCGCGTGGATGGCGTCGGCGTCGCCCTGCGCGAAAGGACGCAGGCGCAGACGTGCCGTCAGGAGGGTGGGTGTGGGCAGATGCATGGGCAAGAGCGTTGCCGGGCGGGCCGCTGCAGCCAGCACGGCGCCTGCGCCCTGCCCCATCGGCCGCGCGGGCGCAGGCCGGGCACTGGCGTGGCTGGCGTCAATCCTGCCGCAGGAAGCACTGTTTGCGCTTGCCGTAGGCGGGATCGTCACCGAAGGCGTTCTCGTCGCAGGCGATGCCGTTGAAGGCGCGGCGCGTGACAAAGCGGCCATCGATGCCAAAGCGCACCTGGCCCGCACCCCGGAAGTTGCAGAACCCGCCTTCGCTGGCACACAGGGACCAGCCCGGGCCGTAATCCGGGTTGCGGTTGCCGTAGCGGTAGCCGGACTGTTGTCGGCGCTCGTCCGAGCCCTGGCTGTAGCCGTCGTTGTATTCGCTGCTGTTGCTGTAGTTGTGGTACGAGTTGTGATACAGCCCGTCACGGTAGCCGCGCTCGAAGTCGGCGGTCTGCCGTTCGTCGAACTGTCGATCGCCCCGATGGTGCGACTTGTGGGCCAGCGCTGCGACGCCCAGGATGGCAGCAGCGGCGATCGCCACCTTCGCGCCATCGCT
This sequence comes from Rubrivivax sp., assembly GCA_027489455.1. GTDB lineage: Bacteria > Pseudomonadota > Gammaproteobacteria > Burkholderiales > Burkholderiaceae_C > Rubrivivax. The sequence goes on along the minus strand of JAIXZR010000294.1, from coordinate 6,453 downwards.
CATGCCGGTTTCCTTGCGCGTCTGGCCGCAATCGCTGGCATCGGTGTTGATGATCTCGGCGTACCGGCCGTCCCGCGTGGTGACGCGGATGCAGGCCTTGTCGGCGTTGTTCCACCAGTAGCTGTAGGCCGCGGTGCTGGATTTGGCGGTGTCGATGTGGGTGTAGCCGCGACGTTCCAGCGTGGGTTCGCCGTCGCGGCCCTTCAGGCCGACGACGTCCCGCAGGTCATCGGCGCCGGCCGCCTGGGCCGGCCAGGTCGACGCCAGCAGTGCCGAGCAAACCAGGGTGCTGATGCCAGCCCTGGTGCGGATGCGGCGCTTGCTGGCAGTGGCAGTGACGGTGGCGGATGACTTCATGAGGGCTCCTTCGTGGCAAGGGGGGGCACCGGGTATCAGGGCGTCAGGGCGTCAGGGCGTCAGGACATCTGGGCGTCAAGGCGTTGCGATCTTCACCAGACGCGCCACCTGGGCCGACATCTCGCGCAGATGCAGGCGCGTGCCTGGATCGGCAGCGGCGGCTGCAGCCGTGTCCAGGCGCTGCAGCAGTCGCGGCATGTCTTCGCGCAGCCGCGCGACGAACAGCGTGTCGTCACCGGTTTCCACCAGAGTGAGCGCGGCACCGGCCGGTGCGCCGATGGCCTGCAGCTTCGCCGCCTCGGCCGCTTCGCCGGTGCCATTCTTGGCCCAGGCTTCCAGCAAGCCACGCGCACCGGCAAGCCAGCCGCGCTGCAGGGCGCGCCGGGTCGCGGGCGCATCGCCCAAGCTGCCCCAGACCAGGGTGTCGAGGTCGCGCGCTAGGTCCAGGGCTGAATAGGCCTGCGGATCGCGGCGCGTCTGGCTGTCCAGGGCCGCCATCGTCTCGCCGGTCATCAGGTCGGACACCAGCTCGGCCTGCAGCTTGTCGATCAGCTTGCCGCCGCCATAGCCGGCCAGCGGATCGGTGACGGCGGTCTCGGCATAGGGCTCGAGCGACGACGCGCCTTCGCCCAGCAGGTAGCGCACGGCGGCGCGCTGCTCTGCGGCTGGCACCAGCCGGGCCGCCGGACCGCCGTCTGCCCCGAGGTTGGGCATGACGCCACCCACCAGACGGTTGACCGACTTCAGGAAGACCAGATGCCGGCTGAGGATCACTTCGTACGTCGACGCGTAAAGCGGCCGGTTGCCCGCCGTGGCCGGGCCCAGCGCACGCAGGGACCGCTGCAGATTGGCCACCCCCAGCCGCGTGGCCTCGACACGCTCTGCGCCGGTGTTTTCGGTTTCCACGCGCGGATCACGCCGGAAACGCACCGCGGCTTCTGCACCTTCCTCGCTACCGAAGAAGAGCCGGCGATCGGTGGAGAAGCTGGCGGCGAAAGCGGCGAGTTCGCGCGCCTCACTGGCGGCATCGGTCCCGAACACACCGTAACCGTAGCGGATGGCTGCGATGTCGTAGGGGCCGATCACACTCCAGAACTGCTGTACGCCATCGCCTGGCTGCGCCACCTGGTTGAAGCGTCCGTAGGCCATGATGGAGGTGTTGGGCCCGAAGCGATTGGCGAAATCGGGCCTGCGCATCTGCGCCACGCCATGGGCGGTGGACGCGATCTGGTTGTGCATCAGGCCCAGCGTGTGGCCCACCTCGTGCGCCAGGATGTAGCTGAGCAGCTCGCCCGTGCGCGCTTCCGGCAGCGGCAGGCGGGCCGCGGCGGGGTCGACACCGGAGCCGCCAAACAAGGCCCAGTAGTACTGCCCGAAGTAGCCCGTGACGCTGGGCCACAGGTGGATGTGGGCGGACAGCGTTTCGCCCGACCGCGGGTCGGACACGTGCGGGCCCATCGCGTTGACGAATTCCTGCGGCAGCCAGCGGATGATGTTGATGCTGACGTCTTCGTCGAACCAGTCAGGATCCTGCTCCGGTGTGGGCGCGTCCAGCACGCGCAGCGCGTTGGAGAAGCCCGCGGCCTCGAAAGCCGGCAGCCATTGCAGCACACCCGCCTTGAGGTAGGGGCGCCAGCGGTCGGGCACGCCGCGGCCGATGTAGAACGTGATGGGCTTGACGGGGTCGCTGACGGCTGCCTGGGGATTCTTCTTCTCGAGCCTGAAGCGCGCGATGAATTCGCGCCGCGCCTGCAGGCTGCCGCCGGCGCCTTCGAACTCGCTGAAGCTGACCGGAAAGTAGCCGACCCGCGGATCCGTTGGCCGGCCGGCCATGGGCTGATCGGGCAGGAACATGAAGGAATGCCCCACCACCATCGACACCGGCTGCGGCCCGGCTGCAGGCGCAGCGGGATCGGCCACCAGGAAGCTGAGGTTCGACCGGATGTTGAGGACATCGCCGCGCACCCGCACACGGCCCAGGAACGACTTCGTCGGGTCCACGGCCGCGGGCATCACGCGCAGGAAATCGGCGATGAACGTGCGCGCCGTGGCGGCGGGAATGTCGGTCGAAAACGCAGCCGTGATGTCGACGAGCAGAGCGCCATCGGCCATCGTGGCCACCACGGGCAGCGCCACGGCCAACGCCCCGGTCTCGGTGCTGCCCAGGGCATATTCGATCGGCTGGCGCTTGGCATCACGCGGCGCAGCCCCCGGAACATCCGGCTTGGCAGGCGACTGTGGCACGCCGGCACGGCGGTTGATGGCCGTCCCCAGATCCCGCACGAAGACGACATCGCCCAAGCGCTCGAAGCGCACGAGCTTCTCGGCGATCTTCAGATCCCGCGCAACGGCCCCTGCAGGCACCGACACCGCTTCGGCGTACCAGAGCAAAGGCTGGCCGATCGCCCCCAGGGGGATGGCCAGCAAGGTCCGATCGCCCAGGCGCCACGCAGACAGGCGCCCACTGCCGAGGCGATCTGCGTTGCGCAACACGGCTTCGGCTGTTTCTGCCGGGGCGGGCGCCGGCGCGGCCTGCGCGCCAGCCGGGACCACGCGCTGGGCCTGCGCGCCTGTGGCCAGAGCCAGCAGCAGCGCTGCAAGAACCCACTGCCGCCTTGAGGCGCCCGCGGTCGCCTGCGTGCCCCAACTGGGCGAGTTGAAGTCCATCATCGCGAAAGGTCTCCAGATCGGGGGCTGGCCATCACGGCGGCCACTACAGCGCCAGCAAACGAGGCCGACAGCAGCATCGACTGCCATCCATGATCAGCCCGTTAGCCCGGAACATGCTGCACATCGGAAGCCTTGCCGTGGAGACCTTCAACAAACAAAAGCGGCACATCGGTAAGCCTGGCCGCATCGACCCGTGGATCAATGGACACAGTCTAGAGATTCTTGAGATCCGCCACCAGCCTGGCTATCCCAAATGCGCAAGCTTGCCAAATGCGCGGGCTTGGCCGCAACCCCACCCGGCGGCCCCTCCCCCCCCCACCACACTCCTGCGGCGATCCCAGAAGCGGGCGTCATCCCCTCGTGCCATTCATGGACAGCTATCGCATGGGGCTCAGCGGAGCGGCGCTATCCGGCGAGGTCAAGCGCTGGCCCGGCGGCGCACTGGCAAGCTATCCACCTCAGCCTTGCGATGGGCCAGAGAATGATGCAGGTCCGAAAGGCTTGCGCACCGCGGCGCGAGGCGTTGCAGCGGTGATCCCTGCATGAGGAGTTGTCCATGCCGATAGCCCACATCCGAAAGCCGACCACAGGCCAAGAGCCCTGGCGCGTCGCCAAGAAAATCAGGCCGCACCAGCGTGGCGCCATCAAGCTGTCGCGCGCTTACGGCGAAGATCTTCTTTGCGTGCGTTACCGCGAAAACCCGGATGGCACTGAACGACTGACGACTGTCGAACTGATCGTCGAGCGCGCCATCATCCAAAAGCGCCATGACCCGCTGGTTCAGTTCAAGATCTGGCACGATGAGCTTGACCTGCGACGACAGGTGAAGGCCCGAGGTGCCCGCTACGACGCGAAAACCTATCGATGGGAACTACCTCGCAGCGAAGTGCTGCGACTGGGGCTGCGTCAGCGCATCGTGGGCCCCAAACCTTGAGGGATCTAGGAACATGTTTTCATTGACGGGAACAAAGTCATGCGGGTGGTAACGTGAGTTGGGTGGCTAGAACACGTTAGGCTGCGTGTAAGGACATCCAATGCGTTCATCCACACGGCTCGCCCCAGGGGGCTCGCCTCGGTAGTTCCCGTGTTGTCTATAGCCCTTCGGCACTGCTTCAGTTCCCGGGCGGCAGCTCAAGCGCTGTCAGCCGCCCGCCCGAAGGCGGTCGTCATTCAGCGGAGTCCGCTCGCCAAGAGTTCGCTCCAGCAGCGTCTGGCGGCGCAGGAGCGCCGCATTCAACGTATCCCATTCGCTTGGAAGCGCTGCACGGCGCAGCCTAACCCTTCGCTCAACCGGACCCGCTACGGCAGCCGTCAGGGGCTGCATGGTGCGCTCGGTTATGCTGCCCCACGCAGCCCCTGCCGCCCGCCTCCGCGGGCCGGTTAGCTCAAACGTTAGACTTCACAAGACTATTGCCCATGAGCTTCCTCCCGAAGGCTTTGCTTGCGCTCTCTGCACTTTCCGGCTCTCTGCTGATTGGCGCAATCTGGGCGCTCACACCTCCGAGTGCTGGAAACGTTAGCCAGGAGATAAAGCATCACCTTCTGGGCGGAGCGGAAGAAATCCGGCTGTCCGGAATGACTGCATTTCACTGGACAGAAGTCATTCTTCTGCCCCCCTACACCGACCGCAAAGAGGTCTGCATCGCACTTCAATTGTCCAACGAAGCGTGCTTGCGGAACACCCCTGAGGCAATCGATGAGGGACAGTTCTTCTTCGTTTTCAAGCATGGACCGCAGGTCGTCCATAGTGAGTACCATGAGAGATCGAACGGTGACTTCAGACTTTCCAAGTCACCTTCGGTCTACCCGGCGATCGCGAGCACTTTCAAGGTAACCAGAGAACGGCAACCCGATGGCAGAATTTGGTACTACCTCCACCACAGTGAAGCCTAACCCCTCGCTCAAGCTGACACGCTACGGCATGCGTTGCAAGCCCGGTGTGTGCCAGTTCCACCAGCGTCACACACCGGGCTTGCAACACATGCCTCCGCGTGCAGCTTAGCTCGAACGTTAGGCCTCACAATCCGACCATCATGTTCTCGGAGAAAAAAGCATCCATGTCAGAAGTCCCAGACGACGTCAAAGCCCGCGTCCGATCAAAGGCAGCCGCGGATTGGCCCGACGACTTTGAAATGCAGAAGCACACTATCCAAAAACAGATCGTGGCCTTTTTGGAAATTGAACACTTCCGAACCCGGTTCAGCGCGGACGAGTTCATTGGCCCAATCTTGAATTTCGCATCGACGAGCTGGCCTGATGACTACGAGATGGAGTTACACACTTTCAAGAAGCAGCTCGAGGCAGGTAGGACCTTCTTCAATTTCAAAGCGCCTGATGTCCCTGCTAATATATTTGACAAGCTAAAGCTGAAGGCGTTTTCGGGATGGCCGGAAGACCACGAAATGAAGTTGCACACGCTAGAAAAGCAACTCGCCGCTTGGCGCAGCTTGCAAGACATCTAAATCAGCGCATGTGTCAGCGCGAGGTGCGGCCTAACCCCTCGTTCAAGCGGAGCGCCAACGGCAGGCCACCAGGCCCGGGCCGGTGGTCCGCGGTACATTTTCACCGGCCCGGGCCTGGCGTCCTGCCGTTGTCACCCGCTTAACTCGAACGTTAGGCCGCACAGAACATGCTTTCAGTGCTCGAAACGCTGCTGAATACCCTGTTGGTCATCGGCACCTCAGTCTGGGGCTGGCTCGGCCTGGCCGCAGGGTTCGGCGGCGCCTTCCTGGCCTGGCACGCGTTGGAATCTTCAGCAGTCCGTGCACCAACAGCAGCCATCGCTTTCGTCGCCATCTTCATTGCCTTCTATTGGCAGGAGATGAGGAAGAAGTGATGGCACCAATGCGGACACGAACCAGCAACAAGAAGAGTTGGATCTTTGGTGCTGCACTACTCCTACTGTCTGCTCTGGCAACGTGGCTAGCCTTGAATCAGCCGCCTTCAATCACCGAAGAACAAGCTTGCAAGGCCAAGTGCCACCCGCTACCCTGGGCAGTCAAGGGCGAGCGCCGCATTCCAAACGCGCCCGAAGGTTGGCGCAACTACGAAACAAGGGCAAAGTGTGTTTGCGGGTAGCGCAGTGCGGCCTAACCCCTCGGTCAACCTGACCCGCTACGGCAGGCTTTGTAAGCCCGGTCTGTGGCACATGGGCATCATCACAGACCGGGCTTACGAAGCCTGCCTACGCGGGCAGGTTACCTCGAACGTTAGGCCTCACAAAAAACATGTCTGCAGGCTCACGTCACGCAATAGCCAAACCGCCAATCCCACGCTTCGTAGGCTCCCCAGACTTTCCCTTACGGAGAACCCCGGAAGGCCCTATCCTTTCGGCATGAATGCAAAGATGGGAATGTCGCCGAAGCACCGGTCGCTGACGACAATCAGTTTTGTATCTGGCTGCTACCATGCAGCCTAGAACACGTT
>JAIXZR010000011.1 GCA_027489455.1 Rubrivivax sp. | reverse complement strand
TGGTGTTGGCGCCGCCGCCCTGCCCCGTGAACTGCCCGGTGATGAAGGGCACGTTCTCGCCCACCACGATCTTGGCTTCCTCGTTGTCCAGCGTGATGAGGTTGGGGGTGCTGACGATGTTGGTGTTGGCCTGGGTCTGCAGCAGCCGCGCGATGGCCGCCAGCGAGATCGTGCCGTTGATGCTGCGCAGCACACCCACGTTCAGGCCCGAGCCCAGGTTCACCGTGCCTTGCGCGGCACTGGTGTTGATGTCGATGATGCTGGGGGCGCCGCTGCTGCCGAAGTTGGTGCCGTAGATCAGCCCGGTCTTGTCGCCGCTCTTGCCCAGCAAGCCCTGCCACTGGAAGCCGAAGTCGGCGGCGTCGCCACCGCTGACCTCGACGATCATGCTCTCGATGTAGACCTGGGCGCGCCGGGTGTCGAGCTGGTCGATCATCGCCCGCACCTGGCGGTAGAGCGGCTCGGGCGCGGTGATGATCAGCGAGTTGGTGGCCGGGTCGGCCTGGATGAAGCCGCCGGTGGACACCGCCGCCGGCGAAGACACGCTGCCCCCGCCCGTGCCCAGCCCGCCCGCCTGGGCATTGGCCGCACCCGTGTTCGGATTGTTCAGGTTCAGGCCCGGGTTCTGGGTGCGGGTCAGGCCGGGGCTGCCGCCACTGCCGCTGTCGCCGCCACCGGCCGCGCCAAACGCGGCCCGCACCACGGTGGCCAGGCGCACGGCGTCGGCGTTCTTCAGATGCACGACGTACATGCCGCCGGCGGGGCCGACGGTGGAGACCGGCCGGTCCAGCCGCGCGATGGTGGCGCGCAGCGCGGCCAGCCGGGCTGCGTTGGCGGCCTTGATGATGAGCGCGTTGCTGCGCGTGTCCACCAGCACCGTGGCGGCGCCGCCGCCCACCCCCTGCACCTGCGGCGCGCCCGGCACCTGCCCGGCGCCGTCGGCCAGGCGCTGCACCAGGGGCGCCAGATCGCTGGCCACCGCATGCTGCAGCTGCACGACTTCGACGTCGGTGCCAGCGGGCTGGTCCAGCGCCGCGATGATGCGGCTGATGCGCTGCAGGTTCTCGGCGTAGTCGGTGATGATCAGGCTGTTGTTGCCTGGGTTGGCGTTGATCGTGTTGTTGGCGCTGATCAGCGGCCGCAGCACCGCCACCAGGCTGTTGGGGTTCTCGAAGCGCAGCGGGAAGATCTGCGTGATCACCTGGTCACCCTTGACGCCGACGTCGCCCACCGACACGGTGGTGGTCTGCAGCTTGGCGTCGGCCTCGGGCACCACCTTCAGCAGGCCGGCGCTTTCCACCACCGAAAAGCCCAGGCCGCGCAGCGCGGTCTGGTAGGACTGCCAGGCCTGGGCCACGGTCTGCGGCTGCTCGCTGTAGACGGTGATGTTGCCGCGCACCCGCGGGTCCACGATGATGGGCCGCTCCATCATGGCGGCGAAGGCGCGGGTGACGGCCTCGATGTCGGCGTTGACGAAGTTCACCGTCACCGGCGCGCGCGAGCGCACGCCCTGGGCTTCAGCCGTGCCGGGGGCCACCGGCAGGGCCAGCACGGCGGCACACAGCAGCGCCAGCGCACGCTGTGCGGGTGCACGTCGGGCCAGCCGGGGGGCTGCGGGGTGGCGTAGTGGGTTCATGCTCATCCGATCGAAATGACAGACCGCGCGCCCTGGCGCCGGCCGATGATGTTCAGCAGGTTGTTCAGCACCGCCTCGGCGCCGGGGGCGGCGCTGGCTTCACCGTTGAAGCGCAGCTTCGACGCCACCCACTGCCCCTGGCCCTGCAGCAGCAGCGCGCCGCTGGTGGTGGCCAGCTGCAGCGTGGCGGCACCCTCGGCACCGGCACCTGCGGCGGTGCCGGGCGGCGCGCCCAGCAGCACCAGCGTGTAGCTGCCCAGCACTTCCAGCGTGGACAGGCGCGAGGCGAAGGCGTTCAGCGCCAGGTCGGCACGGCCATCGACGCGCCAGCGCCCCTGCACGCTTTCCAGCACCAGGCCCGGACTGGAGAGCTGCAGCGACCCGCTGGGCTGCAGCGTGTTCCAGGGCGTGCCCAGCCCGGCCAGCCAGGCCGCCGGCCACTGGCCGATGGGCTGGCCATTGGGACTGGCGGGCAGCTCGATGCGCAGCCGGCCCCAGCCGGGCTGCAGCAGCAGGCGCAGTTCGCCGTTGATGCAGCAGGCATGCTGCGCGCTGACGGCCAGGCCCATGCCGCGCACGGCCAGGCGCCACTGCATGCGGCCAGGCAAGGCGCTGGCGTCGCGGCTACCGACGCCACCGGTGAGCACCGGCACGGCGCTGCCGCTCCAGACCGTGCCGCGGGCATCGGCCAGCACCAGGCGCTGGCCGCTGGCGCTGGCCACGGCAGCGGCCAGCCAGGCCGCCGGCGCCCAGGCCACCAGGGCCACCAGGCTGCCCAGCGCCGCGCCGGCCAAGCCCAGGGCCAGCCCGACACGGCGGCCGCTGGCGGCCAGCGGCTTCACAGCGCGCCCCCGACGGCCACGATCAAGGTGCCGCTGTAGCCATCGGCCGCGCGCGACAGCGTCGCCTCCACCGGCCGGGCGCGGGCGCCGCTGCGGGCTTCGGCCAGCCAGTCGCGCAGCTCAGACGTGCCGACGTTGGTGAGCGTGAGCACCACCCGGTCACCCTGCACCGACAGCCGCGCCTTGGCCCCCAGCCGGTCGGTGGCGGCCTTCAGGGCGGCCAGGCTCTGCTCGGGGCTCATGGGCGTGGCGCCGCGCAGTTCGGTGACTTCAGCAGCGCGCTTTTGCATCGCCTGCCATTGCACTTCCAGCGCGTCGCGCTGCGCCGGTGCGCTGGCCAGGGTGCGCAGCGCCGGCTGCACCGCCACCACCCAGGTCAGGAAGAGCAGCAGTGCCGCGCCGGCAAAGCCGGCCAGGCGGCGCTCGCGCTCGGGCAGCGCAGCCCAGCGCGCGCGCCAGGGCGCCAGCGCCGCGCGCAGGCCCTGCAGGGCGGGCTGGCCCGCGGATGTGGCCTTCATGCCGCGCCCCCCGTGCTGCCGGCGGCCAGGCGCGACACCGTCACTCGGCCTTCGGCGGCGTCGGCCGCGTAGCCGGCCGCACGCAGCCGCTCGCGGAACTGCCCCAACTGTGCTTCGCCCCAGCCGGCGGCGGCCACGGTCAGCCGGCCGCCTTCATAACGCAGCGTCTGCACGGGGCCTTGGCCGTCCGGCCAGGCGGCAGCGGCGGCGGCGAGCAGGGCTTCCAGATCGCTATCGCCGGCGCGGCCGGCGGCAGCGCGCAGCCGGTCGGTCTCGCGCTCCATCTGCACCGGTGCATCCAGCACCGCGCGCACGCCGGGGTGGGTGCTGCGCAGCAGTTGCACCATGGCTTCCTTGCGCTCGGTCAGGGCCTGGCGCTGCTGCCAGGCCCAGGCGTTCAGGCCCAGCAGCTGCACGCCGACCAGGGCCGCCAAGCCCCAGCGCACCGGGCGCCATTCGGCGCTCAGCAGGCGACGGCCGACGTCGCGCAAGGCGCGCGTGCCGCGGTTGCGCGCAGCCAGATCGAACTGGCGCAGGTTCAGCGGCGCTTGCGCGGCTTCCAGTGCGCGTTCGGCGGCCGTCATCACCGCCACCGGGGCGCCCAGCCAGCGCTCGGCAGCGGCAGCGGCAGCCGGCGTGGCTGTCCAGTTGACCGTCAGTTCCGTCGGCGGCTGCAGGGCGCGCGCCAGCGCACCGGCCAGGCGCAGGCAGACCACGCCATCGGGTTGGGCCAGGGCCAGCCAGGGCGGCACGTCGACGCCAGGATCGGTGTCGAAGAAGTGCCCGCGCCCGGTCTGCGAGCCCGTGGCCGTGGGGGCGCTGCTGGGCACCACGCGTTCCACCGCCAGACCCGCCTGTTCCAGGCCCGTGAGCATGGCTGCCAGCCAGGCGCGGTGCATCACCGCCACCCAGCCGGGCTGGCCACCGACGGCGCCCGGGCCCAGGGCCAGGTGCAGGTGGTCTTCGTCTTCCAGCAGCCGGTCTTCCAGCACCCCGGCCAGAGCGGCGCGCAGCCGCGCTGGCGGCGCCTTGGGCACGTCGATCAGGTGCCAGCTGACATCGGGTTCGGCCAGCACCAGCACCACGCTGTCGGCGCGCGGCAGCAGGGCCGGCGCAGCGCGGCCGGCCTGGGTGGCGCGGCGGCCGTCGGCACTGAGGACGAAGTCCAGCTCGGCCGGCAGGCGCAGGCCCGACGCGGCGTCGGCTGCGCGTGCGGACAGCCGGTCGCGGGCCGGCAGCTGGATCACGAGGATGGACATGGCGATGGTGGCCCTGGCGCGGTGGATCGGGGTGGAATGGCGGTGATGCGGAAAGTTCGTGGGCGGGCGGGCGCTGGACGGGTTATCGGCCGCAGTGCGCGGGAACCACAGCCCCGGGGCGCGGCCACCAGTGGCGCCGCGCCGCCGCATTGTGACGGCCTGCGCGGGGCCGTTCGCCCACAGGCGCGGGCGGAAGCACCCGCAGTTCGGTGACCAGTGGCAACAGACCGGCGCGCCACGGCCAGCGGCCGCTTGCCCCACGGGTGCGCCGGACTGCGGGCAGCCTTCACGGTTCAGCGCCCATCGCCCAGCACCAGGCTCACGCGTTCGCGTCGCACCACCAGCACCTGGCCGGCGCGGCGCTCGATCAGCGAGCGTTCTTCGACGGCACGTTCTTCCAGGCGCAGCCGGCCGGTGACTTCGAACCAGTTGCTGCTGACGCTGACGCGGCCCGGGTCCTGCAGCTGGGTTTCCGACAGCAGGGCCTTGACCTCGTCGATGGTGCTGAAGGGCTTGCGCTGGCGCGCCTGCACCAGGCGCTCGGCGCTGCCCAGGTCCAGGCCGTCGATCGCCGCGGCCAGTACCTCGCGCGGTGCGGTGTTGACGTTCACCGGCGTGGCCACGGGCAGGATGTCGACCCACGGCGCCAGGCGCTGCACCCATTCGGCTTCCAGCCCCGTCCAGGTGAGATCGGCCAGCCGCTGCGGCGCCAGCAGGGCGTCGGCCACGGCGGGCTCGGCCGGCGCGCCGCCGGGCTGGCCCGGGCTGCCGGCGGGCACCGCGGGCGCCCAGGCGCCGCGCAGGGCTTGCGCCAGGCGCTGCGCGGTGCCGCCGGGAAGGTTGGCCTGGGCGCACAGGCGGTCCAGCGTGAGCAGTTCGGCGGGCACGATCTTGCCGGCCGGATCGATCAGGCGGCGCAGGTTCCAGCGTGACTGGGCATCGACGATCGCGCCGGAGATGAAGGCCTCGGGCCCGCCCTCGGCGTTGTTGTCGCGGTCGGCGGCCAGGAAGGTCGACAGCCGCGCCTCGGCCAGCGGCGTGGCCCAGGGCTCGTCCAGCGAATCCACCTGCGGGCCGCCGCCGCGGTTGCCGCGCAGGTCTTCGCGCAGGATCAGCCGCGCCCAGTCCAGCGCGCCGCTCAGGATCCAGAGCGACTGCGCGCGCGCGCGCTCGGCGGCTTCGACCTGCAGCGCGCGGTTCTGCTGCCAGACCATGCCCGACGCGATGGTGGCCACCAGCGTCAGGATCAGCATGGCCAGCAGCAGCGCGGCACCGCGGCGAGGGGGCGACCGGCGGTGCATCAGCTGCCCCCGGGCCCGAGCGCGATGTCACGCGTCAGCGTGCCCGCGCCCAGGGTGATCACCAGCCGCACGGCGTCGGGCAGCAGTTCCCGCTGCTGCGCGGCCGCTGCGGCTGCCGCGGCGGCCGCAGCGGCATCGGGGGTACCGGGCTCGCCCGGCGGGGGGGTGCCTGGGCTGCCGGGTGCCCCAGGCGTGCCAGGCGCGCCGGGCGTCCCCGGTGCTGAACCGCCAGCACCGCCGGCTGTCGAGCCTGGGCCCGCCGCGGCGCCGCCCTCGGGCCCGCCGCCGCCCGGGGGCGGCGTGCCTGGGGGAGGCGCAGGCGGCGCCCCCGGCACCACCGGCGCGCCCGCGCCGGGCGTGGCGAAATTGCCGGTGGACTGCGGGTTGGTCCAGGCCCCGCCGCGATAGAAATAGATCTGCCACGTACTGGCTTCCAGCAGGCTGAGCTGCCCGCTTTCGTTGCCCAGCAGCTGCTGGCTGCGCAGCCATTGCTCGCCGAGATCGGCCACGCGCGTGGCCGTGGGCGCGGCCCAGCGCTGCCAGGTGCCACCGCGCACGGCCCAGACCACCAGCGCCACGCCGCCTTCGACGCGGCGCGTCAGCCGCAGGCTCTGGCCGTCGAAGCTCAGCGCCGGCACCGCGCCGGTTTCTTGCACCGCCAGCAGATCCTGCTCCCACTGCGTGATGACGGTGTTCAGGCGCAGGGTGCGGTCCATCACCGTGTTGCTGCCTTCGCGCGCCCGTACGATGCCGTCCAGCCCGCGCCAAGCCAGCGCTGCCAGGATCGCCATGATGAACAGCGCCACCAGCACTTCCACCAAGGTGAAGCCGGCAGCGGGGCGGCGGGACGAGGCGGCCTTCAATTGCGCGACAGCACGGTGGACAGCGTCACCAGCGGCCGGCCGTCGGGGTCGGACACCTGGGCGTCGACGCGCCGGAAGCTCGGGTTCGGCGTGGGCCGGGTACTCAGGCGGCCCTGGTAGCTGCGGCCGAGCTGCTCGCAGCTGAAATCCGAATCCCCGACGCCCGGGAAGCTGCGCGTCAGCCGCAGGGCCGTGAGCTCGTTGTCGGCGCACCACTGCGCCGCCACCACGTCCTGCAGTCGCTGGGCGTTGTCGGTCAGCACGCCGGCCGCGCGCAGCCCGGCGCCCAGCGCGATGGCCACCACGGCCAGCGCGACCAGGCTTTCCACCAGCGTGAAGCCGCGGCCGGCTCGGCCCTTCATTGCGCAATACATGGCGCTCTTCATGGCGCGGTGCCCGCCGGCGCCGCGCCGACGACGAACGGCCCCAGGCCGTCGCTGGCCACCTCGATGCTCTGCTCGTCCAGCCGCAGCGTCAGGCGCTGCGCCGGCAGGATCGCCTCGGGCCCCAGTTGCAGGAAGCCCGGTGGCGGCACGCTGGCCACGACGCGCTGGTCCAGCCAGTAAGACGGCAGCTGCGTGCTGCCCATCAGGCCCAGGAAGCGGAACCCCACCGGGCGCTCGGCATCGCTGCCGGAGCCGGGCGCGGCGCGGGTGGCATCGGGTGCCGCACCCGGCAGCCAGCGCACCGGCGTGCCGCTGGCGCGCGACTCGGCGCGGGCCATTTCCAGCAGCGCTGCCAGGCGCACGGCATCGCGCTCCAGCCGGGTGGTGGTGCTGTCGCGCAGGGCCAGCGTGGCCAGCCCGGCGGACACGGCCACGATGGCCAGCACGACCAGCAGCTCCAGCAGCGTGAAGCCGCGTGCACCCAGGGGCCTGGGGCCGGTGACGCGCAGGCGCCCGGCCAGCCGGCAGTGACCGGTCGCGCCGACTGCCCTACTGCCAGGACCCGATATCGGCATCTTTGCCTTCGCCGCCCGGCTGGCCATCGGCGCCGAAGCTGAAGACATCGATCTCGCCCTTCACACCCGGGTTGAGGAACTGGTAGGGACGGCCCCAGGGGTCGGCAGGGAGCTTGTCGATGTAGACCTTCCAGTTGGGCGGCACGTTGCCCGTCGTGGGCTTGGTCACCAGGGATTGCAGGCCCTGTTCGGCGCTGGGGTAGCGCTGGTTGTCGAGCTTGTACAGCTTGAGCGCCTGCATCAGGTTGTTGACGTCGGTGCGCGCCGCGGTGACGCGCGCATCGTCGGTGCGCTCGATGAGGTTGGGCACGATCAACGCGCCCAGGATGCCGATGATGACCAGCACCACCAGCAGCTCGATCAGCGTGAAGCCGCGCCGGAGTCTGGAAACCGGCAGGTCAGGGGTGGAAGGCCGCATGCGGAAACCCGGAAGCAAAGAAGTGGCAGACCGCGATGCTGGACCGGCCAGCACACGTCGATCGAGGGAAAAGCAGGGTTGCATAGGGCCAAGTGCGGGCTTGCAAGAGCCCGGCTGCGAAGGTCGCTGAATCATAATCGGCGCATGTTGGCACGTTGGTGGACCTTTGGCGTCTGGGCCCTGGTGGCAGGCAGCGCTTTCTTCTGGGGCTTGCGCATCTTCGTGCAGGCCCCGGCCGTGCCACGCGACACCGTCGTGGCCCAGCCCGGTGGCGGGCTGCGCGGCGATCTGACGCGGCTGTTCGGCGCCGATGCCCCCCCGCCGCCGCCGCCCACCGCAGAACCCGTGGCCGCGCCCGACCCCCGCTTCGTGCTGGTGGGCGTGCTCAGCCCCCGCAGCCCGGGCGCAGCGCGCGAAGGCGTCGCGCTGATCGCCATCGACGGCAGCCCGGCCAAGGCCTACCGCGTGGGCCAGGTGGTGGACAACACCACCGTGCTGCAATCGGTCAATGCTCGCGGCGCGCAACTCGGGCCGCGTGGCGGGCCGGCGCTGGTGGCGCTGGAACTCGCGCCACTGCCCCCGGCCGCCACCGGCAGCCTGCCCTCGATCGGCGGGCCGGGCGGTGCCGGCGCACCCGGCATCCCCCAGCCCGGCCCTGGCCGGCCGATGGGCGCGCCCCCGGGCATGGCGGGCATCGGCGGCAACCCTGTGATGCAGCAACCCACTTACAACGACGTGCAAGTGCAGCAGCAGCCCGATCCGGCCCAGGCCGCCGACACGGCCGCGCTGCGCTGATGGGCCGGGGCCCGGCAGGCGTCCAGCCCGGCTACGGCTTCGGCTAGCTTGCCGGTGGATCGCCGGCCGCTGGCGCGGCAGGCACAGGCGCTTCGGGCACGCTGACCATCTCGGGCATCTCGATGCGCTCGATCGGCGCCGGCGGGCGCGCCGGGCCGGGCTCTTCGCCTTCGGCCAGCTCGGTCAGCAACGCGCCAGCGCTCTTCACCAGCGGCCAGGCCAGGGTGGCACCGGTGCCGTCGGTGCTGTCCATGCCCAGCTCCAGCAGGGCCGAGGCACGGAACAGATTCAGCGCCTGGTCCAGGCCCAGGTGGTTGTGGCTGCGGCAGAAGACGCAGTAGTCGGTGACGGGCTGCGAGATCCGCGCCGCCACCATCAGGGCCGCGCAGGCGGGCACGCCATCGATCATCAGCAGATGGCGCTTGCTCGCGGCCATCAGCATCACGCCCACCATCACCGCCACTTCGAAGCCGCCGAAGGCCGCCAGCACCTCGATCGGCTCGACGGCCTCGCGATGGCGCCCCTGCGCGCCCTGCAGGATGACCAGCAGTTGCGCCAGGCGGTCGGTGTCCATCTCGGGGCTGGACATCACCAGGTCGCGCACGGCGCAGTCCGTCAGGCGCGACAGCACCAGCGCGGCACTTTCGTGCGCGCCCATGCCCACGCCGGCCAGCACGGTGACATTGCCCACCAGCTGGTCGGCGATCTCCATGCCGGCGCGCATCGCCGCGTGCGCCTGGGTCAGGCTCATCGCCACCGTGGCGCGGGCGTTGCGGGTGCTGTGCGCGATCTTGCGCACCAGCAGCCGGTCATGCGCCGGCAGTTCGTCGGCCATGCCGCAATCCACCACCTGCACGGCCATGCCCTGGGTGCGGGCAAAGACCGTCAGCGGCAGCTGGCGCTTGAGCAGCATGCGCACCGTCTCGGCGGTAGGCCGCGGGTCGGCGGGCTCCAGGCCATCGACGGCCAGACCGTGGTCGGCAGCGCAGACCAGCACCTGGGGGTGGTGAAACTCGGGCTTGAGCGTGTTCTGCATCAGCCCCAGCCGCACCGCCAGGGGTTCGAGTTCGCCCAGGCTGCCACCGGCTTCGTTGCGGCGTTGGAGCTTGTCGCGCAGCGCCTGTTCGAGCAGCGGGTTGGTGGTCGGCGCGACGAGCGAACGCGTGGTTGGCATGTTGCGCGCAGTGTAGTCACGCCCCTGCGGGCTGGCGCAGGAATAAGGCCGCCACCGGGTTGGCAGTTTCTTCGATGAAGGGGTAGGCCAGGGTGCGCAGGAAAACGTCGAAGGCGGCCTCGTCGCCCGGCGGCACCTGGATGCCCACCAGGATGCGGCCGTAGTCCGCGCCCTGGTTGCGGTAGTGGAAGAGGCTGATGTTCCAGCCCGGGTGCATGGCCGCCAGGAAGCGCATCAGCGCGCCCGGCCGCTCGGGGAACTGGAAGCGGAACAGCCGCTCGTCGGCCGCCAGGTCGCTGCGGCCGCCCACCATGTGGCGCAGGTGTTCCTTGGCGAACTCGTCGTCGGCCAGGTTGACGGTGGCGAAACCCTGCTTGAGGAACTGGCGTTCCAGCTTGTCGGCTTCCTCGCGCCGGCTGATCGCCAGGCCGACGAAGACATGGGCCTGGCGCGCATCGGAAATGCGGTAATTGAATTCGGTGACGGAGCGCGGGCCCAGCAGTTCGCAGAAGCGCTTGAACGAACCGCGCTCTTCGGGGATGGTGACGGCGAACAGGGCTTCGCGCTGTTCGCCGAACTCGGCGCGCTCGGCGACGAAGCGCAGGCGGTCGAAGTTCATGTTCGCGCCACAGGTGATGGCCACCAGGGTCTGGCCCTTGATGCGGTGGGTGGCCACGTACTGCTTGATGGCCGCTACGCCCAGCGCGCCGGCTGGCTCGAGCACGCAGCGCGTGTCCTGGAAGACGTCCTTGATCGCCGCGCAGACGGCGTCGGTGTCCACCAGCACGTAGTCGTCGACGAGTTCGCGCGTCACACGGAAGGTCTCCTCGCCCACCTGCTTGACGGCGGTGCCGTCGGAAAACAGCCCGACGTCGGCCAGCACCACGCGCTTGCCGCGCTGCACCGACTGCTGCATGGCGTTGGAATCCGTGGTCTGGACGCCAATGACGCGGATCTCCGGCCGCACGGCCTTGATGTAGGCCGCCACGCCCGAGATCAGCCCGCCACCGCCGATGGCCACGAAGATGGCGTCGATCGGGCCCTGGTGCTGGCGCAGGATCTCCATCGCCACCGTGCCCTGGCCGGCGATCACGTCCGGGTCGTCGAAAGGGTGCACGAAGTTCAGCCCGCGCTCGGCCTGCAGGGCCAGGGCGTGGACGTAGGCGTCGGAGTAGCTGTCGCCATGCAGCACGACATCGCCGCCCAGCGCCTGCACGGCGTCGACCTTCAGGCGCGGCGTGGTCACGGGCATCACCACCACGGCCTGCGTGCCCAGGCGCCGGGCGGCCAGCGCCACGCCCTGGGCGTGGTTGCCTGCCGAGGCACAGATGACCCCGCGCCGCAGGCTGTCGGCGTCCAGCCGCGACATCTTGTTGTAGGCACCGCGCAGCTTGAAGCTGAACACCGGCTGCTGGTCTTCGCGCTTGAGCAGCACCTGGTTGCCGATGCGGCGCGACAGGCTGCGCGCGACGTCCAGCGCCGTTTCGCGGGCGACGTCGTAGACCCGCGCGGTGAGGATGCGCTGCAGGTAGGCCGCGGCAATGCGCTTGCCCTGCGGCCGCAGCGGGCGCGGTGGCGGGGGCAACGGGGGACGGGCTGCGCCTGCTGGCATCTTCTCGGGCTCCGGTGGGGCAACGACAGGGGCGAGGATCATAGGCCGCGCCCCTGGGGCCCCAAGAAAAAAGCCCGGCACCTTGCGGCACCGGGCTGAATCCACCATTGGAGGAGGTGGAGGAGACAAACGGTGGGCTGCCCTGCGCAACCCTTGCGATGCAGTCTAGCGAGGGTTTTGCTGCGCTGCAATATGCGCAATCGGGAGATCACTCCAGAATGGCCGCATCTTTCTGCCAATGCTCCACAACGGGGCCCGAACATCATGGAATGCACCATCAACTGGCTGCCGAGCACCGGCATGGGCTTCGTTGCCGAGACAGGCAGCGGCCACTTCATCACCATGGACGGCGCACCCGATGGCGGTGGGCGCAATCTGGCGCCGCGACCGATGGAAACCGTGCTCGCCGGCACGGGCGGCTGCACCGCCTACGACGTGGTGCTGATCCTCCAGCGCGGCCGCCATGACGTGCGCGGCTGCACGGTGAAGATCAGCGCCGAACGCGCGCCGCAGGACCCGAAGGTCTTCACCCGCATCCACATGGCTTTCACCGTCACCGGACGCGGGTTGACGGAAGCGGTGGTGGCCCGGGCGATCGCGATGTCGCACGAAAAGTATTGTTCGGCCAGCATCATGCTGGCCAAGACGGCAGACATCACGACCGGCTTCCAGATCGTCGAGGGCTGAGCCCCCGTCGTCTGCCACACCGGCCACGCCCGCTACGCCCGCTACACGCGGTGGGCCGTGGTCGTCATCATCAGCGCGGCGCCGCGCATCAGCCAACGCACGGGTGCCGGCAAGCGGGCAGCGCCGGCATCCAGGGCCTCGTCGGCATGGCGGCGCTCGTCGTCCTGCATGGCGGAGACGATCGCCCGCGAGCGCTGGTCGTTGGCGGGCAGCCGGTCCAGGTGGCCCGCCAGATGCTGCTCGACCTGGCGCTCGGTCTCGACGACGAATCCCAGGCTGTTGCGGTCGCCCAGGCGGCCCGCCAGCAGGCCGATCGCAAACGAGCCGCCGTACCAGGCCGGGTTGAGCAGGCTCGGGCGGGCGCCGAGTTCGTCCAGGCGCTGGCGCGTCCAGGCCAGATGGTCGGTTTCCTCCCGCGCCGCCTGGCGCATCTGCTCGCGCAGGCTGTCGCTGCGGGCCGTCAGGGCCTGCGCCTGGTAAAGCGCCTGGGCGCAGACTTCCCCGACGTGGTTGACGCGCATCAGCGCGCCCGCCAGGGCCTTTTCCTGCGGTGACAGGTCGGCATCCGGGCAGCGCGCGCCCGGATTCGGGCGCGTGGCGTAGGCCGGCCCCGCCACGGTGCGCAGGGCGGTGTCGACGCTGATCAGAAGGCGGTCGATGGCATTCATGGCGATGGGCGTTGGCGGCAATCAGAAGCTGGAGAAAGCGAGCGCCGGGCTCGCGACGGCATGTCTGGCCCGGGCCTGGCGGGCGCTGCCGCAGTGTCAGGCGCCGCCGGCGGACTGGCGTCGGCATAAGCCAGGCAGCCGCTCGCCGACGCACCAAAACCGGGAAAAATCGTTGCGGGCCGACAACAAACGACGGGTGATCGGGAATTATGCCTAGGTAGGGGCATGGGGCGCTCTGGTGCAATCTTGGTAACTTCCCGTCATGGGGGTCGGCTCGGTTGTCACGGTGCGTCGGCGCTGGATGGTCGGAAGCCCTTTGTCAAACCTAGGAGACAGTCGCAATGAAGAGAACCCTGCTTGCCGCGGCCGCCTTGATGGCGTTCGCTGGTGTGGCTTCCGCCCAGTCGTCGGTGAACATCGGTGGCATCCTTGACGTCGCCGCGCGCAGCGTTTCCAACCCGGGCGGCGCGCTCAAGACGCTCAGCCCCGACGGCCTGCAGACCAGCCGCTTCATCGTCCGCGGCGTCGAAGACATCGGCGGCGGGATGCGCGCCAGCTTCTGGCTGGAAGGCGCGGTCTCGGTCGACAGCGGCGGCGGTGCCAGCGGCGGCGCCCCCGGTGCCACGGGCGGCGGCCACACCTGGCAGCGCCGGTCCACGGTCAGCCTGTCGGGCTCCTTCGGCGAAATCCGCCTGGGCCGCGACTACACCTCGACCTTCTGGACGCACGTGCTGTTCGACCCGTTCAACTTGGCAGGCGTGGCCAACCAGGCCAACCTGATGACGTCGACCAAGATGGCGACGCCGGTGAACTCTGGCGGCACGACGCTGCTGCGCGCCAACAACATGATCGGCTACTTCCTGCCGGGCAACCTGGGCGGCATTTACGGCCAGTTCAACGTCGCTGCCGGCGAAGGCGTCACGGGCAACAAGTACATCGGCGGCCGACTGGGCTATGCGAAGGGCCCCTTGAACGTGGCGTTCGCCTATGGCGTCACCGACAAGACCGGCACGATGACCGACGACATGAAGGCCTGGAACCTGGGCGGCTCGTACGACCTGGGCTTCATGCGCGTGCTGGGCCAGTACCACAACTACAGCTCGGGCGGCCGTACGCTGAAGAACGCCATGCTGGGCGCGGTGGTGCCGGTCGGTGCCAGCAGCTTCAAGGCCAGCTACTCGCGCAGCGGCGACTTCCGCGCCGCCACGCAGCTGGGCCTGGGCTATCAGTACGACCTGTCCAAGCGCACCGCGCTGTACACCACCTACAGCCGCGTCAAGAACAAGGCCGGCGCCGACTTCACTGCCAGCGGCAGCGGTCGCGCCATCGCCGCAACGGGCGCAGGATCGACGGGCTTCACCTCGACCGGCTACGAAGCCGGCGTCCGCCACTCGTTCTGATACCCGCTGTTCTGATCCCCAAGCCGCCTTCGGGCGGCTGTTGTTTTTGGCAGGCCACCTCCGGGTGGCCTTTCTTGTGCGAGCCAACGCCTTGGTGATGTCCAGCCCGCCCCGTGCCAGACCCCCAGCGAGCGCCCTGCCCAGCCGCCCCGCCATCGGGTGGCTGCTGCCAGGCCTGGCAGCGCTGGCCCTGGCCGGCTGCAGCCTGCTGCCCAGCGCCCCGCCCGCGCCGGCCGATGCCCAGCAGTGGCAAGCGCTGCCCCTGCCCGGCAAGGCGCTGACCCGCTACACCGAAGAAGCGAAGGACGGCCGCTGGGCGATCGCCGCCGACGCCGACCGGTCCGCCAGCATGTGGCGCCGTCGCTTCGATCCCGCGTTGCCGCAGGTCGGCGAAGTCAGTTTTTCCTGGTGGGTGCCCGAGATGCAGGACCGGGCCAACGTGGCCGATGCCGACAGCGAAGACGCCGCCGCGCGGGTGCTGTTCGGCTTCCAGGGCGATGTGGCCAGCCTGCCGCGCCGCACGCGCATGCAGTTCGATCTGATCGAGGCGCTCACGGGCGAAAAACCGCCCTATGCGACGCTGATGTACGTCTGGGATGCCACCGCACCGGTGGGCAGCGTGATCGTCAACCCGCGCAGCGACCGCATCCGCAAGATCGTGCTGGATTCCGGCAGCGCCGAATTGGGCCGTTGGCGCGACCACCGACGCGACCTGCGCGCCGATTTCATCCTGGCCTTCGGCGAAGACCCCGGCCCCCTGACTTCGGTGGCGCTGATGACCGACGCCGACAACACCCGCAGCCGTGTCCGTGCCTGGTACGGCCAGGTCAGCCTGCAACCGCCCGCAGTGTTGCATCCATGCACCTCCAGCGTGCAAGCCCTGAGTGCCGAAACCCCGCGTTGCGGCGAAACTCCCGCCCCTCAACCGGGAACATCCCCCCGGAAACAACCCTGAATCCGTCATGAAAAAGACTTTCGTCCTCGCCGCTCTCGCCGCCGCCAGCGCTGCCTCGTTCGCCCAGTCCAGTGTCACGATCTACGGCATCGTCGATGCCGGCGTTACCCAGGTCAACGGCCTGCGCGGCGGCAGCGTCAAGCAGCTCGTCAGCGGCATCATGGATGGCTCGCGCCTGGGCGTGCGCGTCTCCGAAGACCTGGGCGGCGGCTGGCGTGCCCTGGCCACGCTGGAGCACCGCCTGGAGCTCGACACCGGCACCGGCAGCAACCGCCCGCCTTCGGGCTCGCAGCTGCCCGACCGCGTGGCACAGGCTGCGCTCCTGGGCCTGCCCACCGCGCTGCAGCCGGTGGTCACGGCCGTGGGCAGCAGCATCGGTGCGGGTATCGGCGTCAACCAGGGCGGCACGTTCTGGGATCGCCAGGCCTTCGTCGGCCTGGTCACGCCGGTCGGCGCCGTACTCGCCGGCCGGCAGTACACGCCGGCCTACGAGATCACGGCCACCTTCGACACGCTGGGCACGCAATCCAGTCTGGCCGCCGGCCAGGTGGCGTCGCTGCCGGCCAGCTTCGATATCCGGGTGTCCAACGCGCTGCAGTACCGCGTGCAGCTCGGTGGCTTCACCGCATCGGCCATGGCGGCTGCCGGCGAAGGCTCGGCCAGCACCGGGCGGCTGCTGGGCGCGATGGCGATGTACAAGGGCAAGGGCTGGTCGGTCGGCGTCGGCCACAACACGCGCGAGAACGAGCGCGGCGCCAAGTCGCTGACGGGTACCGCCTTCGGCGCCACCGTGGATCTGGGCCCCGGCCGCCTGTACGGCATGATCGGCTCGATCAAGGACGACAACCCCACCGGGCTGTCCGGCATCGCCGCCAGCGTCACCCCCACTGTCGGCGCCGCCACGGCGGGCCTGGTGCAGGCTGCCTTCATCAACGGCTTCAAGCAGGACGGGCGGCTCACGCACGTGGGCTACAAGTTCGAATCCGGCGTCAACACGGTCTACCTGGCCTACACCCAGTTCGACGACAAGCGCGCAGCCAATGCCGACACCAAGTCGTTCGGCGTGGCATACACCTACGCCCTGTCCAAGCGCACTGACGTCAACGCCGTCATCACGCGCTTCGACAACAGCGGCCTGGGCCAGGCGGCCCCGGGTGGTGCGGGTTATCTGGGCGGCGTCACCGCCAGCGCGGGCACCGATTCGACGAGCCTCGCGCTGGGCATCCGCCACCGCTTCTGATCCTGAAGCTGCAGGCCCGTGCCCGCCCGCGCGGGCACGGGGGTTGCGATGCCTGGGGGGCGCCAACCGCCACCCCCGCGCACAGCCGGTATAACCCGGCATCCGGCACGGCCCGCGTTCCCACGCGGGCCTCGTGCGTTCTCAGGTCCCCGCAACGCTGATGTTCGTCTTCATCCTTCGCCGCCTGGCGCAGGCCGTGATCGTGATGCTCACGGTCGCGTTCCTGGCCTTCATGCTGTTCCAGTACGTCGGCGATCCCGTCACCAGCATCCTGGGGCAGGACGCCACGCAGGAGCAGCGCGACCAGCTGCGCCAGGACCTGGGCCTGGACGCACCCTTCCCCGTGCAGTTCGCGCGCTTCGTGGGCAACGCCGTGCAGGGCGAGTTCGGCCTCAGCCTGCGCCAGGGCCGCAAGGTGTCCACGCTGATCGCCGAGCGCTTCCCGGCCACGCTGGAGCTGGCGCTGGCCGCCGCCGTGATCGCGCTGGTGGTGGGTGTGCCGCTGGGCGTCTACGCCGCGCTGCGGCGCGGGCGCTTCGGATCACAGCTGGTGATGACGCTGTCGCTGCTGGGCGTGTCGCTGCCCACTTTTCTGATCGGCATCCTGCTGATCCTGCTGTTTTCCGTCACGCTCAAGTGGCTGCCCAGCTTCGGCCGCGGCGACACCGTGGCGCTGGGCGCCTGGACCACCGGCCTGCTGACGATCGATGGCTGGAAGCACCTGATCTTGCCCGCCATCACGCTCAGCGTGTTCCAGCTGGCCTTGATCCTGCGCCTGGTACGGGCCGAGATGCTGGAGGTGCTGCGCACCGATTACGTCAAGTTCGCCCGCGCCCGGGGTCTGCAGGACCGCGCCGTCTACTTCGGCCATGCGCTGAAGAACACCCTGGTGCCGGTGATCACCATCACCGGCCTGCAGCTGGGCAGCCTGATCGCCTTTGCCATCATCACAGAGACGGTGTTCCAGTGGCCCGGCATGGGGTTCCTCTTCATCCAGGCGGTGCAGTTCGCCGACGTGCCGGTGATGGCCGCCTACCTGTGCCTGATCGCGCTGATCTTCGTCGTCGTCAACCTCATCGTCGACCTGCTCTATTTCCTGGTCGACCCGCGGCTGCGCATCGAGCGCTCGGCCGCCGGCCACTGAGCCCGGGCCCATGAACACACCTGCTGCTTCCGCCGCACCCGCCGGCGCCCAAGGCTTCTGGGCCCGCTGGGCCGACAGCGACGTCTGGTACAGCTTCCGCACCTCGCCGATGGCCATCGTTGCCGCGGTGATCGCGTTGGTCTGCATCGTCTGCTCGGTCTTTGCGCCGTGGATCGCGCCGCACAACCCCTTCGACCTGGCCAGCCTGAACCTGTCCGACGCGCGGCTGCCCCCGGCCTGGATGGAAGGCGGCAACACGCGCTACCTGCTGGGCACCGACGACCAGGGCCGCGACATCCTCTCCGCCCTGTTCTATGGCGCACGCATTTCGCTGGCCGTGGGCTTCGCCTCGGTGCTGGTGTCGCTGATCGTGGGCGTGGGCCTGGGGCTGCTCTCGGGCTTCGTCGGCGGCAAGACCGACGCCTTCATCATGCGCGTGTGCGACGTGATGCTGTCCTTCCCCAGCATCCTGGTGGCCCTGCTGATCGACGGCGTGGGCCGCGCGCTGTTCCCCAACGCGCAGGAAGGCCTGGCCTTCGGCGTGTTGATCGTGGCCATCTCGCTCACCGGCTGGGTGCAGTACGCGCGCACGGTGCGCGGCAGCACGCTGGTGGAACGCAACAAGGAATACGTGCAGGCCGCGCGCGTCATCGGCGTGGCGCCGCTGCGCATCATGTTCAAGCACGTGCTGCCCAACGTGATGGGCCCGGTGCTGGTGCTGGCCACCATCCAGGTGGCAGCGGCCATCCTGACCGAAGCCACGCTGTCCTTCCTGGGCGTGGGCG
This sequence comes from Rubrivivax sp., assembly GCA_027489455.1. Taxonomy (GTDB): domain Bacteria; phylum Pseudomonadota; class Gammaproteobacteria; order Burkholderiales; family Burkholderiaceae_C; genus Rubrivivax. Next base: position 359 of record JAIXZR010000011.1, on the reverse strand, counting down.
TGCCGCCGACATCACCGTCGTTGGGCACGCTGATCCGTGTGGGCAATGATTTCCTGTTCTCGGGCGAATGGTGGATCACCATCTTCCCCGGCGTGATGCTGGTGCTGATCGCGCTGAGCGTGAACCTGCTGGGCGACTGGCTGCGCGACGCGCTCAACCCGCGACTCCGTTGATCGAGCTGGCGCCATGACCACCCCCCTCCTCGAAGTCAAGAACCTGCGCGTGGAGTTCCCGACGCGGCGCGGCACGCTGCTGGCACTGGATGAAAGCTCTTTCGAAATCGCCCCGGGCGAGATCCTGGGCGTGGTGGGCGAATCCGGTGCCGGCAAGTCGCTGACAGGGGCGGCCATCATCGGCCT
>JAIXZR010000218.1 GCA_027489455.1 Rubrivivax sp. | reverse complement strand
GCGCCTACTGGCGCGGCGACCAGGCCAACGAACAGCTACAGCGCATCTACGGCACGGCCTGGGCCAGCAAGGAAGCGCTGTCGCAATACCTGACGATGCTGGAAGAGGCCGAAAAGCGCGACCACCGCAAGCTGGGCCGCGAGCTGGACCTGTTCCACATCGACGAGCACAGCCCGGGCACGGTGTTCTGGCACCCCAAGGGCTGGACGGTGTGGCAGGAGGTGGAGCAGTACATGCGCCGCGTCTACCGCGACAACGGCTACCAGGAAGTGAAGGGCCCGCAGATCATCGACCGCAGCCTGTGGGAGAAGACGGGGCACTGGGACAAGTACCGCGACAACATGTTCACGACGGAGTCGGAGAAGCGCGACTACGCCCTGAAGCCCATGAACTGCCCGGGCCACATCCTGATCTTCAAGCAGGGCATCAAGAGCTACCGCGACCTGCCGCTGCGTTATGGCGAGTTCGGCCAGTGCCACCGCAACGAGCCCACGGGCGGCCTGCACGGCATCATGCGAGTGCGCGGCTTCACGCAGGACGATGGCCACATCTTCTGCACCGAAGACATGATCCTGCCCGAGTGCGTGGCCTACACGGCGCTGCTGCAGAAGGTCTACCAGGACTTCGGCTTCACCGACATCATCTACAAGGTGGCTACGCGCCCGGCGGCGCGCATCGGCAGCGACGAGATCTGGGACAAGGCCGAAAACGCGCTGATCGAAAGCTTGAAGCGCAGCGGCTGCACCTACGAGATCGCCCCGGGCGACGGCGCCTTCTACGGCCCGAAGATCGAGTACACGCTGAAGGACGCCATCGGCCGGCAGTGGCAGTGCGGCACGATGCAGGTCGATTTTTCGATGGCCGAGCGCCTGGACGCCGTCTACGTGGCCGAGGATTCCAGCCGCCGCCACCCGGTGATGCTGCACCGGGCCATCGTCGGCAGCCTGGAGCGCTTCATCGGCATCCTGATCGAGCAGCACGCCGGCGCCCTGCCCGCCTGGCTGGCCCCGGTGCAGGTGGTGGTGGCCTCGATCACCGATGCACACAGCGAATACGCTGAAATGGTGGCGAAATCGCTGCAAAAACAAGGAGTTAGGGCTTCGCTCGATTTGCGCAACGAGAAAATCAACTATAAAATCCGCGAGCATTCAATGCAGAAGGTCCCGTTCATCCTGGTCGCTGGCGACAAGGAGAAGGCCAACGGGACAGTCGCCGTGCGCGCCCGGGGCAATCAGGATCTGGGCGTGATGGCGTTGGCAGACTTCCAAGCGAAGATCGCCCACGACATCGCCACCAAGGTGTGAGCCCGTGATCCAGGCTTCCCCCGCGCGCTGATCATTCGTCTGTGGCCCGTCGTGCCTTCGGGCTGCACTAGGAGCTGGAACTATCGCTACTTTCATGGACCGCCGCGTACCGAACGCGGAACGCAAGCACCGTCTGAACCGGGAAATCATGGCGCCTCAGGTGCGCCTGAACGGTGTCGAAAACGAGCCGCTGGGCATCGTCAGCACGATGGAAGCGTTGCGCATGGCGGGGGAGCTGGACGTCGATCTGGTCGAGATCGCGGCCACCGCGGACCCCCCGGTATGCCGGTTGATGGACTACGGCAAGTTCAAATACCAGGAACAGAAGAAGGCCGCCGAAGCGAAGAGCAAGCAGAAGGTCATCGAGATCAAGGAAGTCAAGTTCCGTCCGGGCACCGACGACGGCGACTACGCGATCAAGATGCGCAACCTGCGGCGCTTCATCGCCGAGGACGGCGACAAGGGCAAGGTCACGCTGCGCTACCGTGGCCGCGAGATCACCCACCAGGACATCGGCATGCGCATGCTCGAACGCATCCGCGACGAGTTGGCCGACGTGGCGGTGGTCGAGCACATGCCCAAGCTCGAAGGCCGGCAGATGATCATGGTGCTGGCGCCCAAGCGAAAGTAAGTCAGGTTTGAGGTTGTGCCACCCCGGCAGCCCAGTGAAACGGGCGGCGGGGGTGAACAAGAAGCGGCTGCAGGCCAACAAGTGCATCGGGAAGTCCGGTGCCGCCTGCAGCAGCACACGAAGAAGGAGCATTCACATGCCCAAGATGAAGACCAAGAGCGGCGCGAAAAAGCGTTTCCGCGTGCGCCCGGGCGGTACCGTCAAGCGCGGCCAGGCGTTCAAGCGCCACATCCTCACCAAGAAGAGCACCAGCCGCAAGCGCGCGCTGCGTGGCGCCGTGAACGTCCACGAAACCAACATGGGCCACATGGCCCAGATGTTGCCCTTCGCTGGCCTGTAAGAGAGGAGACCGCACATGCCTCGCGTCAAACGTGGTGTCACCGCACACGCCCGCCACAAGAAGATCCTGAAGCTCGCCAAGGGCTTCCGCGGCCGCCGCAAGAACGTCTTCCGCATCGCCAAGCAGGCGGTGATGAAGGCCGGCCAGTACGCCTACCGTGACCGCCGTACCCGCAAGCGGGTGTTCCGGCAGTTGTGGATCGCCCGTATCAACGCCGCCAGCCGCGGCCTGGGCCTGACGTACAGCAAGTTCATGGCCGGCTTGAAGAAAGCCAACATCGATATCGACCGCAAGGTGCTGTCGGACATGGCCATCCATGACCCGGCAGGCTTTAGCAGCATCGTCGACAAGGTGAAGGCTCAACTGGCTTGACGTCCTGCGGCCTGGCGCCCAGTGCGCCGGGCTGCATGTTCCAGCTGTTCGAAGGCCGTCACCCGTGGCGGCCTTTTTTCTTGTGTCCTTGCGTCCAAGCTCATGACAGACCTGGCTCAACTCATTGCCGCGGCCGAAGCTGACTTCGCCGCCGCCCCCACGCCTGCCGAACTGGAGAACGCCAAGGCGCGCTTCCTCGGCAAGGCCGGCCGCGTGACAGAACTGCTCAAGGCGCTGGGCGCCCTGTCGATCGAAGAGAAGAAGACGCGCGGCGCCGATATCAATCAGGCCAAGCAGCGCATCGAGGCCCTGCTCAACGCCCGGCGCGACGCGCTGGCCGAAGCCGAGCTGCAGCGCCAGCTGCAGGCCGAGGCGCTGGACGTCAGCCTGCCTGGCCGCCTGCGCGGCATGGGCAGCCTGCACCCGGTGAGCCGCACGATCGAGCGCATCGAAGCGATCTTCGCGAGCATGGGTTTCGACGTGGCCGAAGGCCCTGAAATCGAAACCGACTGGATGAGCTTCACGGCGCTGAACAACCCGGAGAACCACCCGGCGCGGTCGATGCAGGACACCTTCTACGTCGACATGAAGGACGAGCAGGGCCGCTGGCTGAACCTGCGCCCGCACACCAGCCCGATGCAGGTGCGCTACGCCCGCATGCACGCTGCGCGCCATGCCGCCGCTTTGGCCGCTGGCCAGCCCATGCCCGAGGTGCGCGTGATCGCCCCGGGCCGCGTCTACCGTGTCGACAGCGACGCCACGCATTCGCCCATGTTCCACCAGATCGAAGGCCTGTGGCTGGGCGAGAACGTCAGCTTCAAGGACCTCAAGGTCGTGTTCGCCTCGCTCGTGCGCGAGTTCTTCGAGACCGATGACTTCGACGTCCGCTTCCGGCCCAGCTTCTTCCCCTTCACCGAGCCCAGCGCCGAGATCGACATCCGCTTCGGCAGCGGCCCGCTGGCTGGCAAGTGGCTGGAAGTGGCGGGCAGCGGCCAGGTGCACCCGAACGTGGTGCGCAACTTCGGTCTGGACCCGGAAGCGCTGATCGGATTTGCCTTCGGCATCGGCGCCGATCGCTTCGCGATGCTGCGCTACGGTATCGACGACCTGCGCCTGATGTTCGACGGCGACCTGCGCTTCCTGCAGCAGTTTCAGTAGGCCACCAGGCGCACTTCGTTCGCCACCCCCGAGGGGGCTCCCGCAGCGGCCCGGTCGAGCCGGCTCCGCGTGAGAGCTTGAGTCAAGACTTCTGCTCCGAGTTCCAACATGCAATTCCCTGAAAGCTGGTTGCGCGAGTTCTGCAACCCCCCGCTGGACACCCAGGAGCTGGCCGACCTGCTCACCATGTCGGGTATGGAAGTGGAAGATCTGCGCCCGGTGGCGCCGCCCTTCAACGGCGTGGTCGTGGCCGAGATCATCAGCGCCGATCAGCACCCGCAGGCTGACCGGCTGCGCGTGTGCATGGTGGATGCCGGGCCCTATTCGCCCGACGGGCCGTTACAGATCGTCTGTGGTGCGCCTAACGCCCGCGTGGGCATCCGCGTGCCATTGGCCACGGTGGGTGCCGAGCTGCCACCGGCGGCTGACAGCGCCGAAGGCAAGCCCTTCAAGATCGGCGTCGGCAAGCTGCGCGGGGTGCAAAGCTTCGGCATGCTGTGTTCGGCGAAAGAGCTGCGCGTCGCCGACGACCATGGCGGCCTGATGGAACTGCCATCCGACGCGCCCCTGGGCGTGGATGTGCGCGAATGGCTGGCGCTGGACGACACGATCTTCACCCTGAAGCTCACGCCCAACCTGGCGCACGGGCTCAGCGTTCTGGGCGTGGCACGCGAGGTGGCTGCGCTGACCGGTGCGCCCCTGCTGATGCCGCGCATCGCGCCCGTGGCCCCGGCGCATGACCAGCGCCTGCCGGTGCAGGTGCAGGCCGCCGACTTGTGCGGGCGCTTCAGCGGCCGCGTGATGAGGGGCGTCGACACCCGTGCGAGGACGCCGGCCTGGATGGTGGAACGCCTGGCCCGCTGCGGCCAGCGCAGCGTCACCGCGTTGGTCGACATCTCCAACTACGTCATGTTCGAGCTGGGCCAGCCCACGCACATCTTCGATCTGGACAGAATCGACACCGGCCTGGTGGTGCGCTGGGCGCAGGCCGGCGAAAGCCTGAAGCTGCTGAACGGCAACACCGTCACGCTGGACGGGCAGGTGGGCGTGATTGCCGACGCCCGGCAAGTCGAGAGCTTGGCCGGGATCATGGGTGGCGACGCCACGGCCGTGACCGACGCGACGCAAAACGTCTACGTCGAGGCTGCCTTCTGGTGGCCGGAATCGGTGCAGGGCCGGTCGCGGCGCTACAACTTCAGCACCGACGCTGGTCATCGTTTCGAGCGCGGCGTCGACCCATCGCGTACGGTGGAGGTGATCGAGCGCATCACGGAGCTGATCCAGCAAGTTTGCGGCGGCCAGGCTGGCCCGATCGACGACCAGACGCTGGCGCTGCCCGAAGCCCGGCCCGTGGCGCTGCGGCCTTCGCGTGCGGCCCGGGTCATCGGCATGCCGGTCACGCAAGCGCAGTGCGCCGACGTCTTCCGCCGCCTGGGCCTGCGGTTCACTGAAGAGCTGGACCGCCTGACCGTCACGCCGCCGCCCTGGCGCTTCGACCTGCGCATCGAAGAAGACCTGATCGAAGAAGTCATCCGCATGATCGGCTTCAACCAGCTGCCCACCACGCCGCCCGTCGCCCCCGTGCTGCCCAAGGTAAGGCACGAAGGCCAGCGACAGCCCCACGCGCTGCGTCGCCAGCTGGCCGCACTGGGCTACAGCGAGACCATCAGCTACAGCTTCGTCGAGGCCCGCTGGGAAGCCGAGCTGGCCGGCAATGCCGATCCCATCCGCGTGCTCAACCCGATCGCCGCGCCGCTGGCCGTGATGCGGTCAAGCCTCATCGGCAGCCTGGTGCAGGTGCTGCGCACGAATCTGGCGCGGCGCGCCGAGCGCGTACGGGTGTTCGAACTGGGGCGGGTGTATCACCGCGACGCGCAGGCCGGGACAGGTGACACCAGCGTGGCTGGCGTGCAGCAGCCGCAGCGGCTGGCCGGGCTGGTCTACGGTGGCGTCGACGTGCTGCAGTGGGGGGCACGCGACCGGGCGGCGGACTTCTTCGACGTCAAGGGCGATGTCCAGGCGCTGTTGGCGCCGCTGCAGCCACGTTTCGAGACCGCCACCCACCCGGCGATGCATCCGGGGCGTTGCGCGCGCGTCATGCTGGGTAGCGTGGCGCTGGGCTTCGTGGGCGAGCTTCATCCGCGCTGGCGCCAGGCCTACGAGCTGCCGCAGGCGCCGTTGCTGTTCGAGCTGGACTGGGCGGCGATGCGCGAGCTGCCGGTGCCGGCGTTCGCTGCCATCCCGCGCCAGCAGGCCGTGGCGCGCGACCTGGCCTTGGTGCTGCGGGAAGACGTCACGCACGACGCACTGATGGCAGCACTGACGGCCGATCCGAGTGGCATCGTGAAGTCAGCCGTGCTGTTTGACGTGTACAAGCCCACCAGCGCGGCCAGCGGCCTGAACGCGGGCGAACGAAGCTTGGCCGTCCGCCTGGAACTGATGGACCCCGAGGCAACGATGACCGAAGAACGGATCGACGCCACCGTCGCCGCGGCCGTGGGCCGAGTGCAGGCTGCCTTGGACGGGCGCCTGCGCGCATGAAACCCAGCTTTGCGAGGACCCTCCGGCCATGAAAGACGCCAGCACCGAACCCGAGCGCCTGATCCTGCCGACCCTGGAGACGCCAACGCTGACGAAGGCCGAGATGGCCGAGATGCTGTTCGACCGCATCGGGCTGAACAAGCGCGAAAGCAAGGACATGGTCGAGGCCTTCTTCGAGATCGTGCACGACACCCTGGTCGAAGGGCGTGACGTCAAGCTGTCGGGCTTTGGTAACTTCAACCTGCGGCGCAAGGCGCCGCGCCCCGGGCGCAACCCGCGCACTGGCGAATCGATCCCCATCAAAGCCCGCAACGTGGCGACCTTCCACGCCAGCCACAAGCTCAAGGCCCTGGTGCAGGGCGATGCGCCGCCGCCGGAAGACAACGAGTAGCGGCCCGCCCCGTCCCACGACGCACATGGACAAGCCCTTCGCCTCCAGCCGCCAGGCGGGTGCGCCTGCCGCGCCCTCGTCGGCACTGCCGCCGATCCCGGCCAAACGCTACTTCACCATCGGTGAAGTGAGCGATCTGTGCGGCGTGAAGCCGTATGTCCTGCGCTATTGGGAGCAGGAGTTCACTCAGCTGAAGCCTGTCAAGCGGCGGGGCAACCGGCGCTACTACCAGCACCACGAAGTGCTGCTGATCCGCCGCATCCGCGACCTGCTGTACGACCAGGGGTTCACGATCAGCGGCGCCCGAAACCGTCTGGGTGAAGCGCCCGCAGCAGTGGCAGAAGCGCATGATGGCGACGGCCTGCCTGCCGCCAGGCCGCCCCTGGCCGCTGCCGACGACGCCTTGGCAGTCGGGCCGGTGTTGACGATCGATTCGGCGGAGCTTCGGGCCGAACTGCAGTCCATCCTGGCGTTGTTGGATGCATGACGACCCCGCCGCCCGCTGTCGCGCGGGCCTGGGCGTTGTATACTGCGGGGCTTCGTCGGGGTGTAGCGCAGCCTGGTAGCGCACTTGCATGGGGTGCAAGGGGTCGCGAGTTCGAATCCCGCCACCCCGACCATTGAAAATCAACGGGTTAGCTCTCACAAGGGGCTAGCCCGTTTGGCTTTCTGGAGCTTGGGATACCGATTGGGAGACCAAGCCCGCGGAGCTAGATGACTTCCAGCACCGCAAGCCACACGGCATAGCGCTTGCGCCCCGTCCGTAGTGCTACCCGGTTGTCCCGCACCTCAACCCGCTGCACGACGCCCCGTGCAACGTGAAAGACTCGCAGTCGCGGGTGCTCGTAACTGTGCATGCTGCTGCGCTCGGCCTTACCGCAGCCAGTCACTAGGTCGCCGCCGAACCAGTCGGCCAGCACTGGTGCCGGATCGTCACAAAAGAGCCACGACAGGTCGCGCTCACTGTCTTGTGAGTCGTACCCCGCAAGCGGCTGGACCGTCGCCTGCAGTTCCTCAAGCCATAGCCTGCCGTCACGGATGGCCCAGGCGCCCGCATAGCCGCGCCATAGTCCAGTGGACAACCCCTTAAACGTGGCCATGCGTTGCATCACGTCGGGCCGGTCGCAGGCTTCCAGCGGCAGCACCCTCAGGGAATACTCCCGCCCTCGATAGCGAAGGGTCTCGCTGTGTTGCTGGGTCACAGTGTGGGCGCCTGTCGGGCGATGCGCTCGATTTCGGCGATGACCTCATCGATTGGCAGTCCGCGGCGCTCGATAGCTGCGACCTCGCGCTGAATCTGCGCCCGCCGGTCCGCACGCTGTGCCCTGCTGATCTCAGCCAAGTTGCTCAGGGCGCGACGCAGCGCGATGTCCTGAGTCTGTAGGTTTGTACCTTCTGCGTCGCTTGTACTGGGCAGCACAGGAGGCAAGGCGGCAGGAGGGGACGTTAGCCTGGATTTCTCGCCATGATCTGACGGGCCAACATGATTCGCCGCTGCCTCTCCTGCTGCCAAAGCACGTTCAACGGCCAAGTCGTTGGAACGCTGCACGTGGTCGTGAATCGAGCGCCGAACCTCTTCTGTAAGCGGTGGCGGGGGGTCTGACAGTTCGAGTGCCCCGCTGCCAGATGCTTGGCGCTGCGTCGGACTCTGCACCCCGACTTTGCTCAGCGCTTCTGCGCGATCTTCCGGCTTCGCTGCTTGCTTACTTCCGGGCAGCACCCAGAAAACCCCAAACAGAAAGATCACGAACCCTATCTGGATGCAGATGAGGGCTGCTTCTGCGCCGAACGTGACTCCAACCAAGACGAGCACTACAACAGCTATTAGCAGTCCGCGCGTTATCTTCTCTGGCTCCATTGCATATCCAAGGTGTTGACACCCTGCAGGGCCCGGGATCGGCTCCAAAGCAAGTGAGTCAGTATGTCCATTCGAATTGGAATGTCAGCGCTGGTCGTCCAGCAGCGCCGGCAGGTGCAGGTACTGAATCGCCGCCAGCACCGCGCAAGTGGCATCGTCGTCTGCACGCTTGATGCGCAACCCTTCCAGCAGGGCATGCACGGTAGCCAGGGGCCCGCGGGGGTCTTCCTCGCTGGCAAGTTCGCAAAGATCGTGCAACCGGAGCGCAGGCGTAAGCAGACTTGATGGTGAAGGCCTAAGCGCGGCTGCAAGCTCGTCGAGCGTGATCGTCGCAACTGCTCTGTGCTGTGGCACTTCTTACTCCGGTGTAGTGCTTTCAGAGTGTGACCAAAGCAGGCCCGTAGTGCAACTAATGTCCGAGTAGACCTTGCGCCAATGCGTTAGACCTTAGTTCGCTATTTCTTTGGACTGGTGATGCCCCACCCCCGGGGGGTGGGGCCGAGAGACTCGAGGGGTGGCCGCCGCCCCCACCCCCACCACATTGAGCGGAAGCCACTTCTGGGCTTCGGGCCATCATTTCACGTCGCCTGGTGAATGGGCTCAGGACAAGGCGGGATCGATCTGTTGCAACAGTTGAGCAAGAGAGTCGCTGTTGATCTTTGTCTTGTAGTGCACTTCAATGCCCGTGCTTTTGAGAGCGCTGAAGAAGTGAACTGCGCTCTCCATCTTCCAGCGCTCGCGTTCCGGTATGTCTTGACGGTTGTCGTAGCCCTTGGTTTCCACCACTAGGTAAAGGGTATGCGCCTGACCGTTTCGCGCAATCACGTAGCCGAAGTCGGGGTTGTAATTATCCAACGGGGTTGGGATGTTGATCTTGGGCAGCTTGGCAAACACGGTGACCCTCTGTTGGTTAGATTCGTCCACCGTGTCGCGCTCAATCTGACTGTCCACTGGCATTAAGGGCTCTTCGTAGAGAGAACGCTCACGTACTTCGGCGTTGGCCAAGTCGTGAGATTCCGCGCCGCAAAGCGACATCGGAATGGTCTTGAGCAATGCGCCCGTCTTATCCGTCAACGCGGTTGCCACCCGAATTTCGCGCAGTTCGTAGGTCACGCGGTTCACCACCAGTTCGTGGATGCAGCGCTGAACTAGGTCTCGAAGGCTGAGCAGGGCGCGGTTCTCGTTGTGTCGAATCTGCGCGAACTTGTCGGCCGGCATGCGCCTCAGGATGTCGCTCACCGTGTGCAGCGACAGGCGCGTCATGTTGGCCAGCTCCCGCAGGAACTGTGCCATGGAGTACACGGAATGCGGCTTGATCGTGTATTGCCCTTGAGTACTGCGCGCCTGGTTGACCGTTTGCACGTCGGTGGTGCGCGTCACGCCAATCGAGAGTGGCCGCACATCGAAGTTCTTTGTGATGCTGGCCAGAACGCTATCAATCAGCGCGGGTGTGTCCACCTCGTAGCGCAACACCGCGTGGCGGTTGAGGTTGTCCCAAAGGTGCCTGAAGTGCTGGTACTGCGAGGGCCGAATGGTGAGCGAAGGTGCCAATCTAGGCATCTTGGCTTTGACTTGGCCAGCGCCCTCGTAGAACAAGTCCAGGTACCGAAGCATGTTCTGCACGTTGTCCGCGGTCAGCCCTGTGATCTTGTTCAACGCAGCTACGATCATCTCGCGCCGGGCTTGGTAGTCCGTGCGGTCCCACCGGAGCGTCGCCTTGCCGCTCGTGTCATCGAGGTCGATAAGTGAGGTGTCGGCCAAGACGTCCAGGACCTTGTTGGCCTGCCGCGTGCTAGCCGCCACACCAAATTCCGCGAGCACAACGTCGTCGAAAACACCCGCCACGCGGCGCACGCTGTGCTCCGAAATCTCCGCCTGAATCGCCCGCACAAAGTCACCTTCGCTGGCGGGCACCACCACAACCAGGTCGTTTACCTCGTCAAATGCTGCATCCTCGGCGTGTACCCGTTCCAGTTGCTGATTCACCGCCAGGCGCAGGCCCCGACCGATCTGTTGCAACTTCGTGATCTTGGAGTTGCTCGGCGCCAGCTTGCACAGCGTGAACACATTTGGGTTGTCCCAACCTTCCTGCAGCGCCCACATGGAAAAGATGAAACGCAGGTCGGTGTCGAACGACAGCAGCCTTTCCTTATCTTGCAGGATTAGCTTGATGGCTTCTTCTTCGCCCTTTTCGCTGTGCGAGCGGGCGAAATAGCCCTTGTGCACCCGGCTCACGTCGGCCGCAGTGCGCTCCAGATAGGCGCGGTAGCCGGGGTCCAGCGATTCGTTGCCCAACACCTTCGCCAGCTCCACTTTGTAGAGCCGCTCAAACGTTTCGCGCAACAACGCCGGGCGCTGGCCGTCGGGCAGGTACTTGCTCACCGCGTCAATGAAGAACAGACTGATCGCTTTGACACCTCGCTTGAACAGCGCCTCTTCTCGCTCGAAGTGGTTGGCTATTGCGCGCTGAACCAGGAGCGACTGCACCTCATCCGCCAGCAACCCAAAGGCCGTTGGTTCACCCAGTGGGAGTGCAAAGTCGTTGGTGAACAACAGCTCACGGGCCGTCACCGCCTCCACCACATGCCCATCTAAGTGACGCAGCCCAGTCTTTTCGCCTAGATTGTCTTTAGCCTTCAGCTCGACGGTGGCCGCCCTGTTGTCAGTCGTTTGGTAGCCCACACGGCCTATGCGCTCTTTGGCTTTGCCTGCCACCTCGTGCAACGTCAAGATTTGGCCGTCCTCGGCGCCTGTGCCTACGGTGTCCACCGTGATGCCCTTGACCAGCCGCTGACGAAACGCCTCCAGACTGTCGAGCGTGTAAACCAGGTTCCTGAACTCATCGCGCTTGAACGTGGCGCCAAAGCGGACGGTCAGCAAAGGGTTGAAGCGGGGCAGAAACTCTTTCACCACCTTACCCTCAAACCGGTGCGGCTCGTCGATGATCAATACAGGCCGAATCGCGGCCAGCGCTTCCATGTAGCTTTTGGCCTGGCCAAACAGGTTGGCTTCCACTCCTCGCTTGTTGATGAGCTTGCTGTCACCCGCGAAAGACTGGTGGGTCGCCACCATCACCGTCAGGCTCCGGTTGGCTGCGTGGATGAAGCCCTTGACCGCCTTGTCCGAGTAATTGACGACGTTGATCTTCTGGTTGTCGTACTCACGGGCAAAAAACGCTGCCGTCGTCTGCAGGTTCTTGAGAGTGCCTTGGCGAATCGCGTTGCTCGGCACCAGCACAATGAACTTCGACAGCTTGTACCGCTGGTGCAGCCGGTGAATGGTCTCGATGAAGGTGAAGGTCTTGCCGGTGCCGGTTTCCATCAGCACGTCCAGTGACAGCGCGGGCGTGAGCGTGGAAGCCACCTCCACCGCGCCCGCCGTCACCTGGTTGACCTGGCGGGTGCGCTCGATGTTGGCGCGCAATGCCGCATACGCTTCGCTGGGCACATAGGTGGGGTTGGCGTGCACGCTGGCGGGTTCCACGAAACGCACATCGGCAAACACATCGGCAATGCTCTGCACCGCCTGGGCCTGATACGCCAGGCGGGTGTATTGGAATTGGGCGGTCATACCTTCAACCCCGCAGCCGCAACTTGTCTTCGCTCAGGCCCAGCGACTCCAGCAGGGTTTGGGTGCCAAGCAGGAAGTTGTCGTCGTGCACCCAAGGCGCGTACACGCTCAGGTGTTGAATGCGTGTGCCCGCCGCATTCTGCTCACTCAGCAGGGTGCGAAGGTCTTCGGTGTCCACTGCGCTCAGGATGAACAGTACTTCACCCGCCCGGAACAAGGCCTGATCCCTCAGTGCTTCAATGCGAGTGGACAGTGGCAAGCCTTCGGCCAGCAACAGGTTGTAGAGGATGCACGGCAACTGGTCGGGTTGCGGTGTGGCAATCGCGATTTGAAGCGCGGCCATGTCGGCTTGCGTGGCGTCGGCTAGGGGTTTCTGCAGGATCAGAGCCTCAGGGTCGTCGGCCAGTGTGAAGACTCGAAAGCCTGTGTCTAGCGCTGGGTGTTGGGCCTTGAGCTGAGCGCCCGCGCGGCGGATGCGTTCAGCTGTGATCTCGAAGATGGTGGCCTCGGGCTTACCCAGGGTGGCGGTCACGAGGCTGTGGGCTTCACTCTGTTTTTTGGGGTCGATGGGCTGGGGGATCTGCACTAGGATGAATCGGCGCTGGCCGCCGTCTTCGGCATTCAGGCGCAGCACGGCTTCGGCGGTGGTGCCAGAGCCAGCGAAGAAATCTAGGGCGATGAAGTCCGTGCCACCTGGGGATACGTACCGGAGCAACTTGGCTATCTCTTCCGTGTCTTTTGGGTTGTTGAAGACGTTCTTTTTTCCGAACAGCTCGCGCAATTGCCGTACCGACACCTGGGACTGTTTGTAGAAATAACTGCCGCGAACCTGGGTGGCAAGCTCTTCGTCGCCTTCCGTGTCCTCGTCTGGGTTCTCGGCCTCAACTTCTTGCGGAATGGGGCGAATGTGAGCCTTACGAAATGGTGGCTCGGTGTGATCGTCCCGAAACTCCACCAGGCCTAGGTCAATCTGGCGCTTCATTTCTTCGTAGGTCGAATAGATCCAGCCGCGCTCTGGAACCTTGCATGCTTGCTGCGTGACCTTGTGGGGTACGTCATATCGGGGGCCGCCACCGCCAGGCCAGGAAATGTCGCGGTCTCTCCACGGACCGTGCTTGCGATCTCACGACAGACCGTGGAACGGTGCCGTCCGAGAAAGGAGGCGACAGCAGAAGGAAGTGCGCCGAGGCGAATGAACACCTCGATGATCTGCCGGTCACTGCTGGACAGGTGTGAGTAGTGAATTCCCATAGGTGCAACACGATAGGGGCAGGGTGTGTTGCACTTCAAATCTGAGCCGGGGGTGC
>JAIXZR010000258.1 GCA_027489455.1 Rubrivivax sp. | reverse complement strand
CGCGTCGCCCTCGGCATGGGGGCGGATTCCATCGCCGATCTGCGCGACGTGGGCCGGGTGCTGGCCAGCCTGAAAGAGCCCGAGCCGCCCAAGGGCCTGAAGGATGCCGGCAAGCTGCTGCAGATGGCCAAGGCGCTGTGGGACATGAAACCCGCCGTGCAGCGCCACGCGCCGTGCCAGGAGGAGGTGCTGCAGGGGTCGGAGATCGATCTGAGCCGCCTGCCCATCCAGACCTGCTGGCCCGACGATGCCGGCCCGTTGATCACCTGGGGGCTGGTCATCACCCGCGGGCCGACCCGCACGCGACAGAACCTCGGCATCTATCGCCAGCAGCTCATCGGGCCGCGCCAGGTGATCATGCGCTGGCTGGCGCACCGGGGCGGCGCCCTCGATTTCCGCGACTTCGCGCTGGCGAACCCGGGGCAGCCGTTCCCGATGGCCGTCGCGCTGGGCGCCGACCCGGCCACCATCCTCGGCGCGGTGACGCCGGTGCCCGATTCGCTGTCGGAGTATCAGTTCGCCGGTCTGCTGCGGGGCTCGCGCACCGAGCTGGTCAACACCGGCGTGGGTCAGCCGCAGCCGCTGCAGGCGCCCGCGTCGGCCGAGATCGTGCTGGAGGGCCACATTCCCGTGGCGCCCCCGGGGTTCACGGGCGTCAGCGCGCTCGGGGTGCCGCTGAAAGAGAAGGGCGGTTACCTCCACGCGCTAGAAGGCCCCTTCGGCGACCACACCGGCTACTACAACGAGCAGGACTGGTTCCCGGTGTTCGAAGTCAGCCGCCAGACGCAGCGACGCGACCCGATCTACCACTCGACCTACACCGGCAAGCCGCCGGACGAACCCGCCATCCTGGGCGTGGCGCTGAACGAGGTCTTCGTGCCCATCCTGCAGAAGCAGTTTCCGGAGATCGTCGATTTCTACCTGCCGCCCGAGGGCTGCAGCTACCGCATGGCCATCATCAGCATCAAGAAGGCCTACCCGGGGCACGCCAAGCGCGTGATGTTCGGGCTGTGGAGCTTCCTGCGGCAGTTCATGTACACGAAGTTCATCGTCGTGACCGACGATGACGTGGACATCCGCGACTGGAACGAAGTGATCTGGGCCATCACCACGCGCATGGACCCGGTGCGCGACACCACGCTCGTGGAGCACACGCCGATCGACTACCTGGACTTCGCCAGCCCCGTCAGCGGCCTGGGCGGCAAGATGGGGCTGGACGCTACCAACAAGTGGCCCGGCGAGACTACGCGCGAGTGGGGCCGCACGATCACGATGGACGCGGCGGTGACGGCGCGCGTGGCCTCGATCGTCGAAGCACTGCAGCGGCCCTTGTAAAGACGGCAGCAGAGCGCTCGCCGAGCTTGCATCTGCCGCGCAGCGGGCGTAATCTGGCGACGCGCTGAATGCAGCGCATCTTTGATGGCGCAGTCACTGCGCGTCAGGGGCCCGGCACAGTAACGCTGCCGAACCCCACTGGTGGCACCCACCACCCGCCCCCGGCCTGGCAACAGTGCCGGGGGTTTCGCTTTCTGGGGCCGCCTTCAGGTGCCAGAGCCAGCGGTCACGCGCACCCGCGTGCTGCCCACCTGCACCAGCGCACCGGCACGCAGCTTGGCGCCACGGCGCAGCTCGGCCTGGCCGTTCACCTGCACCTGCCCGGCGGCGATCATCTGCTTGGCCATGCCGCCGCTGCCGGCCAGGCCCGTGGCCTTGAGCAGTGCATCCAGGGTGATGTAGTCGCCCCGCAGGGCGAAATCGGTGGCGGGCTCAGCCACGGTGCGTGGGATCCACCCAGGCCACGCCTTCGGGCTTTTCCACCGGATCGATGTCCAGGTTGATGGCCACGGCCTCGCCGTCGCTGCGGCACAGCACGCATTCCAGCGTCTCGGTGGCGCTGGCGTTGATTTCCTGGTGGGGCACGAAGGGCGGCACGTAAATGAAGTCGCCCGGCCCGGCTTCGGCAGTGAACTCCAGGCGTTCGCCCCAGCGCATGCGCGCGCGGCCCTTGACGACGTAGATCACGCTTTCCAGCGGCCCGTGGTGGTGCGCGCCGGTCTTGGCATTCGGGTGGATGTGCACCGTGCCGGCCCAGAGCTTCTGCGCGCCGACGCGCGCGAAGTTGATCGCCGCCTGGCGGTCCATGCCCGGGGTCTGGGCGGTGTTCGGGTCAAGTTGGTGCGCCTGCACCACGCGCACGCCATCGTGCTTCCAGGCTGTGGATTCCTGGGGCTGGGTGGGTTCCAAATCGGTGCTCCTGGGGGGGGTGGGGCTGGCGGGCCTTCATTGTTGCGCGGCCCAGCCGAAAAGACAGGCATCCCTTTCTCGGCTTCACCCTTGCCATGCTGCTGCGTCGCTTCACCCTGCGCACCCGGTTTTTCCTCGTCATGGGCTTCGTCACCCTGTCCCTGCTGACGCTGGGCGCCTGGGGCGTGGTCGCCAACCACGTGGGCATCGTCCGCGTGGAAGCGCTGTTCGACCGTGCCCAGCAGAGCACCGACGGCATCGGCCAGCTCAAGGAAGGCATCGCCGAGACCCGGCGCCTGCAGGCGCAGATGCTGTCGACCACCAACACGCTGGAAGTCGAGCGCCTGTTTGGCCTGTGGCAGGCCGCTGCCGCGGGCGTGGGGCAAAGCGCCCAGGCCCTGGCCAAGGCCGAAGGTGCATCGGCCGAAGTGGCCGCCCTGGCGCAGCGCCAGGGGCAGGAACTGGCTGCGTACCTTGCAGCGCTGGGGCCGATTGGCGAAAAGCTCAAGGGGGCGCAGATCGACAACGCCGCTGCCGTGGCTTACGCCGAGCGCGAAGAGCCCAAGGCGCTGGCGCTGGTCAAGACCAGTCGGGAGCTGGCGCAGGCCCTGCAGGCCACCCAGGCCGGCATCCGCCAGGAGATGGCCGCGGCGGCCACCTTCGTGTCCAACCTGCGGCTCGTGCTGGTGGCCTTCACGCTGGTCGTGGTGCTGCCCTTGCTGTGGCTGACGCTGCGGTCGGTGCTGGTGCCGCTGCACCAGGCGCAGACATTGGCGGCACGCATCGCCAGCGGCGATCTCAGCGACGACAGTGAAGTGCAGGGCCGCGACGAAACCGCGGCCCTGCTGCGCGCGCTGCAGGCCATGCAGAGCGGCCTGCGCGGCCTGGTGGGCCAGGTGCGGCAGGCCGCGGAATCGATCCAGGTGGCCAGCACCGAAGTCGCGGTCGGCAACCAGGACCTGAGCCAGCGCACCGAGGTGACGGCTGGCAACCTGCAGGCCACCGCCAGCAGCATCGAGCAGTTGCACGGCGCCGTTTCGCACAGCGCGGAATCGGCCAGCCAAGCCACGCAGCTGGCTGCCGGGGCGTCGCAAGTGGCCGAACGCGGTGGTGCCGTGGTGGCCCAGGTGGTGGCGACGATGGACGAGATCAGCGCCAGCAGCCGGCGCATCGCCGACATCATCGGCACCATCGACGGCATTGCGTTCCAGACCAACATCCTGGCGCTCAACGCCGCGGTCGAGGCCGCGCGCGCCGGCGAGCAGGGCCGCGGTTTCGCGGTGGTGGCCAGTGAGGTGCGCAGCCTGGCGCAGCGCAGCGCCGAAGCCGCGCGCGAGATCAAGAGCCTGATCGGCGCTTCGGTGGAAAGCGTGGAAACCGGCGCCCGACTGGTGCAGGACGCCGGCAGCACGATGACCGACATCGTGGCCAGCGTGCAGCGCGTGACCGACATCATCGGCGAGATCAGCCACGCCACGGGCGAGCAGCGCGGCGGCATCGGCCAGGTCAACCAGAGCGTGGCGCAGCTCGACCAGATGACGCAGCAGAACGCCGCGCTGGTGGAGCAGAGCGCCGCTGCTGCCGAAAGCCTGAAGCAGCAGGCCGCGACGCTGACCGGCCTGGTGTCCACCTTCCGGCTGCGCGCCGAAGCGGCCTGACCGGGCCCCGCGCGCGCGGCGCGGGCATAAGGAGGGGGGGCTGGATGCGTGGCGCGTCACGCGCCCGTCCCCATAATGCCGCTCCCCTCCAGGAGCCCGCCCGTGTTCCAGCGCTTCGAACGCCTGGTGCAGCCCTACCCGGACGCACCCGCAGACCCACCGCCGCCCGGCTTCTTCGCCTTCCTGTGGGAATGCTCCCGCGGCGTGCGCCCGTACATCCTGCTGGTGACGCTCTTCACCGCCGCCATCGGCGCCTTTGAAGCCCTGCTGTTCAGCATGATGGCGCACGTCGTGGACGTGCTGGCCAAGGTCAAGCCGGCCGAGCTGTTCGCGCAGGAAGGCGCCACGCTCACCCTGCTGGCCTGGGTGCTGGCCGGCAGCATCGGGCTGGCGGCGCTGCAGGCGCTGTTCAAGTACCAGGCAGTGTTCAGCAACTTCCCGATGCGGCTGCGCTGGAACTTCCACCGCCACATGCTCGAGCAGAGCATGGCGTTCTACCAGGACGAGTTCGCCGGCCGCATCGCCACCAAGGTGATGCAGACGGCCCTGGCCGTGCGCGACACCTGGCTGGTGTTTGCCGACATCCTGGTCTACGTCGTCATCTATTTCGCCACCCTGCTGGCGGTGGTGGGCGCGTTCGATGGCTGGCTGATGGCGCCCTTCCTGGGCTGGCTGCTGCTGTACATCGTCACCTTGAGCTACTTCGTGCCGCGCCTGGGCAAGGTGGCGCAGGCCCAGGCCGATGCGCGGTCGCTGATGACGGGCCGCGTGACCGACGCTTACACCAACATCGCCACCGTCAAGCTGTTTTCGCACTCCAACCGCGAGGCCCACTTCGCCCGCGGGGCGATGCAGGAGTTCATGGTCACGGCCTACGGCCAGATGCGGCTGGTGACGGCCTTCGAGATCGTCAACCAGCTGCTCAGCGTGCTGCTGATCGCCGCCGTGGCGATGCTGTCGTTGCGCCTGTGGGTGGACGGCGCCGTGGGCGTGGGCGCGGTGGCCGCGGCCAGCGCCATGGCCTTCCGGCTGAACGGCATATCGCACTGGGTGATGTGGGAGATGGCCAGCCTGTTCGAACACATCGGCACGGTGCAGGACGGCATCGGTACGCTGGCCAAGCGCCGCAGCGTGGTCGACAAGCCCGGCGCCGGGCCGCTGCAGGTGACGCGCGGCGAGGTCCAGTTCGATCAGGTCGGCTTTTCCTACGGTGGCAGCAAGACCGTCATCGACAACCTGAACCTGCGCATCCGTCCGGGTGAAAAGATCGGCCTGGTGGGGCGTTCAGGCGCAGGCAAGAGCACGGTGGTGAACCTGCTGCTGCGCCTGTATGACGTGGAGAAGGGCCGCATCCTGATCGACGGCCAGGACATCGCCGGCGTGACGCAGGAAAGCCTGCGCAGCGCCGTGGGCATGGTGACGCAGGACACCTCGCTGCTGCACCGCTCGGTGCGCGACAACCTGGTCTATGGCCGGCCTGGCGCCGACGACGCACAGATGCTGCGCGCGGCCGAGCGCGCCGAGGCGTATGACTTCATCCAGGGCCTGGTGGACGCTAAAGGCCGCAAGGGTTTTGATGCCCATGTGGGCGAGCGCGGCGTGAAGCTCAGCGGCGGCCAGCGCCAGCGCATCGCGATTGCGCGCGTGATGCTGAAGGACGCCCCCATCCTGCTGCTGGACGAGGCCACCAGCGCGCTGGACAGCGAAGTTGAAGCCGCCATCCAGCACAGCCTGTACAAGCTGATGGAAGGCAAGACCGTGGTGGCCATCGCGCACCGGCTGTCCACCATCGCGGCCATGGACCGCCTGGTGGTGATGGACCAGGGCCGCATCGTCGAGACCGGCACGCACGCCGAACTGCTGGCGGCTGGTGG
This sequence comes from Rubrivivax sp., assembly GCA_027489455.1. Lineage (GTDB taxonomy): Bacteria > Pseudomonadota > Gammaproteobacteria > Burkholderiales > Burkholderiaceae_C > Rubrivivax. Next base: position 1,848 of record JAIXZR010000258.1, on the reverse strand, counting down.
CATCTACGCCCGGTTGTGGTCGCACCAGAGCGGTGGCTTCCTGGCCGAGGAACTGGATGACGAAACCGACGCTGGCAGCGGTGGGGCACTCGCGACGGTGTGAGCGTCGCCGAGGCGGCCAGCCTACTTCTTGCCGCCCAGCAGCCCGGCGAACCAGCCCTTGATCACGATCCACATCAAGGCCAGGGCATTCAGCTCGTTGGCAGGCTGCTGGGAAACCGGCACAGGCGCCCTGGCGGGCGCCGCCGAAGGGGCCGGGGCCGGCGGCATGGCCGGTGCGCCTTCGCTCACCATCGCGGCCACGGCCGCGCGGGTGTCGGCTGCGGCTTCGGCAGTGGTCTCGGCAGGCCCGTCGACTGTCGCTTCTGCCGTCGTGCCAGCCGCTTGAGCGGACGCCGCGGGCGCCGGCACGGCCACCGCGGCGGTGTTGAAGTTGTTGGCGAACTGACCCAGCATTGCGTCCGAGACCGGTACCAGCAGCCGGCTGCCGAACTGCGCCAGCTTGCCGCTGACCAGGATCGTGGCCTGGCCCACCAGCACGCTGGTGCCGGGCGTTTCGCCGGGTTCCAGGTGGGCCACCAGGTTCATCGACGCTGACGAGCCCGACTTGTCCGCGCCCTTGCCCAGCATCTTCAGTTCCTTGGCGGCGGGGTCGATGCCCAGCAGTTCGATGTCGCCGCCGAACTGCATCACCGCCGGGCCGACTTTGCTCTTCACCGTGCCCTTGAAGTGGGTCTCGTCGATCTGTTCGGTGATCTGCGCGCCCGGCATGCAGGCCGCTGTGGCGCGGATGTCGCTCAGCACCTGCCAGGCTTGGTCGGGGCTGGCAGCGACGGGGTAACGCTTGTCGAGTTTGACTTCCATGGGGCTTCGTGCGGCGGGCCGCCCGGGCTGGGCGTGCGCACATTGTCAGCCCAGTGAGGGTGGGTTTGCTGAAGGCCGGTCTCGGCTCGCCGGCCGTTCAGGCGCTGGGCGCGGCGTCGCGGCCGCGTGCGCGCTCGCGTTCGCGCTCGCGCTCAGGCGGCGGCGCGTCGGCGGGCAGGTGGGGCAGGTGGGGCAGGCCCTTGGCGTCGTCCTGGGTGTCGCTGCCGGGTTCGCCCCGGTTGCTGGCGGCCCGATCGCCCGGCCGCGCGCGGGCGCCGCGTTCGCCCAGCGCAGGTTCGTTCAGGCCCACGATGCGGGGCGTGGTGTCCATCCAGCGCCCGCCGTCGTGGCTGGCGCGGCCGGGGTGGGCCGCGCGAGACAGGGCTTGGGTCACGGCCACCAGCCGCGCGGCCGCTTCCGTGATCGGGGCGGGTGCCGGCGGCGCCGCGGGTGGGTGCAGGTCGGGCAGCAGCGCTGCACTGGCGGTGTCCAGCGGCACGTCCACCGGCATGTGGGCGGTGCGCTGCGGCGCGGCGCCGCAGTCCGTGCGCTGGCCCTGTGCTTCACGCACCAGGTGTTCCCAGCCGGCCACGACCACCGCCGCTGCCAGCAGGCCGACCGCTGCCCAACCCAGCCAGGACAGGATCTCGTTCATGCCCTGGCTATCGGCCCGCTGGCGCGGCCACTTGAGCCCTTGTACCTGCACGGACAGGGGCAAACCCTGGACAATCCGCGGATGTCACGCGTCATCGAACGGCCCGCCGGCCTGGCCCCGGGTGCCACCGCCCCCAAGCCCATCACGGGCTACAAGCCCTTCTGGGCCAAGCGCTTCGGCCCTGCGCCTTTCCTGCCCATGAGCCGGGCCGAAATGGACCAGCTGGGCTGGGACAGCTGCGACATCGTCATCGTCACCGGCGACGCCTACGTCGACCACCCCAGCTTCGGCATGGCCGTGATCGGCCGCACGCTGGAAGCGCAGGGCTT
>JAIXZR010000313.1 GCA_027489455.1 Rubrivivax sp. | reverse complement strand
TACCAGACCTCGCCGGACATCTCGTCGTCTTCGTTGCGGGGCGCGGGCACGCGGCGGAAGTTGCAGTCGGTGATGTACTCGATCTCGTCGTAGTCGTAGAACACCACCTTGCCGTGGCGCGTGACGCCGAAGTTTTTCCAGAGCATGTCGCCGGGGAAGATATTGGCGGCCACCAGGTCCTTGATCGCGTTGCCGTATTCCTGCACCGCGTGCGCCATCTGCTCGGGCGTGGCTTCCTGCAGGTACATGTTCAGCGGGATCATGCGCCGCTCGATGTACAGGTGCTTGATCAGGATCATCTCCACGCCGTCCTGCATGCCGAACTCCAGCAGGCTGGGGCAGAAGTGCTGCAGCTCGGCGATCAGCTCGTCCTCGAAGCGGTGGCGCGGGAAGGCCACGGTGCTGTACTCCAGCGTGTCGGCCATCCGGCCCACGCGGTCGTGCTGCTTGACCAGCAGGTACTTGCCCTTGATCTGTTCGCGCGTCGTGTCCTTGGGCGCGGGGTAGAAATCCTTGATGACCTTGAAGACGTAGGGGAAGGACGGCAGGTCGAAGACCAGCATCACCATGCCCTTGATGCCCGGGGCGATGCGGAACTTGTCCGACGAATGGCGCAGGTGGGCCAGGAAGTCGCGGTAGAAGAGGTTCTTGCCGTGCTTCTGCAAGCCCAGGCTGTTGTAGAGCTCGGCGCGCGGCTTGCGCGGCATCAGGCTGCGCAGGAACTGCACGGTGGCCGAAGGGATCTCCATGTCCACCATGAAATAGGCGCGGGCGTAGCTGAAGATCATCAACAGCTCGTCTTCGCCGAAGAGCGCGGCGTCGATCACCAGGGGCCCGGGCCCCGTGCGGCTTTCGGCCTCCACATGCACGATGGGCAGGGCAAAGGGCGTCTCGTTGAAGCCGTTGATGATGCGGCCCACCACGTAGGCGCCCTTGTTCCGGTAGAACAGGCTGGACAGCACCTGGATCTGGAAGTTGGGCCGCGGGCGGAAACCGCCCAGTTCGGACCCCATCGCCTCGACCACCTGGGCCACGTCGCGGTCCAGGTCCTCGAAGGGCAGCGCGAGCTGGAAGTTGTCGATGACGCGGCGCCACGTCTCGTGCAGGTTGGCCTTGCTGGGGTAGTAGGCCCGGTAGGTGGGCATCGAGGCCGGGGCGTCGTTCTCGATGTATTCGGTGCTGACCGCCGGGCGCACGAAGATGAAATCGTTGTTGTAGTAGCTGCGGTCCAGCACCTTGGCGGTGACTGAATTGAAGAAAGTCTCGGCCAGCTCGGGCTGGTGGTGGTTGGTCAAGAGGCCGATGTAGTGCAGCTTGGCCTGCTGCCAGCTGTCCTGCGACAGCTCAGCCACCTTGAATTCCGTGCGCAGGCGTTCCACAGCCTCGTTCACGCGCAGGTCGTAGAAATCGATGCGGGCGCGCTGCGCCGTCTGCTGGCCGGCCCAGTCGGCCGCCTCGAAGCGCTGCTTGGCGGCGGCGCTGGTGGCGCGGAAAAGGCGGTAGTGCCGGTCGAAGCCGTCGCGCAGCGCCAGGGCGATGTCGAAGGCGCGGCTGTCAGTCAGGCGATTGGGGAACATGGGCAGGTCCGCGGGGTGGGGGCCCCGGATTCAGGCAGATTCAGCCGCCGACACGGCCGCAGCGGCGGCCCGGGCGGCATTCGGAACGTGGCGGGCCTGCAAGGCCCCCACCGCGCGGGCGTAGGCGGGCTCGACGTCGGCGGGGCCCTGCACGGTGACCTGCAGGTCTTCCAGCAAGCCGTTGTGCAGGCCGTAGACCCAGCCGTGTACCACCACCGGGTGGCCGCGCGCCCAGGCGTCCTGCACCACCGTCGTGCCGCAGACGTTCAGGGCCTGCTCCAGCACGTTCAGCTCGCACAAGGCGCGCAGCCGCACCTCGTCGTCGGGCAGGGCGGCGATGAAGTCCCGGTGCTTGCCGCGCACGTCCTGCACGTGGCGCAGCCAGTTGTCCGCGATGCCCACGCGCCGGTTGTGCAGCGCCGCCGCCACGCCACCGCAGCCGTGGTGGCCGACGACGATGATGTGGCCGACGCCCAGCTGATCGACGGCGTACTGCATCACCGACAGCGCATTCAGATCGCTGTGCACCACGACGTTGGCGACGTTGCGGTGCACGAACACGTCGCCCGGCAGCAGGCCCAGGATCTCGTTGGCCGGCACGCGGCTGTCGGCGCAGCCAATCCACAGCAGCTGGGGCGTCTGCTGGTTGAGCAGCCGGGTGAAGAAGCCGGGGTCGCGGGTCTGCGTGTCGGCGGCCCACCGTCGGTTGCTGTCGAAGAGCTCGGTAAGCGCAAGGCTCATGCCAGGCAGTTTACGGCCGGTTCGCGGCCGCCCCGTCCAGCCCGAAGGCCGGGACACAACGGGTCACAGAGACCCCCCGATTCAGGGGTTTACGAAGGAAACCTTGCACGCCGACACTCAATTTGCTGAGACGTGAGGTGCGCGCAGCGCGCCTCAAGAGCATTTCAAAGGAATCCATTCATGAGCAAGAAGTTCGCATTGCAGGCCCTGGTGGTCGCAGCCCTGGTGTCCACGGCTGGCGCCTCCCATGCGGCATTGACGGTGTTCACGTCCCTGGTGTCGTTCAACACCAGCGGTGTCACCTTCGCGGCCACCGACGGCTTTTCGCAGAGCAGCGGCTCCATCCTGTCGCCGCTGACCCGCACCGTGGGCCCGTACACCTACAGCGCCGCGGCGAGCACGAGCTCGCTCTATGGCGCGGGCACCACGGCCAACCCGTGGTTGTCGACCAACCTGGCAGCTGACAGCATCACCTTCAGTGGCTTCTTGGGCGGACCGCGCAACGCCATCACCCGCATCGGTGGCAACTTCTTCGGTTCGGACATCAATGGCGCTTTCGCGGCCGGCGACATCACGGTATCCGTGACCGATTCTCTGGGTGACACCCAGAGCCGCACGATCGTCGGCGCCACCGAGGGAAGCTTCCTGGGCTTTGCGACCAACGGCACCATCGTCTCGCTGACGGTCACCGCAGTGCAGCCGGCAGCGTCTTTCCTGTGGCCCACGGTCGACAACCTGCTGCTGGCCGTGCCGGAACCCAGCACCTACGCCCTGATGCTGGCAGGCCTGGCAGCCGTCGGCGCCATGGCGCGCCGCCGCAAGGCCTGAGCCTCACCCCTGGAAGCCGTCTGCGGCACACCCGCAGGCGCAACCCCACCAGCCTCGTCAGCCTACCCAGGCGAAGAGGCTTTTTCTTGTCCGGACGGGCCTACAGGGTCTCGGCAAACAGCTCGCGCCCGATCAGCATGCGGCGGATCTCGCTCGTGCCAGCGCCGATCTCGTAGAGCTTGGCATCGCGCCACAGCCGGCCCAGCGGATATTCATTGATGTAACCGTTGCCGCCGAAGATCTGGATGCCTTCGCCGGCCATCCAGGTGGCCTTCTCGGCGCACCACAGGATGACGCTGGCGCAGTCCTTGCGCACCTGGCGCACGTGCTCGCTGCCCAGGGCGTCCAGGTTCTTGCCCACGGTGTAGCAGAAGCTGCGGCCGGCCTGCAGCACGGTGTACATGTCGGCCACCTTGCCCTGGATGAGCTGGAATTCGCCGATGCTTTGCCCGAACTGCTTGCGGTCGTGGATGTAGGGCACGACGTTGTCCATCACCGCCTGCATGATGCCGATGGGCCCGGCCGCCAGCACGGCGCGCTCGTAGTCCAGGCCGCTCATCAGAACCCTGGCGCCGCCGTTGAGCTGCCCCAGGATGTTCTCGGCCGGCACCTCCACGTCCTGGAACACCATCTCGCCCGTGTGGCTGCCGCGCATACCCAGCTTGTCCAGCTTCTGCGCGGTGGAAAAGCCCTTCATGCCCTTTTCGACGATGAAAGCCGTCACCCCGCGTGCACCCAACTCGGGTTCGGTCTTGGCGTAGACCACCATGGTGTCGGCGTCAGGCCCGTTGGTGATCCACATCTTCGTGCCGTTGAGCAGATAGAACCCGCCCTTGTCCACGGCGCGCAGCTTCATGCTGATGACGTCGCTGCCGGCGCCGGGCTCGCTCATCGCCAGCGCACCCACGTGGTCGCCGCTGATCAGCTTGGGCAGGTACTTCTTCTTCTGCGCCGGCGTGCCGTTGCGCTTGATCTGGTTCACGCACAGGTTGCTGTGCGCGCCGTAGCTCAGGCCGATGCTGGCGCTGGCGCGGCTGATCTCTTCCATCGCCACCATGTGCGCCAGGTAGCCCATGCCGGCGCCGCCGTCTTCTTCGGGCACGGTGATGCCCAGCACGCCGAGTTCGCCCATCTGGCGCCACAGATGCATCGGGAACTGGTCGCTGGCATCGATGTCGGCCGCGCGCGGGGCGATCTCGGCTTGGGCGAATTCACGCACCGCGTCGCGCAGCGCGTCGATGTCGTCGCCGAGCATGAAGTTCAGGCCGGGAAGGTTCATGGCGGTCTCCTGCGAATGGTCTGTCTGGCATGCTAGCCCAGGCACCCCGTCGCAACCACTGGACCCACAGGCTGCCCCCGTCCCGTGTTTACGGCTTGCCCCTTGCAGCAGCGCCTGGCCACAATCCATCGCCGTGGCGCCACTTCCTGCCAGCCCACCACCCGACGCCCCGCTGCGGCTGCGCCTCCTGGGGGTGCCTGCCTGGCGGGTTGGGGGTCTGGCCTGGCGCCCGCTGGCCGACAAGGACGCCCTGCTGCTGGCCCGCCTGGCGCTGGAGGGGCCGCAGGCCCGCAGCCCCATGGCCCAATGGCTATGGCCCGAGGTACCGCTGCCCCGCGCCCATGCCAACCTGCGCCAGCGCCTGTTCCGCCTGCGCCACCAGCAGGGCGAGCTGGTCACCCAAAGCGATGGCGGCCTGCACCTGGCTGAAGGCGTGCGCTGCGACATCTGGCGCGAAGGCTGCGCCGACGACGCCGACCTGGCCGCCACGTTGCTGGACGGCGTCGACGCCGCCAGCCCGCCTGGCAGCAACACCGGCGCCCACGAAGACTGGCTGATCGAGCTTCGCCGCCAGTGGGTTGCGCGCCGCACCGACCTGCTGGGCGGGCTGGCCGCCCGCCACGAAAGCCAAGGCGCACTGGCAGCAGCCCTGGCGGCCACCGAAACGCTGCTGGCGCTGGAACCGCTGATCGAACATGCCTGGCGCCGCCTGATGCGGCTGCACAGCCTGCGCGGCGACCGCGCCGCTGCCCTGGCCGCCTTCGAGCGCTGCGAGCAGGTGTTGCGGGACGAACTCGGGGTGAGGCCTGCACCCGAAACACTGGCCTTGCTACACCGGGTCGAATCCGGCAGCGCCGGGCCGAGCACCCCGGGCAGTTCTTTGACAGCCCTGCCCGCAAGCCTGCTGAGCCCGCCCCGGCTGGTGGGCCGCGAAGCCGAGCAGCGCGCGATGGCCGCCGCCTGGCAGGCCGGCAGCGCCTTCGTGCTGCTGGGCGAGCCAGGCATGGGCAAGTCGCGCCTGCTGCTGGCCTGCGCTGCCGAAGGCCCTGCGCGGGCGCTGGCGACGGCGCGTCCGGGCGACGAGATCGTGGCCTATGGATCGCTGATCCGCCTGCTGCGCAGCATGATGCGCACCGCACCTGCCCCGGAACGCCTGTGGCCCGACGCCGGTGTGCGCGAGGAAATCTCGCGCCTGCTGCCGGAACTGGGGCCGATGCCAGGCTCACCCGGCCGGGAGGCCACGCTGCACCGCGCGATCGAGCAGGTCTTCCAGGCCGCGCCCGCCGCCGGATTGCAGGCGGTGCTGTTCGACGACCTGCAGCATGCCGACCAGGCTTCGCGCGCCGTGCTGCAACGTTCATGCGGCCTGCCGGGCCTGCGCTGGGGCCTGGCCAGCCGGCCGGCCTACGGCGAGTCCGGCGCTGGGGCCTGGCTGCCCGCGTGGCTGGCCTCGTCGGCGCGGCTGCAGCCGGTAACCCTCGCCGCACTGGACGACCAGGCCCTGCATGCCTTGCTCGACACCGTGCAGGCCGCCAGCCTGCGCTGGCCCGCATCGCTGCCCCGGGCGCTGGCGCGGCACTGCGGCGGCAACCCGCTGTTCGTGCTGGAAACGCTCAAGCATCTGCACCTGCAAGGCGCCTTGTCCGCAGAGGCAGCGGCCTCGGCGCCGTATGCGGCAGCGGCTTTCGAGACCTTGCCGCTGCCACCCAGCGTCCATGCCGTGCTCACCCAGCGCCTGGCCGCGCTGAGCGAGCGCGCGCAGAGCCTGGCGCGCGTGGCCAGCGTCGCTGGCCCGGACTTCAGCGTCGCCGTGGCCGCCGACGTGATGGCCGAGTCGCCCCTGGCGGTCGCCACCCCCTGGTCGGAACTGGAACGGGCGCAGGTGTTTCGCAGCCCGTCCGGGGCTGCGGTGTTCGCGCACGAAGCCGTCCTGGACGCCGTGCGCAGCAGCCTTCCAGCCGCGCTGCTGGCGCCATTGCACGCCGCCGTGGCCCTGAGCCTGCAAAGGAACGCAGCCCCGCCCCAGGCGGTGGCGCGGCACTTCGCCGCCGCCGGACAGCCGGCTGCCGCAGCCCCGATGGCGCTGGCCGCGGCCGAGCGGGCCCTGCTGCAAGGGCTCACTGCAGAGCAGATGGCGATGCTTCAGCAGGCCGCGGCCTGGTTCGAAGAGGCGGGCGACACCGGCGCGGCCTTCGCCGCGCAGGTCGCCACGATTCCGGTGTGCATGGTCCACCAGGGCGTAGGGCCGGCGGCGGCGCTGGCCCAGGCCCTGGTGGCGCGCAGCGAAGGCGCGAGCCAACGCCTTGCCGCACGGCTGGAGCAGGCCAACGTGGCCCTGGCCGCACAGGACCTGGCCACGCTGCACCAGGCCAGCGCGGCGGCCCTGGCCGACGCCGCGCCCGGCAGCGCGCAGGCCCTGCGCGCCCTGGCCCTGCATGCCACGGCGCTGGTTTTCGGCGGCCACTTGCCGCAGGCGCTGGCGCAGGTCCAACAGGTCCAGCAGGGCCTGCCAGCGATCACCGATGCCCGGCTGGCTGCCGAGCTGCAGGGCCACGTGGCGATGGTCTTCGCCTGCTGTGGGCGCACCCGCGACTGCGTCCAGGCCCTGCACCAGCAGCATCACCACGCCCGGCAAGCGGGCGACCTGGAACAGGAAGCCATTGCCCTGTCCAGCATGGCCAGCCAGCACCTGCATCTGGGCCAGGGTGAACTGGCGGTGCAGCATGCGCAACAGGCGGCAGTGCTCTACAAGCGGCTGGACAGCGCCGGGACGGCCTTCGCCAACAACCTGAACCTGGCCATGGCCCTGATCGCGCTGAACCGCTACCAGGCAGCACACCAGGTGCTGGACGAAGCCCAGGCGCACTGCGACCGCGCCGCGAGCTCGGCCGATCTCCGCATCGTCGTCACCCACCTGCGGGCCAGCTTGTGCCAGCGCCTGGGCGATGCCGAGGGCGTGCTGCGCGAACTGGACCAGGCTCCGGCACCCGAGGCACCGCGCCTGAAGATCCAGCAGCTGCTGCTGCGCGCCGACGTTGCGCTGATGCAGGGCCGGCGCGCGGCCGCGCTGCAGCACTGGTCGACACTGACACCGCTGCTGACCAACGGCGGGCCCACGACCGTGCTGACCTTGACGGCACGGGCCCTGGCCAGCCAGTGCCTGAACGCCGAGGCCGCGCGCCGAGAGCTGGACGGGGTGCTGCAAGCGGCCGTGCAGGCCGAGTTCCCAGCCGCGCAGGCCGCGGCACTGATGGCCCAGGCCCGGCGGGCGCTGGCCGCCGGCGACCCCGCGACGGCGCAGCCGCTGGGTGCAAGGCTGTGGGCGCTGCGCGAACCGGCGCGGCACCTTCAGCTGGACGACGGCGAGCTGTGTGCGCTGGTGTGCGAGATCGCCGATGCTGGCCAGCACCCACCGGGCGCGCCACAGCACGCAAGCCAGGTCAGGGCCCTGGCGTTGCAGGCGTTCGTTGAAGCGGCGCAAGCCCATGTGCCGGCGGGCGAGATCGAGACCTGGCGCGCCCACCCGCTGCGCCTGGCGCTGTGGCGCCAACCGCCGTCGTGACTCAGGCCTGACGCCTGCGCCGTATGAAGCCCATCGCGATCATGCCCGCCAGCCACAACGCCCAGGCCGAGGGCTCGGGCACGGCCGATACCGGGATGACCTGCCCCGTTTGGTCCAGCCGTATGCCCAGCCCGCCCGCCGGCAGCACGCCGGTCGTCAGCGTGATCGAGTCCAGGGTCAGTCCGCCCGTGGTCTGGCTGTTGTTGGCAGCCGTGGTCGTGCTGATCATGTACAGCGTGCCGTAAAGCGCACCCACGGTCTGCTGCAGCGAGAAGCCCTGCAGGAAGCTGCCGACGAGCGTGCTGTCGCCGATGTTGATGTAGCCCAGGCCGCCCGGAACCGGGCCGTAGGTGCGTGTCAGCGACGCCAGGCGTTCCTGGGCCACGGCGTTGATCTCGTTGCGCAGCTCGGCCTCGTAGCTGAAGCCGGTCGTGGAGACCGAGCTCGGGCCGACGTCGAGAAAGCCCGCCAGGGTGAAGTTGAAGGTCAGGCCCAGGCCTGCAGCGCTGGGCAGTGCGGTGTTGCTGGCCAGATCCCACAGGGTGTATTCGCTGCGGGTCGAGGACACGGCGTTGTAGTGCGTCGTCACCGCGGTGGTGTAGCCATAGGCCGTCACCTGGGTGCTGGTGCGCGTGGTACTGGCGGCCGATCCGCGCAGGCCGACGGGGTCGAACTCCTTCTGCGCCACGGCCGTCAGGCCGGTGTTGGTGTCGGTGACGGTCACTGGATCCAGGTTCTGGAAGGCCTGGGCGTTGACAAAATCCAGCGCCCACACCGGCGTGGCCCCGAAGGACAGCGCCAGCAGACTGCTCTGCAGATTCAGCTTGAATGATTTCTTCATGGCTCGACTCCTCGCTCGTTGCCTGAGGCCACCACCGCGGCAGCGCTATCAGTGAGGCGAAGCTTCCGCGGCGCCCGTTACCAGGCCGTCACGCGCCGTGCCGATGCGGGCGGCTGCAACGGCAAAGCTAGACTGCTGCTCATGCCCAACCCGCTGGAAGACGCGCTCTACTACCCCCGGCAGGACAGCCTGCCCGGCCCCGGCAGCAGCATCGAGGTGGCGCCGGGCGTGCGCTGGCTGCGCATGCCGCTGCCATTCGCGTTGGACCACATCAACCTGTGGCTGCTGCGCGACCAGCACGAAGGCATCGAAGGCTGGACGGTGGTGGACTGCGGCGTCGCCAACGACACCACGCGCGCAGCCTGGGAGCAGGTGTTCGCGAACGAACTCGGCGGCCTGCCGGTGCTGCGCGTGATCGTCACCCACATGCACCCGGACCACATCGGCCTGGCGCACTGGCTGTGCGAGCGCTGGACGACGGCCGACCGGGAATGCCGCTTGTGGATCAGCGCCACCGACTGGAACGCCGCGCGTGTCGCCAGCCACAGCACGACCGGCTTCGGCGGCGACAACGCTGCGCGCTTCTTTGCCCGGCACGGGCTGACCGACGCCGATGCCCTGGCCAAGGTGCGGGCACGCTCGGGCTACTACGCCAGCATGGTGCCGCAGGTGCCAGGGCGCTATCGGCGGCTGATGGACGGCATGGTGCTCGACATCGGTGGCCGGGCCTGGCACTGCATCGCCGGCTACGGCCACGCACCGGAACACATCGCGCTGCACTGCCCGGGCCTGAACGTGCTGATTTCGGGTGACATGGTGTTGCCGCGCATTTCCACCAACGTCAGCGTGATCGATCTCGAACCCGAGGCCGACCCGCTGCCGCTGTACCTGCGCTCGATCACGGCACTGCGCAGTTTGCCGGCCGAAACGCTGGTGCTGCCCTCACATGGCAAGCCCTTCACGGGGCTGCACACGCGCATCGACCAGCTCAGCGCCCACCACGAGGCTCGCTTCGCCGATGTGCTGGCCGCCTGCGCCGTGCGCCCCCACAGCGCCGCAGACCTGCTGCCGGTGCTGTTCCGGCGGCCGCTGGACCTGCACCAGACCACCTTTGCGATGGGCGAGGCCATCGCCCACCTGCACGCCCTGGCATCGGCCGGAAGGCTGCGCGCGCTGCCGCTCGCGGACGGCGTGCAGCGCTTCGGGCTGGTCGCGTAGCGGGACTGGAAGCCCACGAAGGGTGGCTGGCTGCCGCCAAAAAAGGGGTGGCTGGCTGCCGCCAGAAGCAAGACGGCGACCCGGCAGGAACATCCCGCAGGGTCGCCGGCGTGCATCGGCCTGGACTGTGAAAACTCTTTTGGGCCGATCGCGCAGGCCCCCCGGGCACCACGCTTGCAAGACCACAGGTGCTTGCGTCAATGACAGCGTACTGCTGCGAGTGTGACAAGCCTGCTCCTGCGCGACATCCTTCGGATGGCGGAGTCAGGCCCCGCACAGCGGCCCTCTTTAGGGGGGGGTTCGCGCGGGGCCGGTCTGCCGGCGGGCGTCCTGCGCCGCGGCTAATCGAAGACCGGCAGCACCTCGGCCCGCAAGACGCCCCGCGCTTCTTCGAAGCCCGGCAGGGCGGTGCGCACCACGTCCCAGAACGCCGGGCTGTGGTTCATCTCGCGCAGATGCGCCAGCTCGTGCGCGACGACATAGTCGATCACCGGCAGGCCGAAATGCACCAGCCGCCAGTTCAGGCGCACCGAGCCGTCGGCGCTGGCGCTGCCCCAGCGCGTGGCGGCCGAGCTCAAGCTCAGGCGCTTCATGCGCACGCCCAGGCGGGGCGCGTACAGCGCGCAGCGCTCTTCGAAGACGCGCCGGGCCTGGCGCTGCAGCCAGGCCTGCACCATGTCGCGGATCTGCGCCGGCTCCGCGCCCTGCGGCAGCCCCAGGTGCAAGCGCAGCGGCAGTGCGCCAGGCGCCGCTGCGTCGGCCCCCTGCAGCTGGGCGCCGGTGACCTGCGGGTCCAGCACCAGCGTCAGGGTCTGGCCCAGGAAGGGCAAGGTCGTGCCGTCGCGCCAGTCCACGCGCGCGGCGGCGATCCGCTGCCCGCGCTCGCGCTGCTCCTGCAGCTTGCGCAGGATCCACGGCGCCTTTTCGCGCAGGGCGGCTTCGATGTCGGCGATGCCGACCCAGCGCGGGGCGCTGACGGTCAGGCCTTCGGTGCCGACCGAAAAACCGATGCTGCGCCGGCGCGCGCGGCGCAGGGCATAGCCCACGTGGTGACCCAGGCCCAGCACGATCGCGCGCTGCGCCTGCGGATGCACATGGGGGCCTGGGCGGGCGGGCGCCGGCGCGGCAGGCCCGCCAGGGGCGGCCGGTGCCGGCACGGGAACCGGCAGCACGGCCTTGCTGCCGGCTGGCGGGTCCACATCGAACAGCGACAGCTGCGCAGACAAGGCGGCGGGGGCGCTGGCAGCGGCAAGGGCGCGACGGGTTCCCGGCATGGCGCCCGATTGTAGGAACGGCCGGCTAGCCGCCGCCAGCGGCCACCGCTGGCCGCGACGTGGCCGGGGTGTAGGCCTGCGGGTCCAGTCGCCGCATCTCGGCCTCGATCCAGGCCTCGACCTCGCGCATCAGCTCGTCGGGCTCGCGCCCGGCGCTGGGGATGGGCTCGCCGATGGAGACATCCACCACCCCTGGCCGCAGCAGGAAGCTCTTGCGCGGCCAGCACTTGGCCGAGGTGGCGGCGATCGGCACGATGGGCACGCCCGTGGCGATGGCCAGCCGCGCCGCACCGCTCTTGTAGCTGCCCTGGCCGCCGCGCGGTGTGCGCGTGCCTTCGGGGAACATGATCACCCAGATGCCTTCCGCGGCCAGCCGCTTGCCCTGCGCCGCGACCTTGTTCCAGGCCTCGGCGCGCTTGCTGCGGTCGATGTGGATCATGTCCAGCCGGCCCATGGCCCAACCGAAGAAGGGCACGTACAGCAGCTCACGCTTGAAGACGTAGGCCAGCGGGTGCGGCATCAGCGTGGGGTAGGCGAAGGTCTCCCAGGTGCTCTGGTGCTTGGAAGCCAGCACCACGGCCGAGCGGCGGTCGCCCTTCGTGGGCAGCCGGTCCAGGCCGTGAACGCGGTAGTCCACGCCGCAGATCACGCGCGCACCCCAGATCGCCATGCGCAGCCAGCGCATCGTGGGCCAGTAGAGCTTCTCGCCGCGCCAGATCATCGACAGCAGCAGCATCAGCGTGCCCCAGGGCACGACCGTGGCCGCCATCCACAGCACGAAGACGAACGACCGCAGGCCCCAGAGCAGGCGCATCAGCCCAGGCCCCCGGCGCCTGAATCGGGCGCGCTGCCGTCCCGCCGCTGCAGGAATTCCACGAAATCGCCCAGGGTGGCATGCACGGTGGTGCCGGGCGCAGCCAGCAGCACGGCCTGCAGCGCTTCGCCGTGCAGCGGCGCAGCGCGGCCGCTCAGGACGAGATGGGGCTCGCAGCCGGCAGCGCGTGCGGCCTGCAGATCGCGCAGCGTGTCACCCACCATCGGCACGCCGCCCAGATCCACGCCATAGCGGCGGCCGATGTCCACCAGCAGGCCGGGCTCGGGCTTGCGGCAGCTGCACGCCTCTTCGGGCGTGTGCGGGCAGAAGAACACGGCGTCCAGCCGGCCGCCTTCGGCCTGCAGCAGCGCATGCATGCGGGCATGTACGGCGTTGACGGCACTCATGTCGATCATCCCGCGGCCGATGCCGCTCTGGTTGGTGGCCACCACCACATGCCAGCCCGCGTGATTGAGCCGCGCCACGGCTTCCAGCGCCCCCGGGATCGGCACCCATTCGTCAGGCGCCGTGACATGCCCTTCGCGGAACTGGTTGAGCACGCCGTCGCGCCCCAGGATGACGAGCTTGGTGTGCTGCATCCGTTCAATCCGGCCGTTGGGGGGCAGCGGTCATGAGGCCAGGCGCGACAGGTCGGCCACGCGGTTCATGGCCGCGTGCAGACGTGCCAGCAGCGCCAGGCGGTTGAGACGCAGGTCGGGGTCTTCGGCGTTCACCATCACGCTTTCGAAGAAGGCATCCACCGGCGCCTTCAGTGCCGCCAGGGCCTGCAGAGAAGCGGTGTAGTCGCCGCGCTCGAAGGCTGCATCGGCCACCGGCGCCACGCCGGCCAGGGCCTGCGCCAGGGCAGATTCGGCAGGCTCGACCAGCCGGGCCGTATCGACGGCGCCCGGTGCGCTGTCGTCGGCCTTCTTCAGGATGTTGGCCACGCGCTTGTTGGCAGCCGCCAGCGCGGCGGATTCCGGCAGCGCGGCAAAAGCGCGCACAGCCGCCAGCCGGCGCGGGATGTCGCCCCAGCGCGGCGGGCGCAGCGCGATCACGGCATCGACTTCCTGCGCGCTGCTGCCCTGCTCTCGCAGGCTGCCCACCAGCCGGTCGAAGAGGAAGCCCATCAGCTCCTGCGCCGTGCCTGCGGGCGCAGCCGGGAACTGCTGCAACGCGCGCTGCACGAGATCGGGCACGGCCAGCGGCAGGTCGCGCTCGATCAGCATGCGGATCACCCCCAGCGCATGGCGGCGCAGCGCGAAAGGATCCTTGTCGCCGGTGGGCAGCTGGCCAATGCTGAACAGCCCGGCCAGGGTTTCCAGCTTGTCGGCCAGCGCCACGGCGATGCCGGCATCGCCGCGCGGCAGGTCGTCGCCAGCGAAGCGCGGGCGGTAGTGGTCTTCCACCGCCAGCGCCACGACTTCGGCTTCGCCATCGTGGCGGGCGTAGTAGCCGCCCATCACGCCCTGCAGCTCGGGGAACTCACCCACCATGTCGGTCAGCAGGTCGGCCTTGGCCAGCAAGGCGGCGCGGTCGGCCTGGGCGGCAAGAACCTCGCCGCCCAGCGGCAGGCCGATGTGGCGGGCCAGCGCGCGCACGCGTTCCATGCGCTCGCCCTGGCTGCCCAGCTTGCCGTGGTAGACCACGCGGGCCAGCTGCGGCACGCGGCTTTCCAGCGTGCGCCGGCGGTCCTGGTCGAAGAAGAACTTCGCGTCGGCCAGGCGCGGGCGCACCACGCGCTCGTTGCCTTCGATCACGCGGCTGGCGTCGGCGGGCCGGATGTTACTGACGATCAGGAACCTGTTCGTCAGCCGGCCAGCCGCGTCCAGCAGCGGGAAATACTTCTGGTTGGCCTTCATCGTCAGGATCAGGCATTCCTGCGGCACGGCCAGGAAAGCTTCCTCGAAGCGGCACAGCAGCACGTTGGGCCGCTCCACCAGTGCGGTGACTTCGTCCAGCAGGGCTGCGTCCTCGATCGCGACCAGGCCTTCGCGCTGCGCGGCGGCCGCCAGCTGGTGCTGGAGATCCGCCCGGCGCTCGCCGAAGCTGGCGATCACGGCGCCTTCGTCGCGCAGTTGTGCGGCGTAGCTGTCGGCGTCCTTCAGCACGATCTGCGCTGTCGCGGCTTCGAAGCGGTGGCCGCGGGTGGTGCGGCCGGCGGCCAGGCCCAGTGCGTGCACCGGCACCACGGTGCTGCCGTGCAGCGCCACCAGGCCATGCGCGGGGCGCACGAAGTTCACGCTCGTCCAGCCGGGCTGGAAGTCTTCTTCGCCCCCGCCCGAGGCCTGCAGCTGGTACTGCATCACCTTGGGGATGGGCAGCCGGGCCAGGGCCTCGAGCAGCGCCTTCTGCAGGCCTTCAGCCAGGGTGGCGCCAGGCAGCGTGCTGGTCAGGAACAGCGCTTCGGCCTTGCCGTCCAGCGCGCGCTCCAGCGTCGGCACGGCCGCGGCGTCGGCACCCAGGGTGGCCAACTTCTTCAGCAGCGCGGGGGTGGCGGCGCCGCTGGCGTCCAGCCCCACGGCCACCGGCATCAGCTTCACGCGCTCTGGCTTGTCAGCGGCGCGGTCCAGCACCTGGCTGAGGTGCAGCGCCAGGCGGCGCGGCGAAGCAAAGGCGGTGGCCACCGCAGCGGCATCGGCCAGGCCCTGCGCACGCAGGCCGTCAGCCAGCAGTTGCGCGAAGGCGTCGCCCAGCTTCTTCAGGGCCTTGGGGGGCAGCTCTTCGACGAACAGCTCCACCAGCAGCGGGGCAGACAAGGCTGGCAGCGGCATCTCAGGCCGCCTTCCTGGCCAGCTGGGCCAGGGTTTCGTCGGCCCAGGCCCGGGGCGCCATCGGGAAGCCCAGCCGGGCGCGGCTGTCCAGGTAGCTGGCGGCCACGCTGCGCGCCAGGTTGCGGATGCGGCCGATGTAGGCGGCGCGCTCGGTCACGCTGATGGCGCCGCGCGCGTCCAGCAGGTTGAAGCTGTGGGCTGCCTTCAGCACCTGCTCGTAGGCCGGCAGCGCCAGTTGCTGCGTCATCAGGTGCTGGGCCTGCTTTTCGTAGGCCGCAAAGGCCGCCAGCAGGAATTCCACGTCGCTGTGCTCGAAGTTGTAGGTGCTCTGTTCGACTTCGTTCTGGTGGTACACGTCCCGGTAGCTGAGGGTGTCCGTCCAGCGCAGGTCGTAGACGTTCTCCACGCCCTGCAGGTACATCGCCAGGCGCTCCAGGCCGTAGGTGATCTCGCCCGTGATGGGCTTGCAGTCGATGCCGCCCACCTGCTGGAAGTAGGTGAACTGCGTGACTTCCATGCCGTTGAGCCAGACCTCCCAGCCCAGGCCCCAGGCGCCGAGCGTGGGGTTCTCCCAGTCGTCCTCGACGAAGCGCACGTCGTTGCTCTTGAGGTCGAAGCCCAGCGCTTCCAGGCTGCCCAGGTACAGCTCCAGGATGTCGGCCGGCGCGGGCTTGAGCACCACCTGGTACTGGTAGTAGTGCTGCAGGCGGTTGGGGTTGTTGCCGTAGCGGCCGTCCTTGGGGCGGCGGCTGGGCTGCACATAGGCCGCCTTCCAGGGCTCGGGGCCCAGCGCGCGCAGGAAGGTGGCCGTGTGGCTGGTGCCGGCGCCGACTTCCATGTCGTAGGGCTGCAGCAGGGCGCAGCCCTGGGCGTCCCAGTAGGACTGCAACTTCAGGATGATCTGCTGGAAGGTGAGCATGCGCAGGGGTGGCAGACGTTCGGGGAACCCTTGAGTTTACGGGGCCAGACCCGATGGCAGCTCGGTGTCCCGGGCCTCGCCGCGGCGCCGCACCCGCCCCGACAGGCCCAGCACCAGCAGCACCGCCAGCAGCACCAGCGGCCAGAGCCCGAATCGCGCCACCCAGTAGGCATAGACGGTGCTGCCGGTGCGACCCTCGACGGTGGCCGTGAGCACGCCGGTGGTGGCCGGCGGCAGCTCGGCCAGCACGCGGCCGCGGTGGTTGATGGCCACGGTCGCGCCGGTGTTGGTGGCGCGGATCACCGGCCGCTGCAGCTCCAGCGCCCGCAGGCGCGAGATGTTGCGGTGCTGGTCCACGGCCACGGTGTCGCCGAACCAGGCGATGTTGCTGACATTGGCCAGCACCGTGGGCGCCGTGGCCGAAGGCCGGAAGCGCAGCGCCAGCTCTTCGCCGAACAGGTCTTCGTAGCAGACGTGCGGCGCCACCCGCTGCGCCCCGACCACGAACGACGGCGCGGCCGCCACGCCGCGGCGGAAATCGCCCAGCGGGATGTTCATCATGTCGGTGAACCAGCGGAAGCCGCGCGGGATGAATTCGCCGAAGGGCACCAGGTGGTGCTTGTCGTAGCGGTAGTCGCTGCCGGCGGCCGACAGGCCGACCACCGAGTTGGTGTAGCCCGTCTCGTAGTCGCCCAGCGGCACGCCCACCAGTGCCGCCCGCCCGGGCTGGGCAAAGTGCGCCACCAGTGCGTCCCAATACTGCGGTGCGGCCTCGGCCAGCTGGGCCGGCAGCAGCGGCACGGCGGTCTCGGGGGTCACGACCAGATCGGCGTCGGCGCGCTGCAGCTCGGTGGCCACCCAGGCCAGCGTGGCGGGCAGGCGTTCGGTGCTGAACTTCTCGTCCTGCTTGACGTTGGGCTGCAGCAGGGCCACCCGCAGCATGCCGGTGCCGGCAGTGAAGTTCCACTGCCCGGCCAGGCCCGGCATCGTCAGCAGCACCACCACGCCAGCCAGCAGGGTGGGGCGTTCGCCCACGCGCACCCGCGGCAGTGCCGACAGCAAGGCAGCCAGCCAGGCGACCGCCGCGCCCAGACCGTAGACC
This sequence comes from Rubrivivax sp., assembly GCA_027489455.1. Classification (GTDB taxonomy): domain Bacteria; phylum Pseudomonadota; class Gammaproteobacteria; order Burkholderiales; family Burkholderiaceae_C; genus Rubrivivax. Next base: position 18,945 of record JAIXZR010000313.1, on the reverse strand, counting down.
CCGACCCACGGCGCCAGCACGGCCAGCGGCGCGTCCACCTGCGAGTACCCCAGCGCCACCCACGGAAAGCCGGTGAAGAGCACCCCACGCGCCCATTCGGCCAGCAGGAACAGCGATGCGAACAGCAGCGCGTCACCCCAGAGCGTGCCGCGCCGCAGCCGTGCATACAGGCCCGCCGCCAGCCCCAGGTAGAGCGACAGCGCAGCCGCCAGGGCCAGCACGGCCAGCGCTGCCAGCGGCGAAGGCAGGCCCCCGTAGCGGTGCATGCTGATGAACAGCCACCACACGCCGGCCAGCAGCCAGCCCGTGCCGTAGCACCAGCCCCAGAGGGCCGCCAGCCGCGGGCTGGCGGCGTCCAGGCGCCAGACCAGCAGCGCCAGGCACAGCACCGGCAGCCACCAGGCCCAGGTGTGGACATAGGCCAGGGTCTGCAGCGCACCCAGCCCGGCCAGCGCCAGGGCCTCGGCCAGCCGCAGCCCGGGGGGGACCGCGGCGCTCAATCCACGTTGCCGCCGTCGGCGGTGATCTCGCCGTCGGCGCCGGCCGTGTCACGGTTGACACGGAACCAGCGCACGGCGCCACCGCGCGTGAGCATCACCGAAAACTTCAGCCCGCCCACGGGCACGGTCTCGCCCCGGCGGGGCACGCGACCCATCTCGTGCGCCACCAGGCCGCCGATGGTGTCGAAGTCCTGCGCCGGCAGGCTCACACCGAAGGCGTGGTTGACGGCGTCGATGGCCACATCGCCGGCCACGCGGTGCGAGCCGTCGGCCAGGGTGTAGATGCCGTTCTCCTGGCTGCGTTCGTCGAACTCGTCCTCGATCTCGCCGACGATCTCTTCCAGCACGTCTTCGATGGTGATGAGCCCGGCCGTGTTGCCGAACTCGTCGATCACGATCGCGAGGTGGTTGCGGTTGCTGCGGAAATCACGCAGCAGCTCGTTCAGGCGCTTGCTTTCGGGCACGAAGACCGCCGGCCGCAGCAGGGTGCGCAGGTTCAACTCGGGCGCGCGCTGCAGCTTGAGCAGGTCCTTGGCCATCAGGATGCCGATGATGTTGTCGCGCTCGCCTTCATAGACCGGGAAGCGCGAGTGCGCGGTGTCGATCACCAGGGCCAGCAGCTCTTCGTAGTCGGCGCCGATGTCCAGCAGGTCCATGCGCGGCGCGGCCACCATCACGTCGCCGGCCGTCATGTCGGCCATGCGCAGCACGCCTTCGAGCATCAGGCGGCTTTCGGGCTCGATCAGCTCGCGCTGTTCGGCGTCGGCCAGGGTCTTGATCAGCTCGGCCTTGCTGTCGATGCCGGGGGAGACGAATTCCACCAGGCGTTCGAAGAGCGTGCGCCGGTCGGCGGTCTCGGGCCGGTCGGGCCGGTCCGGGCGGTCGGCGCGCTCGATGCGGCCGGCACGGGAGACGGAAGACGGGCTGCGGGCAGGCCGGGATTGGGGAGGTTCAGACACGGACGGTGTCGGCAGTCGGGACCGGGCGGAGAATAACCGACCGGCCATGCCGGCCCAGGCGCTGCCCGATGCGCCGACAGGCACAATCAGCGCCCTCATGACCCCTGCCCCCACCCCCTTGCGCCTGCGCGGCCTGGCCTGGCCCGTGGCCGCGATGGCCGCAGTGATCGTGCTGTCCAACGTGCTGGTGCAGCACGAAATCAACGCCTGGCTGACCTGGGGCGCCTTCAGTTACCCGCTGGTGTTCCTGGTCAGCGACCTGACCAACCGCGCGCTGGGCCCGCAGGTGGCCCGACAGGTGGCCTGGGCCGGGTTTGCGGTGGCGGTGGTGGTGTCGCTGCTGCTGGCGCCCTGGCGCATCGCCCTGGCTTCGGGTGCCGCATTCCTGTTCGCCCAGCTGATGGACGTGGCGCTCTTCAATCGTCTGCGCCAGGCCAGCTGGTGGAAGGCGCCGCTGCTGGGCAGCCTGGCCGCCAGCGTGGTGGACACCGGCGTGTTCTTCTTCCTGGCCTTTGCCGGCAGCGACATGGACTGGCTGATGCTCGCCGGCGGCGACCTGGCCGTGAAGGCCGCGATGGCCGTGCTGCTGCTGGCGCCCTACCGCGCCCTGCTGCCGCGCTTGCAAACCTGGGCGGCGCCTTCATATCCCCCCAGCCCCGCCCCGGCGGGACCTGCCCACTGAACGACGAAAGCGCCCCATGTCGCAAGGCCTCATCCCCGCCACCATCCTGACCGGCTTCCTGGGCTCCGGCAAGACCACGCTGCTCAAGCGCGTGCTGAGCGAAGCCCACGGGCAGAAGATCGCCGTGATCGAGAACGAGTTCGGCGAGGAGAACATCGACAACGACATCCTGGTGGCCGACACCAACGAACAGGTCATCCAGATGAGCAACGGCTGCGTCTGCTGCACCATCCGCGAAGACCTGCGTTCCACCCTGGCTGATCTGGCCGAAAAGCGCCGCAAGGGCGAGCTGAGCTTCGACCGCGTGGTGATCGAGACCACGGGCGTGGCCGATCCAGGCCCGGTGGCGCAGACTTTCTTCATGGACGACGAGATCGCCGAAAGCTACCTGCTCGACAGCATCCTCACGCTGGTCGACGCCAAGCACGCCGACGAGCAGCTGAACACGCGCCAGGAAGCCCGCCGGCAGGTGGGCTTCGCCGACCAGATCTTCATCAGCAAGACCGATCTCGTCGACAGCGGCGCCGTCGACGCGCTGATGCACCGCATCAAGCACATGAACCCGCGGGCGCCGCAGCAGGCCGTGCACTTCGGCGAAGTGCCGATCGCGAAGATCTTCGATCTGAAGGGCTTCAACCTGAACGCCAAGCTCGACATCGACCCGGATTTCCTGAAGGCCGATGACCACGACCACCATCATCACGGCCATGACCACGGTCACGACCACGGCCATGAAGGCCACGACCACGCGCCGGGCGAGGCCTGCGACCACCCGCACCACCATGCCCATGACGACGACGTGAAGTCCTTCGTCTTCCGCAGCCCGCGCGCCTTCAACCCGGCCAAGCTGGAAGACTTCCTGGGCGCGATCGTGCAGGTCTACGGGCCGAAGATGCTGCGCTACAAGGGCGTGCTCTACATGAAGGGCAGCGATCGCAAGGTCATCTTCCAGGGGGTGCACCAGCTGATGGGCAGCGATCTGGGCCCGAAATGGGCCCCCGGCGAGGCCAAGGGCAGCAAGATGGTGTTCATCGGCATCGACCTGCCCCGCGAGGTGCTGTTGCAGGGCCTGGAGCAGTGCCTGGCCTGAGGGCCGGCACCCCCCGCACCGACCCAGGGCGCAGCCCGGTGGCCGGTGGCTACAATCCGCGCGCCCTGAAGCCCTGCCCGAGAGCTGCCCGGCAGGTACTTGGGGCGTTTTTTGCTTGATGAGCGCTCAGCCAGCGCCCACAAGCGCCGAAAACACCGAGTGGATGGAACCCTGAAACCGGCAAGCGACGATTCAGCAGCAGCCCATGAAGGCCACCCCCAGGTGGCCACCGGCGGCCGTTTGTGCCTTTGAACGACCCCAGGCGAGGAGAAGCCCGTGACCAAGACTGCCGCAAAGACAAGTCCCGCGGCCAAGACCGCGGCAGCAAGCCCGGCAAAGAGTGCGGTCAAGAACGCAACGAAAGGCGCGGACAAGACTGCCGATAAGGCTGTAGACAAGACCGCTGCCGCCCCGGCAGCCAAACCGTCTGCCGCCCCCCCGGCCGCACCGGCCAAGCCAGCCGGCAAGGCGGGTGGGAAGTCGTCCGCCAAGGCGCAGGCCAAGCCCGAGACGCCAGCCCAGGTGCCGTCCACCGCCCTGTCGGGTGGCGGCAACCGATTCACCGACCGCTTCGCGCCCTCACCGCCGTCGAAGCAGCCCGATCCCATCGAAGTGCAGAAGAACGCCTACAAAGCCGACCCGAAGCTCGTCAACGCCTGGAAGACCAAGGCCGGCCGCGACCTGACCGAAGCCGAACTGCTCGCCATGCCCGACAGCGAGTACATGAACGACAAGCAGCTGGACTTCTTCCGCGCACGGCTGCAGCAGCAGAAGGACGACCTGCTGTCCAACGCCGGCGAAACCACCGAGCACCTGCGCGAAGACACCAGCATCGTCCCCGACCCGGCCGACCGCGCCACGATCGAGGAAGAGCACGCGCTGGAGCTGCGCACCCGTGACCGCGAACGCAAGCTGCTGAAGAAGGTGGCGCAGTCGCTGGCGCGGCTGGACACCGGCGAATACGGCTACTGCGACGAGACCGGCGAGCCGATCGGCATCGCCCGGCTGCTGGCCCGGCCCACGGCCACGCTGTCGCTGGAAGCGCAGCAGCGGCGCGAGCTGAAGCAGAAGATGTTCGGCGACTAGCCGCACGACGCCGGGGCACAGGACGACGCCGCGATGGCCGACAACGAAAGCTTCTTCCGCAAGGTCGTGCGGTTCGTGGCCAACCCGGCCACGGACTGGACGGAGCTGAACGCCAAGCCGGAGGATTCGCGCGAGCTCGAGATGGAGAAATCCGAGCTCAAGGCCATGATCGAACGCAAGCGGCGCAATGATTTCGTGCGCAAGCGCGAATTCGACATGCTGCGCCGCGTGCGCCGCGAAGGCTTGTCGCCAGAACAGCTGGCGGCGCTGGGGGGGTCGTCCAAGCTCGACGATTCGGAAGCCCGCCTGCCCGACCCGAACGCCGGCCGGCCCGAGAAGGGCGTGAAGGCCAAGATCGACGAGATCGAGCAGCAGATGGTGGGCGAAGGCGGCTTCCGCAACACCAGCCGGCGCGGCGTGCTGGGTGGCAATTCGGTGGCTGGCGCACTGGCCCGGCTGGCCGGCGCGCAGCAGCGGCCGGCGGCCCGCAACAGCAGCCCGGGGGCCCTGCGCGGCCTGGAATCGCGACTGGACGGCGCAAGCCGCACGCCCGACTTTGCCCAGCCCGACGGCCCGGACCTGCAGCGCGGCGGCCCGATGGACGACCGCAGCGACGTCCTGCCACCCTTCGGCGCGCCAGCATCCCGGCCGGCCAGCCTGGGGCCGGACAGCAGCTACAGCGCGCCGCGCTCGTCCGCACCGGCGCCGCTGCAGATGGGCACCGGCCTGCCGCCGCTGTCGCCTCTGTCGCCGCTGTCGCCGCCTGCGGCACCGCCAGCCACGGCGGCCGAGCCCGCGCTAGCCTTCGACAGCCGCCTGCCGCTGCCCCCGGCCGTGCCGCAGGCCGAGCTGCTGCGCACGACCGAGAACCCGGCGCTGGCGATGGAAGTGAGCGAGGTCGTGCACGACCCCGAGCTCGACGAGGCCGTGATCGCCTTCGCCAACGCCGATTTCACCCAGTGCGAAGCCGCGCTGCAGCAGCTCACCGGCACCGGCGGGCTGCGCGCCCACCACGCCGAGACCTGGCTGGTGCTGTTCGACCTGTACCGCGCCACGGGCCAGCAGCAGCGCTTCGAAAGCCTGGCGATGGACTACGCGCACCAGTTCGGCTGGTCGGCGCCGCAGTGGTATTCGCTGCCCAAGCTGGTGGCCGAGTCGGTGGCCGACGAACCCATGGTGTCGTCGCACAACAGCACCCAGACCCCCGGCGACGTGGGCTGGGTGTGCCCGCCTCAACTGGACATCGAAGCCGTGGCGCGGCTGCGGTCGCAGACCTTGCAGATGCCGCTGCCCTGGGTCTTCGACTGGTCGCAGCTGCAGCGCATCGACCCGGAGGCCGCCACGCAGCTGTCGATGCTGCTGCGGCTGTGGGCCGGGCAGGTGCTGGAGATGCGCTGGGTGGCCGGTGACAAGCTGTTCCAGGTGCTGCAGGAAGCCGCCCCCACGGGCGTGCGCGACGCCGATCCGGCGTTCTGGCTCACGCGGCTGGACGCGCTGCGCCTGGCCAACCGCGCCGACCAGTTCGACGAAGCGGCGATCGACTATTGCGTCACCTACGAAGTCTCGCCGCCCTCGTGGGAGCCGGCGCGCTGCAAGGTGCGCGTGGCCAGCGCCAACCCGAACACGCGCAGCCCGCAGATGTCGCGCGTGAGCGAGGTTTCGACGAGCTTCATGGAATCCAGCCTGCACGAAGACGCCTCGGCCGGCGCGTCGCCCGTCAGCATGGCCCACGTCGAGCTGTCGGGGCAGCTGGTGGGCGACATTGGCGCCACGCTGCGCAAGCTGGACGACGGCCTGAACAGCGCGCCCATCGTCAGCGTCAGCTGCGCGCGCCTGATCCGCGTCGACTTCCTCGCCGCGGGCGACCTGCTGAACTGGGTGCTGACCAAGCGCAACGACAACCGAGCGGTGCACTTCGTCGACGCCCACCGGCTGCTGGCGCTGTTCTTCGGTGCGATGGGCATCAACGAACACGCGCGCGTGGTCGTGCGCAAGGTGTAGAGCCGGCCCCCCGGGCCTGTCGCGGCCCGGCCAAGCCAGTGCCGCGCCGCACCCTGATTTGATCTGAGCACGGGAACATGGAAACCTATCACGGCACCACCATCGTCAGCGTGCGCCGCGGCCCGCTCGTCGCCCTGGGCGGCGACGGGCAGGTGACGCTGGGCCACATCGTCGTCAAGGCCAGCGCGCGCAAGGTGCGCAAGCTCTACCGCGACCAGGTGCTGGCCGGCTTCGCCGGCGCTACGGCCGACGCTTTCACGCTCTTCGAACGCTTCGAAGCCAAGCTGGAAAAACACCAGGGCCACCTGGTGCGCGCGGCCATCGAGCTGACACGCGACTGGCGCACCGACCGCGTGCTGCGCCGCCTGGAAGCCATGCTGGCCGTGGCCGACCGCACGGCCAGCCTGATCATCACCGGCAACGGCGACGTGCTCGAACCCGAGCAGGGCATCGTGGCCATCGGCAGTGGCGGCGCCTACGCCCAGGCCGCGGCCATGGCCTTGCTGAACCACACCGAGATGGCGCCGGCGCAGATCGTCAAGCGCTCGCTGGAAATCGCGGGCGACATCTGCATCTACACGAACCAGAACCACATCGTCGAAAGCCTGGAATGACTGCCGACTTCGACCCGCAAGATCTGACGCCGGCGCAGATCGTCGCCGAGCTCGACAAGCACATCGTCGGCCAGCAGGCGGCCAAGCGCGCCGTGGCCATCGCCTTGCGCAACCGCTGGCGCCGCCGCCGCGTGCAGGGGCCGATGCAGGCCGAGATCACGCCCAAGAACATCCTGATGATCGGGCCCACGGGTGTGGGCAAGACCGAGATCGCGCGCCGCCTGGCGCGGCTGGCCGATGCGCCCTTCATCAAGGTCGAAGCCACCAAGTTCACCGAGGTGGGCTATGTGGGCAAGGACGTGGACACCATCATCCGCGACCTGGTGGAGGTGTCCGTCAAGCAAGAACGCCAGCGCCAGGTGGCCGCCAAGCGCAGCGCCGCGCAGGACGCCGCGGAAGAACGCATCCTGGACGTGCTGGTGCCCCCGCCCCGCGATGCGCGCGAATCGCGCAGCGTCGGCTTCGGCGCCGAGCCGCCGGCCCCGCCGCAGGAAAACACCGCGCGCCAGGTGATGCGCAAACGCCTGCGCGAAGGCAGCCTGGCCGACAAGGAGATCGAGCTCGACATCGCTGATGCCAAGCCCGCGCTGGAAGTGCTGGGCCCCCAGGGCCTGCCGGGCATGGAAGACCTGGCCGAGCAGATGAAGGGCCTGTTCAGCCAGATGAACCAGGCCAAGAAGAGCAAGCGGCGCGTGACCATCGCCGAGGCCTTGCGCCTGCTCGTCGATGAAGAAGCCGGCCGCCTGGTGAACGAAGACGAGATCCGGGCCGCCGCGGTGGCGCGGGCCGAAGCCGACGGCATCGTCTTCATCGACGAGATCGACAAGGTGGCCTCGCGCTCGGACAACGGCAGCACGGCCGAGGTCAGCCGCCAGGGCGTGCAGCGCGACCTGCTGCCCTTGGTGGAAGGCACGGCCGTCACCACCAAGTACGGCGTGGTGAAGACCGACCACATTCTCTTCATCGCCAGCGGCGCCTTCCACCTGGCCAAGCCCAGCGACCTGATCCCCGAGCTGCAGGGCCGGTTCCCGATCCGCGTGGAGCTCTCGTCGCTGAGCGTGGCCGATTTCGAGGCCATCCTCACCAGCACCCACGCCAGCCTGGTGGCGCAGTACACAGCGCTGCTGGCCACCGAAGGCGTGACGGTGCAGGTGCAGCCCGAAGCCGTGCGCCGGCTGGCGGAAATTGCCTTCGAGGTGAACGAGCGCACCGAGAACATCGGTGCGCGGCGGCTGGCCACGGTGATGGAGCGGCTGTTGGACGAAGTGAGCTTCGATGCCCCGTCCCGCAGCGGGCAGACGCTGGTGGTGGATGCGGCGATGGTCAACGCCCGCCTGGCCGAACTCGCACACGACGAAGACCTGTCGCGCTACATCTTGTGAACGCCACTGCCATGCAGCAACGTGAACTGGGCCGCAGCGGCCTGATGACGGCCCCGATCGCCTTTGGCGGCAATGTCTTCGGCTGGACGGCGGACGCCGCCACCTCCTTCCGCCTGCTGGACGCCTTCACCGACAGCGGCTTCAACCTGATCGACACCGCCGACATCTATTCGCGCTGGGCCCCGGGCCACAGCGGCGGCGAGAGCGAGACGATCATCGGCCAGTGGCTGCAGCGCAGCGGCAAGCGCCACCAGGTGCTGATCGCCACCAAGGTGGGCAAGCCCATGGGCGACGAGGGCAGCGGCAAGGCGGGCCTGAGCCGCCGCTGGATCCGCCAGGCCGTGGAAGACAGCCTGCGCCGGCTGCAGACCGACCGCATCGACCTGTACCAGAGCCACGACGACGACAGCGCCACGCCGCTGGAAGAGACGCTGGCGGCCTTCGGCGAGCTGATCCGCGAAGGCAAGGTGCTCGCCATCGGCGCCAGCAACTACAGCGCGCCGCGCCTGGCCGAAGCCCTGGCCACCAGCGCCCGGCTGGGGCTGCCGCGCTACGAGACCCTGCAGCCGCACTACAACCTGGTGGAACGCGCCGTCTATGAAGACGCGCTGGAACCGCTGTGCCGGGCCGAAGGCCTGGGCGTGATCAATTTCTTTGGCCTGGCGCGCGGCTTCCTGACCGGCAAGTACCGCAGCGAGGCCGACCTGGCGCAAAGCCCGCGCGGCGCCGGCGTGAAGGCCTACCTGAACCCCCGCGGACTGGGCATCCTGGCCGCGCTGGACGCGGTGGCCCAGGCCCACGGCGCCACGCCAGCCCAGGTGGCCCTGGCCTGGCAGATCGCGCGGCCGGGCATCACGGCGCCGATCGCCAGCGCCACCACGGTGGCACAGTGGCAGGAACTGGCAGGCGCAGCCCGGCTGCAGCTGTCGCCCGACGACATCCAGCAGTTGGACCGGGCCAGCGCCTGACAGGGCTTGCGGCCGGCCGCGGCCGGCCTCAGCCGCCGCGTCGGGCGGCCTGCCGCCGCACCAGGCTGCCCAGCACGGCCAGCCCGGCCAGCCACATGGCCCAGGTGCCGGGCTCCGGCACCGGCACCACGCTGCCTTGCAGCGTCAGCGTGACGGCGCCCAGCGCCAGGTCGGCCTGGCTCGCATTGGTGGACCGCGGGTTCAGCGTGATCGAGCTGCTGAAGCTGCCCAGCGTGCTGGCGTTGAAGCCCAGCGTGAGCCCGCCAGCCAGGCTGCCGCCGGCGGCGATGCCCGTGAAGGCGCTGAAGCCGCCGAGCGCGCTGAATGGCGTGCCCGCCAGGGCGCTGAGGATGAAGCTGCCCGCCAGCGCATCGGCCGGGCCGATGGCGCCATTGCCCAGCGACAGCGTGGTCGTGGCCGGGCCGTCGCCCAGCACCAGCGTGCCGAAGTTCAGCGTGTAGCTGGCCCCGCCGCCACTGAACACGCCCGCGCCGCCGGCCTTGGCCAGGCTGGGGGCGGCCAGGTTGTTGACGGTGGCCAGCAGCGTCACGCCCGAGGTGCCCAGCGCAAGGTCGGCCATCTCCGGGTTCTGGCTGGTGAAAGTGACGACGCCGCTGCTGCTGTAGACACCGGCGGTGCCGGTGTTCAGGCCTACCGTCAGGCTGCTGCCGTTGCTGCTGCCGGCAGCGATGCCGGTGGCCGTACCGCCGGCGCTGAAGGGCGCGGCACCACCGGCCAGGCTGGCGCGCAGCGTGTCCGTCAGCGCGCCGCTGGCGGTGTTGGCCACGCTGACGGTGGCCGGCGTCACGACGGTGCCGACGCGCACGGTGCCGAAGTTCACTGTCGGCGTGTTCAGTTGCGCCACCGCCGGGGCGTAGACGTTGCCGGTGACGCTGATGGTCTGCGTGCCCACGGCCAGGGTGCCCAGGCCGTTGCTCACGCCGGCCACCGCGCCGGCCGACTGGTAGGACAAGGTCGCCGTGCCCGTCTTCGCGCCCGATGTGCTGGTGTCCAGGCCCAGGCTGATGCTGCCGCTGCCGGTGTTGCTGCTGCCGGCCAGGCGGCCGCTGATGCTGCCGCTGCCGGTGGCGCTGCCCGTGAAGCCGCCGACGCTGGCGTTCAGGTCTTCGCTGAAGGCGCCGGCCGCGGCCGTGTTGGCCACCGTCAGCACCTGGCTGAGTGTGCCGCCCACGCGCTGCGCGGCCAGCGCCAGCGGCGTTGGCGTGGCACTGCCGCCGGCGGCGTTGTAGGCCGCGGCGCCTGCGCCCAGCACGATGTTGAGCTTCTGGTCGGCGATGTTGTCGAAGTTGCTGCGCAGGTTCAGCACCTGGCCCGACAGCGGCGCCAGCGCACCGGCGCTGGCCACGGTGAAGCTGACACCCAGGTTGCCGCTGTTGCTGCCCGGCGCGCCGGTGCTGAAGTTGCCGGCGGTCACGCCCGTGCCCGACAGCCGCGCATCGCTGAGGTTGCCGCCATTCACGCTGGTCTGGATCGCCCCGCGCAGCGTCGGGCCCGTGGTGCCGACATTGGCCAGCTGGTAGTTGAAGGTGGTCCCGCCCACGCGCACGTTGCCGATCGTCAGCGTGGCATTGCCGGTGGCGCCGCCCGTCACGCCGGCGCCGGTGATGTTCATCGCCGCATTGCCGCCGGCCAGGATCTGGCCGGTGCCCGTGACGCCAGCGCGGCGCGCGAAGCTGTTGCCGCTGCCCGCCTGGACGTTGGTGTAATCCGTGTTCAGCGTCAGGTTCTGCGCGTTCATCGCGAAGGTGCCCGTGCTGCCGATGGCCAGCCGGCCCTGCGTGCTCGGCGCATTCAGTCCCATGGCCAGCGTGCCGCCGGCCACCTGCAGGGTGCCCGTGCCGGTGAGCAGGCCGCCGCCGTTGGCAAAGGGCTGCAGCGTCAGGGTCTGGCCGGCCGTGTTGGCCGAGATCGTGCCGTTGTTGACGACCGCGTAGCTGCCACTTTGGATGATGGCCTGACCCATCGCGCCAAAGCCCTGGATCGTGACCCCGGCGCCGATGGTGGTCTGCGAAGGGTTGTTGGCTTCCATGCGGATGAAGCCGCCCGCCAGGTTGATCGTGCCCGTGCCGGTGAGCGACTGGCTGGCAGACGCACCCTGGTTGTCGCGGTTGTCGAAGTACAGGTTGCCGCCGCCGACATTGATGACGCCACCGCTGCCGAAGGCCAGGTTGTTGGCCACGCGCAGTTGTGAGCCACTGGCGCTGGTCATGTCCACCACGCCGGCCAGCGTCACGTTGCTGAACAGGTTGGCGTTGTTGTTGGTGGGGCGGATGGCGCCCGTGCCGCTGGTGCTGACGGTGCCGCCGATGATGCTGCTGCCGTTGATCTGCGCCGTGCTGCCGTTCAGCGCCTGCAAGGTGCCGGTGGACGTCTGCGACAGGCCCATCGAGTTGAGCTGCAGCGTGCCCCCGTTGCGTGCCTCCACCGTGGCCTGGTTGGTGAAGCTGCCGCTGTTGCCCGGCGTGGCCAGCGCCAGGGTCTGGCTGTTGACGTTGGCCGAGACCGTGCCCGCATTGACGAAGGCGTGGTTGCCGGCTTGGATCGCGGCGCTGCCCATGCTGCCGTAGCCGCTGATGCTGGTGCCCGCCCCCAGCGTGGTGGTGCCCGGGTTGTTGGTCTCGAAACGGATGCTCCCGCCGGCCACCGTGATGCTGCCGCCGCCGGTGATGGACTGCGTGGCAGCTAGCCCCACGTTGTCGCGGTTGTCGATGTAGAGCGTGCTGCTGCCGACGGCGATGTTGGAGCCGCTGCCCATCGACAGGCTGTTGCCCACGCGCAGCTGGCTGGCTGCTGGGCTCAGGTCGATCACCCCGCTGAGCGTGACATTGCTGAGCAGATTGGCGCTGTTGTTGCTGGCCGTGACGATGCCGCTGCCCGTGGTGTTGACGGCCCCGCTGACGGTGACGCCGTTCATCACGATGTTGCTGCCCGTGGCCGCGCGCAGTTGCGAGCCACTGGCGTTCGCCACACTGGTGTCCAGCCGCAAGGTGCCGCCGCCAGTGGCTTCCAGGGTGCCGTTGTTCTGCACGGGCTGGCCGCTGTTGGAGATCGGCTGCAGCACCAGCGTGTTCCCGCTGGCGTTCGACGAGATCAGGCCGTTGTTGATGAGCGTGTGGTTGCCGGCCTGCAGCGCGGCCCCGCCCAGGGTGCCGTGGCCGGTGATGCTGACGTTGGCGCCGATGGTGGTCTGCGCCGGGTTGTTGGTCTCGAAGCGGATGCTGCCGCCGGCCAGCGTGATGCTGCCCGTGCCACTCAACGCCTGATTGACCGAAGCACCCTGGTTGTCGCGGTTGTCGATGTACAGCGTGCTGCTGCCCACGCGGATGCTCGCGCCGCTCTGCAACACGAGGTTGTTCGCCACGCGCAACTGCGCTGCGGCGGGCGTCAGGTCGATCACGCCGTTGAGCGTGACGTTGTCCAGCCGGTTGGCGCTGTTGTTGCTGGTGGTGACCGTGCCCGTGCCGGTGGTGTTGACGGCCCCGCTGACCGTGACACCGTTCAGCAAGATCGTGCTGCCGGCCCCCGCGCGCAGCTGCGAGCCCGAGCCGCCCACCACGCTGGTGTCCAGCCGCAAGGTGCCGCCACCTGTGGCTTCCAGGATGCCGTTGTTCTGTACGGGCTGGCCGCCGTTCGAGATCGGCAGCAGCGCCAGCGTATTGCCGCTGGAATTGGCCGAGATCAGACCGTTGCTGATGAGCGTGTGGCTGCCGCTTTGCAGCCCGGCACTGCCCAGGTTGCCATGGCCGGTGATGCTGACGTTGGCGGCCAGGGTCGTCTGCGCCGGGTTGTTGGTCTCGAAGCGGATGCTCCCGCCAGCCAGCGCGATGCTGCCCGTGCCGCTCAGCGTCTGATTGACCGCGGCGCCCAGGTTGTCGCGGTTATCGATGTACAGGGTGCTGCTGCTCCCGACCAGGATGCTGCCGCCGCTCAAGGCCAGGTTGTTGGCCAGGCGCAGCTGCGAAGCGGCGCTCAGATCGACCAGGCCGGACAGCGTCACGTTGCTCAGGCGGTTGGCGCTGTTGTTGGTGGCCAGGATCCTTCCCGTGCCGCCAGTGCTGACCGTGCCGCCGCTGACGCTGACGCCGTTGAGCGTGACCGCGCTGCCATTCAGCGCCTGCAGCACGCCGCTGGCGCCTTGCGTCACGCCGGCATTCAGGCTCAAGGCAGCGCCGTTGCGCGCCTCGATCAGGTTGTTGTTGGTGTAGCTGCCGGCATTGCCGGGGGCGTTCAGGGCCAGGCTGCCGGCGTTGACGTCGGCCGAGATCGTGCCGTTGTTGACGAAGCTCATCGCCCCGCCCTGCAGGACGGCGGTGCCCATCGCCCCCGAGCCGCGAATGGTGTTGCCCGCCCCCAGCGTGGTGGTGTTGGCGCCTTCCATGAACAGTGAGCCGCCATTCAGCACGATGGCGCCGCCGCCGCTCATGGCATGCGTGAACGAGCGGCCGTCCAGCTGCAGGTTGCTGCCGCTGCCCACGTTGATGGTGCCGCTGTTGGTGGTGCCGCCGCCGCCGGCATTGAGCCGCAGGCCCGCCGCCCCGGTGATGTTGATGGTGCCGGCGTTCGACAGCGCGTTGATGGCCTGGTTGCTGGTCACCGCCACGACACCCGCCGCGCCGATGCTGGCGGTGTCGGCCGCGCCCGGCGCGCCCGGCGGGTTGCCGTTGCCGGTGGTACAGGCCAGCCAGTTGGCGATGGCGTTCCAGTTGCCGCTGGTGGTGTTCCAGGTGCAGGTGGCGGCGCTGGCCGGCAGGGCGGCCAAGGGGCCGAGCGCGGCAGCGGCAGCCAGGGCCAGGGCGCTGCGGCGCACGGGCCGGGTGCGGCGGGGGGCGCGGCAGAACGAAAGCGGGGCGACGGGGAACGCGGTACGCATGCAGCAAGCTCCTGTGGGTGACGCCAGGCACGGGCAGGCCCGTGCTGATCTGGCGCTGGAGCTTGGGTGGCGACCGTTAGACGATCGTTAGAAAAGTCGCACGGAAAGGCGTTGGAACGCCCAAAAACGGGCCAGTCGACACCAAAACGGCCCCTCGTTCAGGGGGCTGGAAGGCCTGAAGGACCCGGGACGCCTGCACCAGCCGCCACGCTGGCGGCTTCGGCCGTGGCCAGCGCCATCGCCTGGGCCATCGACAACTGGGTGCCTTCCTGCCAGAGCCGGGCTTCCAGCGCGGTGCCGATCTGCACACGCACCAGCCGCCGGGTGCGGCGGCGTTCGCGCAGGTCTTCCCAGCCCAGGGTGCCGAAGCGCTGGCTGAAGAAGGCGTCGGCAAAGCCCATCAGGCGTGCCGCTGGCTGCGGGCGGCGGCAGTGCGCCAGCGTGCGCGGCAGGTTCCACAGGGCGTAGAACCATTCGCGCCAGGCGCCGATGTCCCAGGCCGTGCGCAGGCAGTCCAGGTAGCTGGCGGCCGATGCGTCCCAGCGCGCCAGGTCGGCCAGCGCGTAGCCCTGCACGCTGCTGGCAAAGGCCCATAGCGAGCGCTGGCCGTTGGCTGCCGCGGCCTGCCGCACCTGGTGCAGCAGCGCCAGCTGTTCGTCTGCGCGGTGGGCGAAGCCCAGGCTGATGGCCAGGCCCACCTGGACCGCGGCCACGCGCGCCGCCGCACCATGGGCCTGCCACAGGTCCAGCGCCTGGCGCTTCAGCTGGTCGTCGCGCGCCAGGTCGTGCTGCACGCGCACGGCCAGCACGGCCTGCAGGCTCAGGGTCTGGGCCTGCACGTGCCACAGGCCATGGGCGCGGGCCAGGGCCAGGGCTTCTTCGGCCAGCGGGCTGGCACCCACGCCGTCGTCCAGCACGCGCAGGCGCACGCGCGCAGCGGCGTACAGCACCGCAGCACGTTCGGCGCTGCCCGCCGGCGCCAGCGCCAGCGCGCGGGTGGCGTGGTCCAGCGCCTCTTCGCGCTGGCCGGCGTCGAAGCTGCGCTGCGCCAGCAGCGCGTGTGCCGCCGCGATCAGGGCGGGCGGGGCGGCGGGCTCCGCCGGGGCCAGGGTCTCGACGGCATCGACAGCGCGGCGCAGCAGTGCCAGGGCCGAGGCCGGCAGCGCCACGTCGTCCAGCGCTGCAGCGCAGTCCAGCGCCAGGCGCAGGGCCAAGGCGGGCTGGCCGCTGGCTTCGGCCGTGGCCAGGGCCGCCAGCAGGTTGGGCAGCTCGTCGCGGAAAGGGTCCAGCGCCGGCGTCAGCCCCAGCTGCCGCGCCCAGGCCAGCATGGCCTGCAGGTGCTGCTGGCGCAGCGCCGCGCGCCGGGTCTCGTCGAGCTGACTCAATGCGTATTCACGCACGGGCTCAAAAGCGTGGTAGCGGCCCACGCCGCCGCTGCCGTCGCGCACGAAGGCCACCGATGCCGCCACCAGGTCGTCCAGCCCGGCCGCGACTTCGGCCGCGCGGTCGCTGTGGCCGTTGCCCTGCCCGCCGGTGCCTTCCCGCAGGTCGGCGCCGCACAGGGCCTGCAGGGTCGCGCCGCCGGCAAAGACGGCCAGCAGGGTGAGCCGGTCGCGGTCGGCCGCGCCCAGGTGCTGCCAGCTCCATTCGACGACCCGCAGCATCGAGGCGTGGCGCGCGTCGTCGGCCGCCCGCGGGCCGCCGCGCGACAGCAGGGCCAGCCCGCGCCCGGGTTCCCCCAGGGCCGTGCTGCGCAGCATCGCCAGCATGTCGGCGAGCGTGACGCTGCGGATGCGTGCGGCGGCCAGTTCCAGCGCCAGCGGCAGGCCGTGCAGTTCGCGCACGACATCGACCACCAGGCCGCGGTTGCGTTCAGTGAGGTGGAAATCAGAGCGCACTGCGCGCGCCCGGTCCACGAACAGCGCCACCGCCGGGCTCAGCGCCAGGGTCTGCAGGCTGGCGTCCGGCGCGGGCAGGGGCAGGGCTGCCAGCGCCTGTTCGACCTCGCCGTCCAGCCCCAGGGCGCGGCGCGATGTCACCAGCAGGTGCAGGCCCGGCAGCCGCTGCAGCCAGGCCGCCAGGTCCTGGCGCGCCACGTCGACCAGTTGTTCGAAGTTGTCCAGCACCAGCAGCGCCTGCCGCCCGGCCAGCGCGCTGTCCAGCCGGGCCGCAAAGTCATTGCCGGCGGTATTGGCGGTATTGGCGGTATCTGCGGCATGGGCGGCGGGGGCGTCGCGTTGCAGCGCCAGCAGCACGGCGTCGAAGCAGGCCAGGCGCTGTTCACAGGCTGCCAGCGGGACGAAAGCCACGATGTCGAAGGCCGGGCCGGCAGCGCCGCCCCAGCCGCCGGCCTGCGCCAGCGAACGTGCCACCTCCACCGCCAGGCGCGTCTTGCCGGCGCCGCCGGGGCCGCGCAGCACCACCAGCCGGTGCTGGCGAACCGCCGCCGCCAGCGCTGCGCCGGCGGCATCGAAGCCCATGAGGCGCGTCAGGTAGACCGGCAGGCGATGCTGCACCGGTGCGGCGGCCGCAGGGGGCGCCGCGGGGACGGCCTGCGGGGCCGTGGCGACCGCAGGCGCGGCCGGCAGGCCATCTGCCAGCGCGGCCAGCCGCAGGCGTTCCTCGACCACCCAATCGTCGTAGAAGCCGGGCAGCAGATCGCCGCCGTAGCACTGGGCGGCCGCCGCGCTGTCGCCGCGCCGCAGGGCCGCATGGAAATCGTCGACGTCGCAGGCCACGCTGCCAGGCAGCAGGCGCAGCGCGCGGCGGTCGGCCAGCAGCACCGGCGCCAGTGCCGAAGGTGCGGGCTCGAGCACGCTGCGCAGCGTCGACAAGGCCTGGCGCAGGCGGTTGCGGCCCACGTCCAGCGTGACATCGGGCCACAGCAGATCGACGAGTTCCTCGCGCGCGTGCTCGCGGCCGGCAGCCAGCGCCAGACGCGCCAGCAGCAGCGTCACGGCCCGGCTGGGCAGCCGGGTGTGCCGCTGCTGGCCATCGTGCAGTTCAAAGGCCCCCAGCAGGCGCAGGCGCCAGCGGGTCTGGGCGGGCAGCGGCGGGGCGGGAGACAGGTTCACGGGGCGCCCATTCCTGAGCTGCAGCACCTGCGCTGCAGCGCCCCACCATTCTCGCCCCGGGGCCCAGGCGCGCGGGCGCCAGCGGCGACAATCGAGGCACTACAAAAAAGCCAAAGGAATCCAGCCCATGTCATCCGTTCCGCCCTTCGTGGCCCCCAGCCGCCACACCGACCCGGCGGCCGCCCTGGCCCAGGTGCAGGCGATCTACAACAGCAGCATCGAGCACCTGCGCAGCAGCCTGCAACGCTTCGTGGCCGGCGCCGACGACGGCCAGCACGTGCGCGCCTGCTACCCCTTCGTGCGTGTGCGCACCGACACGGTGGCCCGCGCCGACAGCCGGCTGAGCTACGGCTTCGTGGCCGGCCCCGGCACCTTCGAGACCACGCTCACGCGGCCTGACCTCTTTGCCAGCTACTACGAGGAGCAGTTCCGCCTGCTGGTGAAGAACCACGGCGTGGGGCTGGAAGTCGGCACCAGCTCGCAGCCGATCCCGGTGCACTTCTCGCTGGCCGAGAACAACCACCTGGAGGGCTCGCTCTCGGCCGAGCGCCGCATGCGCATGCGCGACCTGTTCGACCTGCCCGACCTGGCAGCGATGGACGACGGCATCGCCAACGGCGGCTTCGAGCCGCGCCCGGGCGAAGCCCAGCCGCTGGCGCTGTTCACCGCGCCGCGCGTGGACTACTCGCTGCACCGCCTGCGCCACTACACCGGCACCGCGCCCGACCACTTCCAGAACTTCGTGCTGTTCACGAACTACCAGTTCTACATCGACGAGTTCATCAAGCTCGGCCACGCGCTGATGGCCGACCCGGCCAGCGAGTACGTGGCCTTCGTCGAGCCCGGCAACGTGATCACGCGCCGCGCGGGCGAAGCCGCCCGCCCGGGCGACGAGCTCGGCGCCGCGCCGCCGCGGCTGCCGCAAATGCCGGCCTATCACCTGGTGCGCGCCGACAACAGCGGCATCACGATGGTCAACATCGGCGTGGGCCCGGCGAATGCCAAGACCATCACCGACCACATCGCCGTGCTGCGCCCGCATGCCTGGTTGATGCTGGGCCACTGCGCGGGCCTGCGCAACAGCCAGCAGCTGGGCGACTACGTGCTGGCGCACGCCTACATGCGCGAAGACCACGTGCTGGATGAGGAGCTGCCGCTGTGGGTGCCCATCCCGGCCCTGGCCGAAGTGCAGGTGGCGCTGGAACAGGCCGTGGCCGACATCACGAAGCTCGAAGGCTATGAGCTGAAGAAGATCCTGCGCACCGGCACCGTGGCCAGCACCGACAACCGCAACTGGGAGCTGCTGCCGCACCCGGGCCCCGAGCGCCGCTTCAGCCAGAGCCGCGCCGTGGCGCTGGACATGGAAAGCGCCACGATTGCCGCCAACGGCTTCCGCTTCCGGGTGCCTTACGGGACGCTGCTGTGCGTCAGCGACAAGCCGCTGCACGGCGAGATCAAGCTGCCCGGCATGGCCAACCACTTCTACCGCGAACGCGTGGACCAGCACCTGCGCATCGGGATGCGGGCGGTGGAGCTGCTGCGCCAGGAACGCCCGGGCAGCCTGCACAGCCGCAAGCTGCGCAGTTTTGCCGAAGTGGCGTTCCAATAGCGCGACGCCCGCGCCCCCACACCGGCTGGGGGCTAGGAGGGGGCGCTACATTCCCATTCGTCGAAAGGGGAGTAGCAAGCAACGCTGGT
>JAIXZR010000037.1 GCA_027489455.1 Rubrivivax sp. | reverse complement strand
GCCAGCCTGCAGCCGGCGCCGGAATCGGTGCCCATCAACAACCTGGTGCGCGTGCCCGGCACGCCGCTGGCCGACAGCCCGCCGGTAGACCCCTTCGAGATGGTGCGCATGGTGGCCGCAGCGCGCATCACCATGCCGCGTGCGCGCGTGCGCCTGTCGGCAGGCCGGCGCGAACTGGGCGACGGCATCCAGGCGCTGTGCTTCATGGCCGGCGCCAACAGCATCTTCTACGGCGACAAGCTGCTGGTGACGGGCAACCCCGATGTCGACGCCGACCGGGCGCTGCTGCAGCGGCTGGACCTGCCGGTGACCGGAAGCCCGACATGAGCAAGCCCTTCCGCATCCTGGGCCTGCAGCAGGTGGCCATCGGCGGCCCCGACAAGGCGCGGCTGCGCGCGCTGTGGGTCGACATCCTGGGCCTGAACGTGAAGAGCAACTTCGTCAGCGAACGCGAGAACGTGGATGAAGACATTTGCGAGATGGGGCAGGGCGCGCACGCGGTGGAAGTGGACCTGATGCAGCCGCTGGACCCGGACAAGAAGCCCGCCGTGCACACCACCCCGCTGAACCACATCGGCCTGTGGGTCGATGACTTGCCCAAGGCCGTCGAATGGATGCAGGCCCAGGGCGTTCGCTTTGCGCCCGGCGGCATCCGCAAGGGCGCGGCCGGCCACGACATCTGCTTCATCCACCCCAAAGCCAGCGACGACTTTCCGATCGGCGGCGAAGGCGTGCTGATCGAACTCGTGCAGGCCCCCCCGGACGTGGTGGCCGCGCTCGGCTAAGGCAACCTTTCCGGCACTTCCTGGCACCCAAGGGGACCGGTGCGCATGCCGCGCGCCGGACCACCCACGACACCAGGAGTTCCCGAGATGCCCGCCACCTTCCGCGCCCGCAAGGCGCCGTTTTCCCTGATCGCCTTGGCCGCCCTGGCCGCCCCGCTGCCCAGCCTGGCCCAGGCCAGCAGCGTCACTGATCCGCTGGGCGACATCCTACCCACCTTCGCCGCCACCGCCGCGCCCGATCTGGACGTGCTGGGCGCCACCGTCACCTACAACCCGTTCACGAACATCTTCACGTTCAGCAGCGTGCAAGCCGGGCCGGTGGGCACCACCACCACGGCCAGCTACGTCTGGGGCGTGAACCGCGGTGCGGGCGTGGCCAGCTTCGCGGCCAACGGGCTGGGCGGCGTGCTGTTCGACCGCACGGTGCAACTGCGGCCCGATGGCACCGGCAGCATCTCCGGCACCCCGCTGCCCGCGGGCTCGGTGACGATCTCTGGCAACACCATCACGGGTGTGGTCAGCGGCACGCTGCTGCCTTCCACCGGCTTTGCCCTCGCGGCCTACACCTTCAACCTGTGGCCGCGCGTGTCCACCGTGGCGGGCTTCAACGGCATCTCTGACTTCGCGCCGAACAACGCCAACTTCACGGCCGTGCCGGTGCCGGAACCGGCCAGCCTGCTGCTGATGGGCCTGGGCGTGGCGGGCCTGGTGGCCTGGCGGCGCAGGCCGCAGCCTGTGCAGCAGGGCTGATCTGCGCCAGCGCCCGGCAGGCATCGATGGCCTGCCCGGCGCTGCCGGCCAGCAATTGCGTCAGCCGGGCGGCGTCCAGCGGCCGCTGCCGCGCCAGCAGCAGCGCCGCCGCGCCAGCCAGGTGCGCGCTGGCCATGGAGCTGCCACTGGCGTAGTCGTAGCCGCCACCCGGGGCCAGGCTCAGCACCTGGCGGCCGGGGGCGGCCAGCACGTCGGGCGGGGCCGCGCCGTCTTCGCTGGTGGCAGCCACCAGCACACCGGGCAGGGCGCTGGGGAAGCCCTGGCGCCGCCCGCTGGCCGGCAGTGCAGCGACGAGGATGGTGCCGCGCGCCATCGCCTGGCGGGCCAGCGCTGCGAGCAGCGGGTCGTCCGGCCCGGCCAGGCTGAGGTTGATGACGTCGGCGCCCTCGGCCATGGCCGCGGCCAGCCCTTGGGCCAGCGTGAAGCTGTTGCAGCGGGCCGGCGCCTGCGCACCACCGCCCCAGCAACTGCGCAAGGCCACCAGGCGCGCTGCCGGCGCCACGCCGGCAATGCCGATGCCGTTGTCGGCCACCGCGGCGATCACGCCCGCCACGGCCGTGCCGTGGGTTTCGCCGGCAGCCGCCGGGCCGGCGAAATCGCGGCGGGCGGCGATGCGGCCCTGCAGATCGGGGTGCGCGGCGTCCACTTGCGTGTCGATCACGGCCACGGTGACGCCGTCGCCGCGGCTGCCGGTCTGGGCGCCGCCGGCATCGATGGTGGCAAAGCCAGTCTGGAGCGGCAGGTAGGGGTCGTTGTAGCGCGGGGGCCGGGCCGGCACTGGCAGGCTGGCCGGCGGCGCAGCGCCAGCGGTGCCCGGGGCCAGCGTCTCGAAGGTGTTCAGGGGCTGGGCCAGCGTCACGCGCGGGTCGGCGGCCAGGCGCTGCAGCACGTCGTCGCGCGCGGCCCCAGGCGGCAGGCGGTAGAGCATGCAGCGCCAGTCCAGGGCCTGGATGGTCCAGGCCTTCACTTCCACCAGCCCGTGCCGGGTGGCGAGCGTCTGCGCGTCGGCCAGGGCGCTTCCGCTGGCGGCATAGCCTGCCGCGCCGGCATAGCCGCCGCGTGCCGCGGCCCCGGGCCGCGCCTGCACCTGCGCGCGGTCGGCCAGGGCGGCGCAGCCTGCCAGGGTGAAGCAGAGCGCGAACGCCAGCAGGCCGGCCAGTGCGCGGGCCGCCGCGCGCGCAGGGCTTGTCATGGCCCCTCGCCCAGGCCGGCGGCCGTGGGCTCGGCCATGCGCACGCCGGGGTGGGCCCGCAATGGCGCCAGCGCCGCCCGTGCCGAAGCGCGGCTGCCGTCGGCGGCGGCCAGGCCCAGGTGCTGGCCGTCGGGCGCTGCGTCCACCACTACCAGGGCGTGCTGCGCCAGCAGCGCCTGCAGGCTGGCGAAGTCCAGCCCCGGCGCCGGCACCAGGCGCAGCGTGGCGGGCCCGCTGGCTGCCGTTGGCGCCGGCCCGGGCCGGCTGAGGGTGCTGAAGTCGGCCGGCGCCGTGGCCAGCATGGGCGCCGCGGGCCGGGCCTGCAGCCAGGCCAGCCCGCTGGCGCCCAGCGCCACGGCCTGCACCAGCACCGCGGCGACGAGCCAGCGCGTCCAGCCGTTGGGCGCGTTGGCGGCCGCTGCGCTGGCGGCCGGCGCGGCGCTGGCCGGGCGGTCGGCCGCGTCATCCAGCCGCGCCAACAGGCGCTGCAGCCCGGCGTCGGCGGGCGGGAAGCGGGCCGGCAGGCCGGCCTCCAGCCCGGATTGGATCTGCCGCTGCCAGTCCCATTCGGCGCGGCATTCCGCGCAGTGGGCCAGGTGCTCGCGCACACAGCGCTCGTCGGCTTCGCCGGCGGCGCCAGCCAGCACCCAGGGGATGGCGTCCCAGGCGCGGCGGTGGCGCGCGGCAGCGGTGTCCGGGCCGGGGTGGGGGTCGGTGGGGGTGTCCATCGCGGTCGTCATGTCTTGTGGATCTTGGGGGGCTCGCCCGCCAGTGCGGGCAGCACGTTGCGCAGCCGCACCCGGGCGTGGAACATGCGCGCCTTCACGGTGCCCACGGGGCAGCCCATGATGCTGGCGATCTCTTCACAGGATTCGCCCAGCAGGTAGGCCAGCGCCAGCGTCAGGCGCTGGTCTTCGGGCAGGGTCTTCAGGCCCTGCGCCAGCCAGTTGCGCTGCACGCGGCGGGCTTCCTCGTCGGCGTCGGCCGGCAGGGCGTCGAGCAGGAAATCGGGCAGGCCGGATTCGTTCATCTCCGCCGCGGGCGGGCCGTCGCGCAGCGCGCGCAGCATGCAGCGGTAGGCGATGCCGGTGATCCAGGTGCGCACGCGCGCTTCGCCGCGAAAGCTGCCGGCCTGGCGCCAGACCACCCACAGCGCTTCGTTCACGATCTCTTCGGCCAGCTCGATGCGCGGCACCGACCGCCACAGGAAGCGCAGCAGCCGCGGCTGGTGGCGGCGGTACAGCTGTTCGAACGCGGCGCGATCGCCCAGCGCGGTGGCTTGCAGCCAGGCCAGGTCTTGCCGGTCGGTGTCTTCAGGGGGCATGGGGCGGGGTCCTGCACGCTGAGTGCCAGAATTTGCCGCGATGGTTGCACCCGCGGTCCCCCATTGAAACGCCTGCGATGGCTGCTGCTGGCCGGCGGGCTGGCCGGCGCCGGCCCGGCAGCGGCGGGCTGGGCCTGGCAGGGCAGCGTGGGCTGGTTGTCGGACAAGGTCGTCTACGGCATCAGCCAGAGCAATGGCCAGGGCAGTGCCGTCGTCGACCTGGGCCTGCGGGGCGATACGGGCTGGGTGGCCAGCGCCGGGCTGGCCACGCTGCCGGCTGCCCGCGGCCGCGCCGAGCTGAGCGCGAGCCTGGGCCGTGGGGGCGCCATCGGTGAGTTGGGCGCCTGGCAGGCCAGCGTGACGGCCTACGACACGCTGGCGGAAGGCCCGCAGCGCCGCGCCGCCTACCAGCAACTGGGCCTGGGCTACGCGTGGAACGAGCGGCTGCAGATCAGCCTGTGGCTGGCGCCGCGCCAGCCCGGGCCGGCAGCGGCAGGCGGGCGCACGCGCGGCCGCGTGGCCGTGGCCGAAGCCGGCTGGCAACAGCCGCTGGGCCGCGGGCTGGGGCTGACCCTGGGCCTGGGCCAGGTGGATTACCAGGGCCTGGCGGTGGCCCCCTACCGTTTCGGCAGCCTGGGGCTGAGCTACAGCCACGGGCCGCTGCAAGTCTTCGCGAGCTGGGTGTCCAGCAACAGCGGCGCGCCCGCTGCGGTCGGCCCGCGCGCCCTGGTGTCCGTGCTGCTGAACTTCTAGCGCCGGGCCGGGGCCCGTATGCGGGTTCCCCCTGCTGTTGCAGTGCAGCGAAGCGGCGGTTTCAACGCTTAGACTGCAACCCTCCATGACGAAGGCCTTTTCGTTGGGCGGGCTGTCCGCCGATCCCGATGACCGAACCGATCAGCCCCTGCAGGCATGAGTGACGACACGATCCTCGAAACGAAGGCGCTGACCAAGGAATTCAAAGGCTTCGTCGCGGTCGACCGCGTCAACCTGAAGGTCAAGCGCGGCACCATCCACGCGCTCATCGGCCCCAACGGGGCGGGCAAGACGACCTGCTTCAACCTGCTGACGAAGTTCCTGCCGCCGACTTCGGGGCAGATCCTCTTCAAGGGCGAAGACATCACCGGCGAAGCGCCAGCGCACATCGCGCGCCGGGGGATCATCCGCTCGTTCCAGATCTCGGCCGTCTTCCCCCACCTGAGCGTGCTGGAAAACGTGCGCGTGGCGCTGCAGCGCAAGCTGGGCACCTCGTTCCATTTCTGGCGCAGCGAAGCCAGCCTGCAGCCCCTGAACGACCGCGTGCTGGAACTGCTGCGCGCGGTCGACCTGGAAGGCTACGCGCAGACGCCGACTGTCGAATTGAGCTACGGCCGCAAGCGCGCGCTGGAGATCGCCACCACGCTGGCGATGGACCCCGAGCTGATGCTGCTGGACGAGCCCACCCAGGGCATGGGCCTGGAAGACGTGGACCGCATCCGCCAGCTCATCAAGAAGGTGGCCGCCAGCCGCACCGTGCTGATGGTGGAGCACAACATGAGCGTGGTCAGCAGCATCGCCGACACCATCACCGTGCTGCAGCGCGGCGCGACGCTGGCCGAAGGGCCGTACGCCGAGGTGTCGAAGAACCCGGCCGTGATCGAGGCCTACATGGGCACCGCCAATGTCGAACTGAAAGGCGCGCACTGATGGCCGCCGCGATGCTGGAAGTGCACGACCTGCACGGCTGGTACGGCGAAAGCCATGTCCTGCACGGCGTGAGTTTCGACGTGCGCGAAGGCGAGGTCGTCACCCTGCTGGGCCGCAACGGCGCCGGGCGCACCAGCACGCTGCGCGCCATCATGGGCCTGATCGGTTCGCGCAAGGGCTCGGTCAAGGTGCGCGGGCAGGAAGCCATCGCCATGGCGCCGCACCGCATCGCGCGGCTGGGCATCGGCTATTGCCCGGAAGAGCGCGGCATCTTCAGCAGCCTGACCGCGGAAGAGAACCTGATGCTGCCCCCGGTGCTGGCCGAAGGCGGCATGACGGTCGATCAGATCTACGGCATGTTCCCGAATCTGAAGGAACGCGCCAGCAGCCCCGGCACGCGGCTTTCCGGTGGCGAACAGCAGATGCTGGCCGTGGCGCGCATCCTGCGCAGCGGCGCGCGGCTCCTGCTGCTGGACGAAATCTCGGAAGGCCTGGCTCCCGTCATCGTGCAGAAGCTGGCCGAAGCCGTGATGGCGCTGCGCAAGCAGGGCTACACCATCGTGATGGTGGAACAGAACTTCCGCTTTGCCGCGCCGCTGGCCGACCGCTTCTTCCTCATCGAGCACGGCCGCGTGCTGCAGGAATTCACCCAGGCCCAGTTGCCAGGGCAGATCGACCGCCTGCACGAATACCTGGGCGTGTAGACACGCCCGACCTTGCACCACCCCCACACACTGGAGACACACCCCATGAAGCTGAAAAAAATCGCTGCCGCCTGCGGCACCGCCATGGCCCTGACCACTGCCGCCCTGGCGCCCGCGCAGGCGCAGATCTCGGGTGACGTCATCCGCGTGGGCATCATCACCGACATGTCGGGCCTGTATTCCGACATCGACGGCCAGGGCGGGGTCGAAGCCATCAAGATGGCCGTGGCCGACATGGGCGGCGCGATCAACGGCAAGAAGATCGAAGTTCTGTTCGCCGACCACCAGAACAAGGCCGACGTGGCCGCGTCCAAGGCGCGCGAGTGGTTCGACACGCAGGGCGTGGACATGCTGATTGGCGGCACCAACTCGGGCACCGCCCTGGCCATGGCCAAGGTGGCAGCGGAGAAGAAGAAGCTCTTCATCGCCATCGGCGCGGCCACCGCGGCGCTGACCAATGACCAGTGCAACCCCTACACCGTGCACTGGGCCTACGACACCGTGGCCCTGGCCAAGGGCACCGGCAACGCCGTGGTGAAGGCCGGCGGCAAGACCTGGTACTTCCTGACCGCCGACTACGCCTTCGGCGCGCAGCTGCAGAACGACACCTCCAACGTCGTGAAGGCGGCCGGCGGCACGATCGTCGGTGCCGTCAAGCACCCGCTGTCCGCCAGCGACTTCAGCAGCTTCCTGCTGCAGGCGCAGGGCAGCAAGGCGCAGATCCTGGGCCTGGCCAATGCCGGTGGCGACACCATCAACAGCATCAAGGCCGCCAACGAGTTCGGCATCACCAAGACGATGAAGCTGGCGGGGTTGCTGGTCTTCATCAACGACATCCACAGCCTGGGCCTGAAGACGACGCAGGGCATGTACCTGACCGACAGCTGGTACTGGAACCGCGACCCCGAGGCCCGCGCCTGGAGCCGCAAGTTCTTCGAGAAGATGAAGCGCATGCCCAGCAGCATCCAGGCCGGCGACTATTCGGCCACGCTGCAGTTCCTGAACGCGGTGAAGGCCACCGGCAGCGACGACAGCGACAAGGTGCTGGC
>JAIXZR010000207.1 GCA_027489455.1 Rubrivivax sp. | reverse complement strand
TGCGCGGCCGGTGCCTTTGGCGAATACCTGCGCGGCCGTGGGCAGGATCCGGCAGACCGCGAGATCCGCGCCATGGTGCCGGTGAACCTGCGCCCGCTGGACCAGGCCTGGAAGCTGGGCAACCGCTTCGGCCTGGCGCCGCTGGTGCTGCCGATCGGCATCGACAACCCCGTCGAGCGCGTCTACGCCGTGCACCGGCGCATGGACGAGCTGAAGGGCAGCTACCAGCCGCTGCTGGCCTTTGCGGTGCTGGCGATGAGCGGCCTCTTCGTCAAGCCGGTGCAGGACATGGTGCTGGGCATGTTCGCGAAGAAGGCCACCGCGGTGATGACCAACGTGCCCGGCCCGGCGCAGCACCTCAAGTTCTGCGGCGCCACGTTGCGGCAGACGATGTTCTGGGTGCCGGCCTCCGGCGACATTGGCGTGGGCGTCTCGATCCTGTCCTATGGCGGCGGCGTGCAGTTCGGCCTGATCACCGACGAAGCCCTGTGCCCCGAGCCTCAGGCCGTGATCGACCGTTTTCAGCCCGAGTTCGACAAGCTGCTGTTGCTCACGCTGATGCTGCCCTGGGGCGAAGCGGCCTAGCCTCTGCCCAAGGCGGGGCCTAGACCTAGGGCTGTAGGACAGGCTCTGCCCGCCCCTGCGGGCTGGGCACAATGTCAGGCACCGTACAACGCCAAGCCAGAGGAGACCTGCACCATGGCCATCACCGTCGACATCGACCTGGGGTATGAATTTGCCGTCAAGGCACCGTTCAAGGACGTCTTCGATGTCCTGTCCGACGTGCCCACGTCGGTGAGCTTCTTTCCCAAGGTCGACCAGCTCGTCGACCTGGGCGGCGGTGTCTACCGCTGGGAAATGGAAAAGGTCGGCAGCGGCCAGGTCAGCATCCAGACCATCTACGCCAGCAAGTACGTCTCCAACCGCGCCAAGGGCACGGTGGTGTGGACGCCGGGGAAGGGCGAAGGCAATGCCCTGGTGGGCGGCGGCTGGAAGATCACCGACCAGAAGAAGAGCACCGGCATCGAGCTCAAGATCAACGGCAAGCTCGACGTGCCGCTGCCGGGCCTGATGAAGATGGTGGTGGTGCCCGTGGTCAGCGGCGAATTCGAGAAGCTGGTCGAGAAGTACATCGCCAACCTGATCAAGAAGTTCGGCGGCGAAGTCTGATGGTGCCAGCCCTGATCACCCGCCGCGGCGCCCTCCAGGGCCTGGGTGCCGGTGTGCTGCTGGCCCATGTGCCCGCGCAGGCCGCCACGCCCAGGGACACCCTGGTGATGGCTGCGGCCTTCGACGACATCATCAGTCTGGACCCGGCCGAGGCCTTCGAAATCAGCACCGGTGAAGTCACCGGCAACTGCTACGAACGCCTGCTGGGTTTCGACCCGGCCGACCCGGCCAAGCTGCTGGGCGACCTGGCGCAGACCTGGAAGGTCTCGGCCGACGGCAAGACCTACAGCTTCGATCTGAGGCCCGGCCGGCGCTTTGCCTCCGGCAACCCGCTGACGGCCGAAGACATGGTGTGGTCGCTGCAGCGCGCGGTGCTGCTGGACAAGACCCCGGCCTTCATCCTCACGCAGTTCGGCCTGAACAAGGGCAACGTGAAGGACAAGGTCAAGCAGACCGGGCCGCTGGTGCTGACGATCGAGACCGACCAGGCCTATGCGCCCACGCTCGTCACCAACTGCCTGACCGCCAGCGTGGCCAGTGCGGTGGACAGGAAGCTGCTGCTGTCGAAGGAACAGGCGGGCGACCTGGGTGCGGCCTGGCTGAAGACGAACTACGCCGGCTCGGGGCCCTTCCGCATCCGGGACTGGCGCGCCAACGAGATCCTGACGCTGGAGCGCAACGACAACTACGGCGGCACCGCGCCCAAGCTCAAGCGCGTGATCTACCGCCACGTCAAGGAATCGGCCACGCAGCGGCTGCTGCTGGAAAAGGGCGACGTCGACATCGCGCGCAAGCTCAGCCCGCAGGACCTGGAAGCGCTGGCGAAGAACCCGGCCATCCGCATGACGTCTGTCCCCAAGGGCACGGTGTACTACCTGGGGCTGAACCAGAAGAACAAGATCCTGGCCAAGCCCGAGGTGCGCGAAGCCATCAAGTGGCTGGTGGACTACGACGCCATCGGCGCCACGCTCATCAAGGGCATTGGCGTGGTGCACCAGAACTTCCTGCCGCAGGGCCTGCTGGGCGCTGCCAGCGACAAGCCCTACAAGCTGGACGTGCCGCGCGCCAAGGCGCTGCTGGCCAAGGCCGGGCATGCGGGCGGCTTCAAGGTGACGATCGACATGCGCACCATCCAGCCGGTGCAGGGCATCACCGAAGCGCTGCAGCGCAGCTTCAAGGCCGCGGGCATCGATCTCGAGATCCTGCCCGGCGATGGCAAGCAGGTGCTGACGCGCTACCGCGCGCGCAGTCACGACATCTTCATCGGTGAATGGGGTGCCGACTACTGGGACCCGCACACCAACGCCGACACCTTCGCGCGCAACCCCGACAACAGCGACAACGCCAGAAGCAAGCCGCTGGCCTGGCGAAACGCCTGGGACATCCCGGAACTGACGAAGAAGGCCGACGCCGCCGCACTGGAACGCGACAGCGCCAAGCGCGTGAAGCTGTACCAGGAACTGCAGGCCGAATTCCGCCGCACCAGCCCTTTCGTCATGCTCTACCAGCTCACCGAAGTGGCAGCCATGCGCGCGAACGTGCAGGGCCTGCGGCTGGGGCCGACGTCGGATTCCACCTTCTTCGCGCCGGTGGCCAAGGGCTGAGGTGTTCCAGTCTGCAGGTCGCCTGGCCGCAGC
This sequence comes from Rubrivivax sp., assembly GCA_027489455.1. GTDB lineage: Bacteria > Pseudomonadota > Gammaproteobacteria > Burkholderiales > Burkholderiaceae_C > Rubrivivax. The sequence continues at coordinate 113 of JAIXZR010000207.1, read as the reverse complement.
GCTGGCGCGCTTCATCGTCGTCGTTGCGCTGACCTTCGGCGGCCTGCTGGCCGTGACCTTCTTCATCGGCCGGGTCATCCCGGTGGACCCGGTGCTGGCGGTGGTGGGCGACC
>JAIXZR010000151.1 GCA_027489455.1 Rubrivivax sp. | reverse complement strand
TCCACCCGCGAGAGACCCGCAAGCGCATCTGCCGCAGCCTGGCGATGCTGAAGGACAAGGCGCTGGCCAACCCCTGGCGCAAGCACGGCAACATCCCGCTGTAGGCAGGCTCAGCCGGCGATGAACACCAGCATCACCCGCATGTTCAGCCTGCGGCGCGACCAGCAGGATGCCGACGTCATCGACGAGACGCTGCGCAATGGCGCCGATGCCGTGGGCACCAACCTGTGGGTGCTGTTCTTCGCCATCCTCATCGCCTCGGTCGGGCTGAACGTCAATTCCACCGCGGTGATCATCGGCGCGATGCTGATCTCGCCGCTGATGGGCCCGATCGTGGGCATCGGCTATGCCGCAGCGGTAGCCGACTTTCCGCTCATCCGCGCGGCGGCGCGCAACCTGCTGCTCTTCACGGCCCTGAGCCTGGTGACGTCGGTGCTGTACTTCACGCTCAGCCCGCTGGACCAGCCGCAGAGCGAACTGCTGGCCCGCACCAGCCCCACGCTGTGGGACGTGCTGATTGCGGCCTTCGGCGGTGCCGCCGGCATGGTGGCCGTCACACGCAAGAGCTTTTCCAACATCGTGCCTGGCGTGGCGATTGCCACTGCGCTGATGCCGCCCCTGTGCACCGCCGGGTTCGGGCTGGCCAACGGGCGCTGGGACATGTTCGCCGGGGCGGCCTACCTGTTCCTCATCAACGGTGTCTTCATCGCCGCCGCCACGCTGCTGATGGCCAAGCTGCTGCGCCTGCCGGCGCGCGGTGTGGCCGACCCCAGCACGCGCCGCCGCCAGCGGGCCGTCATCACGCTGGTGCTGCTGGCCGTGCTGGTGCCCAGCGTCTGGCTGGGCTGGCGCTTCGTGCAGCTGGAGGTGTTTGCCAACGGCGCTGGCAAGGTGGGCCAGGCCATGCTGGCCGACAGTCAGGTACTGTCCTTCGAAGTGGATGCCCAAAGCCGCGAGCTGCGGCTGACGGTGCTGGGCGACCGCGGGCACGACGCCCTGCTGGCGCGCGCGCAGCAGCTGCTGGCGCAGGAGAAGCTGGCCAATGCCCGGGCCAGCCTGCGCCGCGCGGGCGAGAAGTCGCTGGATGTCAACGCCTTGCAGCAGGACGTGGCGGAACAGGTGCAGCGCGCGCTGCTCAGCCGCGTGCAGGCCAACGACGCGCAGCTGGCGCAGCTGAAGGCCGATCTGGCCTTGTTGCAGACGCAGACGCAGACCCGCGCGGCCGAGCGTGGCGCTGGCACCGCCAGGCTGGCCGAAGAGATCCGCGCCCAGCTGCCGCAGGTGCAGGCCGCGTGGCTGGCGCAGGGGCTGCCGGGGACCGCGGCCAGTGCCGTGCCGACCATCAGCCCGGCGATGGTCGTTGTCAGCTTGGAACGCCCGCTGCCCGAGCGCGACCGCGAACGCCTGTCAGCCTGGCTGGCCGTGCGGCTGGCGCAGCCGCAAATCATCGTCGTCGACCACATCGTGCGCCCACCGGCGCGCCGCTGAAAGCCACTGTCATGTTCAAGAAAATCCTGATCGCCAACCGCGGCGAGATCGCCTGCCGCGTCATCACCACCGCCCGCAAGCTGGGTGTGGCCACGGTGGCGGTGTATTCCGACGCTGACCGCGACGCCCGCCATGTCGCCCTGGCCGACGAGGCCGTGCGCCTGGGGCCGGCGCCTTCGCGCGAAAGCTACCTGCTGGCCGACAAGATCATCGAAGCCTGCCTGGCCACTGGCGCGCAGGCCGTGCACCCGGGCTACGGCTTCCTGAGCGAGAACGAAGACTTCGCGCGCCGAGTGGAAGAAGCCGGCATCGTGTTCATCGGGCCCAAGCACTACAGCATCGCGGCGATGGGCGACAAGATCGCATCGAAGAAGCTGGCCAAGGCCGCACAGGTGAACACCATCCCGGGCTGGAACGAGGCCATCGAATCGCCCGAGCGGGCGGTCGAGATCGCGCAGGGCATCGGCTACCCGGTGATGATCAAGGCCAGCGCCGGCGGTGGCGGCAAGGGCCTGCGTGTGGCCTTCAACGACCGCGACGCGTTCGAAGGCTTCAGCAGCTGCCGCAATGAAGCCCAGGCCAGCTTCGGCGACGACCGTGTCTTCATCGAGAAGTTCGTCGAAAGCCCCCGCCACATCGAAATCCAGGTCTTGGGCGACGCACATGGCAACGTCGTCTTCCTGCACGAACGCGAGTGCAGCATCCAGCGCCGGCACCAGAAGGTGATCGAGGAAGCGCCCTCGCCCTTCATCAGCGAAGCCACGCGCGCTGCGATGGGCGAACAGGCCGTGCGCCTGGCCAAGGCCGTGAACTACCAGAGCGCGGGCACGGTGGAATTCGTGGTCGGCAAGGACCAGAGCTTCTACTTCCTGGAAATGAACACCCGGCTGCAGGTGGAACACCCGGTGACGGAAAGCATCACCGGCATCGACCTGGTGGAGCAGATGCTGCGCGTGGCCGCGGGCGAGAAGCTGGCCTTCACGCAGGCCGAGATCCCGCGCCGCGGCTGGGCCATCGAATGCCGCATCAATGCCGAAGACCCGTTCCGCAACTTCCTGCCGTCCACCGGGCGGCTGGTGCGCTTCCAGCCGCCGCCCACCAGCCTGCATGCCGCGCAGCCCGGGCCAGAAGGCGGTGGCGTGCGCGTCGACACCGGCGTGGTCGAAGGCGGCACGATCCCGATGTTCTACGACTCGATGATCGCCAAGCTCATCGTGCACGCGCCCACGCGCACCGAGGCGATTGCGCGCATGCGCGAAGCGCTGAACGGCTTCGTCATCCGCGGCGTCAGCAGCAACATCCCCTTCCAGGCCGCGCTGCTGGCCCACCCGCAGTTCCAGAGCGGCGACTTCAACACCGGCTTCATCGCCCAGCACTACGCCCAGGGCTTCAAGGCCGAAGACGTGCCGCACGACGACCCCGGCCTGCTGGTGGCACTGGCCGCCGCCGCGCACCGCCGGCTGCAGGAAAGGGCCGTGGGCATCAGCGGCCAGCTCGACGGCCACGGCGTGATGCTGGGGCACGACTTCGTGGCCGTGCTGCAGGGTGCGGAAGGCCGCCAGCAGCACCTGGCGGTGACGGTGGAAGGGCCCGTCGCGGTGCCCGGCACGGCCGCCAGCAGCCTGCTGCAAGTGACAGTGGACGGCCGGCCCTACGCCGTGGCGCAAGACTGGGCCTTCGGCGGCATCCGCGCCAGCGGGCAGGTGAATGGCCGGCCCTACACGGCGCAGATCGAACGCCAGGGCCTGAGCCTGCGCGTGGCGCACGACGGCTGCCGCATCGACGTGCTGCTGCTCAGCCCGCGCGCGGCCGAGCTGCTGAAGCTCATGCCCTACAAGCCGCCGGCCGACATGAGCAAGTTCCTGCTCTCGCCCATGCCCGGCCTGCTGGTGAGCGTGGCGGTGAAGCCCGGCCAGAAGGTGCTGGCCGGCGAAAGGCTGGCCGTGATCGAAGCGATGAAAATGGAGAACATCCTCACCGCCACGGCCGACGGCGTGGTGGCGGAACTGCTGGCCCGGCAAGGCGAAAGCCTCTCGGTCGACCAACCCATCCTGAGCTTCGCATGAACGCTGTCACCGCCTCTGGCCTGGCCCAGCCCGTCGTCCTGCACCGCGCCGCGCATCGTGTGGCGCCTGCCGGCCCCTGGTCGCGCCAGGCCGTGCTGGACCTGCTGGCCCAGCCCTTCATGCAGCTGGTGCAGCAGGCGCATGCCGTGCACCAGCAGCATTTCCCGCAGGGCGACATCGAGCTGGCTTCGCTGCTGAGCGTGAAGACCGGCGGCTGCCCCGAGGACTGCAGCTACTGCCCGCAGAGCGTGCACTACGACACCGGCGTGGACGCCAGCAAGCTGATGGCGCCCGATGCCGTGCTGGCCGCCGCCCGCGCCGCGCAAGCGGCCGGCGCCACGCGCTTTTGCATGGGCGCGGCCTGGCGCAGCCCCACCGACCGCGACGTGGCCAAGGTGGCTGAACTGGTGGCCGGCGTCCGCGCCCTGGGCCTGCAGACCTGCGCCACGCTGGGCATGCTGGCACCGGCCCAGGCGCAGACCCTGGCCGACGCCGGGCTGGACTACTACAACCACAACCTGGACAGCGCGCCGGATTTCTACCCGCAGATCATCGGCACGCGCGTCTACGACGAACGCCTGCAGACGCTGCAGAACGTGCGCGATGCCGGCGTGAAGGTGTGCTGCGGCGGCATCATCGGCATGGGCGAGACGCGCG
>JAIXZR010000031.1 GCA_027489455.1 Rubrivivax sp. | reverse complement strand
CTGGCCAACGTGAACGCCGGCCTGCTGTTCCTGATGGCCATCACCAGCATGGAGGTCTACGGCGTCATCATCGCCGGCTGGGCCAGCAATTCGAAGTACGCCTTCCTGGGCGCGCTGCGGGCCAGTGCGCAGATGGTCAGCTACGAGATCGCGATGGGCTTCTGCCTGGTCGTGGTGCTGATGGTCTCGGCCAGCATGAACCTGACCGACATCGTCATGCAGCAGGATCGTGGCCGCTTCGCCGAGATGGGCCTGAGCTTCCTCAGCTGGAACTGGTTGCCGCTCTTGCCGATCTTCGTGGTGTTCTTCATCAGCGGCCTGGCCGAGACGAACCGCCATCCCTTCGACGTGGTGGAAGGCGAAAGCGAGATCGTTGCCGGCCACATGATCGAGTACTCGGGCATGAGCTTCGCCATGTTCTTCCTGGCCGAGTACGCCAACATGATCCTGGTCAGCATGCTCACCGTGCTGCTGTTCCTGGGCGGCTGGCTGTCGCCAGTGGCCTTCCTTGATTTCATCCCGGGCTGGATCTGGCTGGCCATCAAGGTCTTCTGCGTGGCCACGATGTTCCTGTGGGTGCGGGCCACCTTCCCGCGCTTCCGCTACGACCAGATCATGCGCCTGGGCTGGAAGGTCTTCATCCCCATCACCCTGGTCTGGCTGGTCGTGGTCGGGCTGTGGATCCAGTCGCCCTTCAGCATCTGGAAGCCTGTATGAGTACCTTCAGCACCATCCGGCAGGTGTTCTCGAGCCTGCTGCTCACCGAGTTGTTCAAGGGCATGGCGCTCACCGGGCGCCATTTCCTGTCGAAGAACATCACCGTGCAGTTCCCTGAGGAAAAGACGCCGCAGAGCCCGCGCTTCCGCGGCCTGCATGCCCTGCGCCGCTACGAGAACGGCGAAGAGCGCTGCATCGCCTGCAAGCTGTGCGAAGCGGTGTGCCCCGCCATGGCCATCACGATCGAAAGCGACGTGCGCAAAGACGGCACCCGCCGCACCACGCGCTACGACATCGACCTGACCAAGTGCATCTTCTGCGGCTTCTGCGAAGAGAGCTGCCCGGTGGACAGCATCGTCGAGACCCACCACTTCGAATACCACGGCGAAAAGCGCGGCGATCTCTACTTCACGAAGGACATGCTGCTGGCCGTCGGCGACCGCTACGAAAAGGACATCGCCGCCAACCGCGCGGCGGATGCGAAATACCGCTGATTCCGGCGTCGCCGAGCGTCCCAGGCCAGGAGAGCTCGCCTCGTGGCGGGCTGCATCACGAATAACACATGGACACCACCACCGGTCTCTTCTACACCTTCTCGGCGGTGCTGCTGTTTGCAGCCTTCCGCGTCATCACGGCGCGCAGCACGGTGCACGCAGCGCTGTTCCTGGTGCTGGCGTTCTTCAGTGCCAGCTGCATCTGGATGCTGCTGCGCGCCGAGTTCCTGGCCATCACGCTGGTGCTGGTGTATGTGGGGGCGGTGATGGTGCTGTTCCTTTTCGTCGTGATGATGCTGGATGTGGGCAGCGACGGCTTCCGTGAGGGTTTCTGGAAGCATCTGCCGCTGGCCGGCCTGGTGGGCGCTCTGATCGCGCTGGAGATGGCCCTGGTGCTGATGCGCGGCTTCAAGCTCGAAGCGCCCGAGCCCACTGCGCGCGCCCTGGAGCTGGGCAACACCAAGCTGCTGGGCATCGAGATCTACACCCACTATCTGTATCCGCTGCAGTTGGCGGCAGTGCTGCTGCTGGTGGCCATCATCGCGGCGATCGCGCTCACGCTGAGGGCCCGCAAGGACAGCCGGCACATGGATCCTTCCCAGCAGGTGCTGGCCACCAAGGCCGACCGGCTGCGCATCGTCAAGGTTGCGCCCACCATCGAGCAGCCCAGCGCCCCGCCAGCTGCAGCCAGTGGCGAAAAGGGAGCCACGCCATGAGCCTGGGCCCCATCACCCTGGGCCACTACCTCAGCCTGGGGGGCATCCTCTTCGCGCTGTCGGTGGTCGGCATCTTCATGAACCGGCGCAACCTGATCGTGCTGCTGATGGCGATCGAGCTGATGCTGCTGGCCGTCAACCTGAACTTCGTCGCCTTCTCGCACTACCTGGGCGACATGGCCGGCCAGGTCTTCGTGTTCTTCATCCTGACGGTGGCCGCCGCCGAGTCGGCCATCGGCCTGGCCATCCTGGTGGTGCTGTTCCGAAACCGGTCGTCGATCAACGTCGAGGAACTCGACGAATTGAAGGGCTGAACCCGAGATGGCCTCCACCCTGTCCACGAGCCTTCTGCTCACCGTTCCTCTGGCCCCGCTGGCCGGTTCTCTGATCGCCGGCCTGGCCGGCAAAGTGGTGGGGCGCCGCGGCGCGCACTTCTTCACCATCCTGGGCGTGCTGATCTCGTTCATCTGCTCGGCCTACGTGCTGGCGCAGGTGGCCGGCGGCGCGCGCTACAACCAGACGCTGTACGAGTGGATGGTGGTGGGCAAGCTGGTGATGGAAGTTGGCTTCCTGGTCGACGGTCTCACTGCCATGATGATGTGCGTGGTGACCTTCGTCAGTCTGATGGTGCACATCTACACCATCGGCTACATGGAAGAGGACCCGGGCTACCAGCGCTTCTTCAGCTATATCAGCCTGTTCACCTTCAGCATGCTGATGCTGGTGATGAGCAACAACTTCCTGCAGCTGTTCTTCGGCTGGGAAGCGGTGGGTCTGGTCAGCTACCTGCTGATCGGCTTCTGGTTCAAGCGCCCCACGGCCATCTTCGCCAACATGAAGGCCTTCTTGGTCAACCGTGTGGGAGATTTTGGCTTCATCATCGGCATTGGCCTGATCGCGGCCTACACGGGCACACTCAATTACACCGAACTCTTCGCCAAAGCGGGTGAGTTGGCCAAGATCGATTTCCCTTGGTACATCTTTGGCATGGATGCCATGCTGATCACCGTGATCTGCATTTGCCTCTTTATCGG
>JAIXZR010000091.1 GCA_027489455.1 Rubrivivax sp. | reverse complement strand
TCGCTGTCGGCACGCAGCTTCTGCTCGGCCGGCGACAGCGAAACGTTGGAGGAAGTGCCGCCCATGCCGCCGCCAGTCGTCGCGCAACCCACCGTGCCCAGCGACAGCACCGCTGCCAGCGTGATGCAGGCCATGCGTTGCATGGCCAGTTTGTGCTTCGTCTTCTGGATCGTCGTCATGTGAACCTCCCCGGCTCGTCGTTTGGAAAGCTGTGCGGGAAACCCCCGCTGTCATCGAATTTATCTGTGCCTGTTTCTGAATGTCAACCGCGTGTTCACCCCTTGCCGCGCGGCCAACGCTAACGCTTGATGCGCTGCTCGATCTGCGCGAGCTCGCCCGTCAGTGCCGTCTTGTCCACCGGCCTGCCGCTGCGCACGGCCTGGCTGCTGCGGCCCACGAGATCGACCAGGGGGCCGTACTCGGCCGGTGCCTTGCGGGCTTCGAACTCGCGCTTGAGGATCTCGCCCTGCGCCGCGATGCTGGCGCTGGGGAAGTCCAGGCCCAGTTGCTTGAGCGTCTCGACCAGGTAGTCCAGCGTGCCGTCCAGTGCCTGGCGGCTGCTGTTCAGGTTGTTGCGCGGCTCGGTGCGCAGGTTCTCGGGCAGGCTGGCGATCGCGCCTTCCAGCGCGCGGATCTTGGCGCGGTCTTCCAGCACCTTCTTGCCCAAATAGGCCGCCACGCGGATCTCGCTCTTGGCCGAGCGGTCGCGCTGTTCGTTGCGGGCCTGGATGTTGGCCTTGATGACGCCGCCGATGCCTTCGATACGGGTCTTCAGCGCCGGGTCGTTCACGGCCTTGGCCAGGGCATCGATTTCCTTCACCGGATCGCTGGACGCCGGCCCTGCGGCCCCGGCCGCGGTCTGCGCCAGCTTGGGCCACAGCGTGCGCACTTCCTGCAGCCGCGCCGGCGTGGGCAGCGAGCCCGAGACGATCACCACGCGCAGGCCGGTGGCCTTGTCACGGCGCTCGCCGCTCCGGTCGTAGGGCAGGTACTCGGTGCGCGCCGCGGCGCGGATGTCGGCCAGCGCGGTGCGGAAGTCGCCACCCTTGACGGTGTAGCCGCCGGCCTGCCCGTGCAGCCGCGCATGCTTGTTCAGGCGGAAGGGGTCGAGCACGAACTCGCCGGCATTGCCCAGCACGTCGTGCAGGCCCAGCGGGTTGGGCCGCAGCAGGCCGATGGTGCTGAGCTCGTTGTTCGATGAATCGGTGCCGGCGTACCAGACATGCCGCTGCGGGCCTTCGGGCATGGGGTAGACGGGCTGCTCGAACACCGCGTCGGGCACGGACACGCCGCCGCGTGCGGCGAACTCCCATTCGGCTTCGGTGGGCAGCCGCATGAAGCCGGGCTGGCCGTCTTCGGCCGGCAGCTGGGCGGTGGCGTTCTTCACCAGCCAGGCGCCGTACTGGTTGGCGAAGGTCACGGCCTCGGCCCAGGTCACGCCGGTCTTGGGCAGCCGCCCTTCTTCGCTGAGCTTGGGGCAGCTGGCGCCCAGGGCATCGAACTGCAGCTGCGTGACTTCGTACTTGCCGATCAGGTAGTAGCGCTGGCTGCGGGCCTTGGGGTCGGTGAAGGCGCCGCCCACGTAGTCGCTGCGCGAGCTTTCGGCATAGGCGAATCGCGCCTCGGCGTTGCCCAGCTGCACGCGCCGGTCGTCCAGGGCGTCGGCACTGGGCACGTTGACGCGGCGGAACACCATCGCGCCGCCACAGGGCATGGGCAGGCTGACATCACCCGCGGCCGGGGCGGGGTTGGATTGCGCTGCCGGCCAGGCCGCCTGCGCCCATGCGGCAGCCGGCGCGGCCAGCAGGGCCAGCAGCAAGGCTGGCGCGCCGATGCGCGGCAGCGCGGGGGGTTGCCGCCGGCCGGGCCGGCGGTCCAGGTCAAGGGTCTCGCAGTTCATCGGCTGCCTCCACGTTCGATGCGCGCCAGCCGCCCCACAGCGCTGGCAAGAGTGACACCGCCAGCGCGCCCAGCACGCCCGCGGCCGCCTGCGCGGGGCCCAGGTGCACCGCGGCTTCGCCAGCGGCCAGGTGGCTGGCGAAATGGCGGTTGATGGCCCAGGCCGCCAGCGCGTACACGCCCAGCGCCATGGCGCTGCCCAGCAGGGCGGTGGCCACGGCGTGCAGCGCCGGCATCGCCACCAGCCAGCTGCGGCCGTGGCCGGTGAGCTTGAGCAGGGCGTATTCGCGCCGCTTGCGGCGCACGGTGGCCAGCTGCAGCGCGGCCAGCGCCACGATCGCGCCGGCCACGGTGACGGCACCCACCAGCCCCAGCACGGCCCGCAGGTTGCGCTGCAGGCCCAGCGTGGCCGCGATCTGCGGTGAATCGATGTCGGTGGCCACGCCTTCGGCAGCCAGCCGGGCCGCCACGGCTTCGACTTCGCGCACCGATCGCGTGTGCAGGCGAAAGCGCGCGTGCACCTCGCGCGCGGGCTGCGCGCCGTTGCCTTCGGCGCCGAAGGTGGCCACGGTGTAGCCATCGCGCCAGGCCTCGATGTCCGACAGCAGCGCCTGCGAGACCAGCGCGCCTTCGCGGCCGGAAGCGGCCGGCGGCAGCACGTCGGCCACGCGCAGCGCCACCGTGCTGCGCTCGGTGACGCCGGCGCGCTCGCGCACCAGGGCCAGCGTGAGCGCCTGCCCGGGCGCGACCTTCAGCCGCTGTGCGGCGGGCGTGCTCAGCACCACGGCCAGGGCCTGCGGCGGCTGCGCTCCGGCCAGCAAGGGGTCGCCCGCCGCGGATTCGAAGAGCTCGGTCGTCAGCGGCATCGGGGCGCCTTCGGCGTACAGGTCCACCAGGCTGGCCGAGTAGCGCACGGTGGGGATCAGGAAGCCCACCTCCGGCCAGGCGCGCACGCGCTCGAACCAGGCGGCATCGAAGCGGTTGTTGCCCGTGGCCGCGGGCGTGATGCGGCGCATCAGCGGGTCGCGTTCCATGCGGTCGATCATCGTGCCCACCACGCCCTGCTCCAGCCCCCACAGCACCCACAGCGGGGCCAGCGTGGCCGCCAGCACGCAGGCGGCGCACAGCGCCAGCAGCCGCTCGTGCCACAGGTCGCGCCAGGCCAGCAGGGCCAGGGCGGCCCAGCGCAGGCGGGGCTGCGTGGGCTTCATGCCGACCCCAGCACCACGGTGCCGCCCTCCAGCCGGCACTCGGCCAGCGGCACGCTGCGGCTGCGAAGCAGCGCCAGGTCGTGGCTGACGATGAGCAGCGCCGAGCCGGCATCGCGCGCCAGCGCCAGCAGCAGGTCCAGCGCCGCCGGGCCGTGATCCACGCCCAGCGATGCGGTGGGCTCGTCGGCCAGCACCAGGGCCGGGCGGTGGGCCAGCGCCCGGGCGATGGCCACGCGCTGGCGCTGGCCGATGGACAGCTGCGCCGGCATGCGGCCGGCCAGGCCCTGCAGGTCCAGGGCCGCCAGCAGTTGCGCGGCCCAGGCCGCATCGGGCCGGCCCAGCAAGCGCTGCGACAGCGCGATGTTGTCGCGCACCGGCAGGCTGGGCAGCAGACCGCCGGTCTGCAGCACCACGCCGATGTGCCGTGCCCGCAGCGCCGTGCAGGCGTTGGCATCGCCACGTTGCCACAGGGCCGCCACGTCCTGGCCCAGCAGTGCAAAACGCTGCGCGCTGGCGGGCCGGCGCAGCAGCGCCAGCAGGTCGATCAGCGTGCTCTTGCCGCAGCCCGAAGGGCCCACCACGCCCACCACCTGGCCCGCAGCCAGATGCAGGCGCGGCACGCTCAGCGCGAAGGCCGTCTCGCCCGCGGCCTGGCGCGCGTAGGCCAGGCCTTGCACGTCGACAACGGCGGCGGACATCAGCTGGCGCGCCAGCGGGTCGGCAGTGGCGGTGGGGACGGCAGCGCGGGCCTCAGGGCAGGGTGTCCAGCGGCACCGGGAACACGCGGTCGCCGTCGCCGGCGGCCGGGTTCAGCTTGACCCAGCGGTCCACGTCGTCGTTGAAGCGCTGGTACAGCGAGGCCAGGGACTTGAGGTTGTCCACCACGGCCTGCTGCTGGCCCACGCTCATGTTCTTCCAGGTGTCGAAGGCCATGCCCATCAGCGTGCTCTGGTAGGGCAGGCCTTCCAGGTATTCGGCCATCAGGCCGGCCTGTTCCAGGTTTCTGACGTTGGACTGGCCCAGCCGCGAAGGGTCGCGGCCCATCGCCGCCGCGGCGCTGCGCAGCTGGTTGAAGAAGTTGGCCGGGTCCAGCTGCGATCGTTCATAGGCCTCGCCCAGCCGGCGCACGGTGGCCAGCAGGTCGGAGAGCTGGTTCTTCGTGAGCAGCACGCGCACGGTGAAGCTGGGCAGCTCGCGGTTGCGCACGTCGCGGTCGGTGGCCCAGCTCTCGAACATCGGCGGTGCCTTCACGCCCTGCTGGCGCCCCAGGTAGGCCAGCACCATGGCGCGGCCGACGGCGTCGATGCTCTGCTTCATCGGGTCGGCCTTCGGGTCCGGCTTGGCGGCGGCCTGGGGGCCGGCGGCCAGGGCCTTCTGCGGTGCCGCCACCTGGTCCACCAGCGCCTGGGCCATGCGCTTGACGTCGCTTTCGAACTTGGCCGGGTCGCCGGCATCGACGGGGAAGTACAGCGACCCGCGGCCCGGCCAGGCCGTCAGGCGCCGGTATTGCGATTCGGCAGCCGCGTGGTCGGCCTGGCTTTCGGGCGTCTTCAGGTGCAGGGCGTAGATCGCCACGCCGCGCTCCTGCGCCTGCTGGCGCATCTGCGCCGTGGCCAGGCCGGTGGATGCCAGCGGTGAATTGCCTTCGCGCGCGCTGGCATCGGTGATGAAGACCACGTAGCGGCCGCCAAAGCGCCCCCAGTTGATGCGGCGCAGCGCGTCGTCCAGGCCCGCATAGGCGTCCTCGGCCTGCGCGCGGGTGGAACTGGTGGTGGCCTTCAGGCCCTGCATCGCGGTCATGAACTGCTCGCGCGTGCGCGTTTCGCCGGGGTCGGCGAAGACCTTGGACAGGTACTCCATGCCCGGGGTCTTCTTCGGGTCGTCCTGGTAGGCCACCAGGCCGAAGCGGATGCGCTCGGTGAGCTTGGCCGCCTCGGCGGCGCGCAGCACTTCTTCCATCGCCTTGCGCGTGCGGTCGATGTAGGGCTGCATCGACGCGCTGGCGTCGATCACGAACACCACCGCCGAATTGAAGTTCGCGATGCCTGCGTCCTGCTGCGCCGGGGCCGGTGCAGCTGGTGCGGCCGCTGCGGGGGCGTCGCGCGTGATCGAGGCCACCTTGACCACGCGCATGCGGTGGCCCGACTTGAGCAGCGACGACGAGGCTTCCAGCACCGGCAGCAGGTAGAAGCTCTTCTGCAGGTCCACGTACTTGTCGGGCTCGGCGGCGATCACCGGGTGTGTGGGCGGCAGCGCGCCCTTGGCGCTGATTTCCTTCAGCACCTTGGCGGCTTCGCCGGCCGGGTCCGGGCCATTGATGAAATCGGTGACGCCAGCCTTGTCGCGGAAGAACAGCACGCGTTCGCGCGTGGTCGGGGAAGCGAAGGCCAGCGTGATCATGTGGCGCCAGGGCACGCTGTCCATCTCGGCGATGTAGCCCTGGGTCTTGCCGTCGCTGGCCGCGCCCACCAGCAGCCAGGGCTTGCCGCCGGCGTCGGTGCGCTCGTAGATGAAGAAGACGGAGAACGGCTCCACCGCCCGGCCGCCGCTTTCGCCCGGCTTGCCCACCAGCGTGGCGCCGGGGCGCGTGAGGATGCGCTGGTACAGCGTCTTCTTGCCTTCCAGCAGCAGCGGCGTGCGGGCCTGCGCCCAGGCGGGCGAACCCACCAGCGCCGTGCCGACCAGGGCCGTGCCCATCAGTGCACCCGGTGCGGTGATGGCGGGGGTGCTGGCGGCCAGGGCCAGCAGGCGGCGGCGGTCGAGTGTCATGCGAGAGTTCCTTCGGTTCTGGCAACGGCTGTCGATGGGCCTGGCCCTACTTGGCGAGGGCGTCCTTGGCCAAGGGGTGGCCGGCATCCAGGGCCTTCTGCAGGTAGGCCTGGGCCTTCTCGGGGCCGTCGGTGTCGTCGGTGCGGCCCAGCTTGAGCAGCATGCCGTAGCGGTAGAGCGATTCGGCGTCGCCGGCATCGGCGGCCTGCTTGTGCCAGCGCGCCGCTTCCAGCGGGTTGGGGGCCGGCATCGGGCTGCCTTCCTTGGTCCAGGTGTCGGGGTCGTAGAACAGGCCCAGCTGGCGGGCCGAGACGGCGTCGCCTTTCTCCGCAGCGTGCTTGAAGAGCAGGAACTGGCAATCCAGCAACTGGCTGGCCTTGGCCAGGCCCTCGGCCTTTTCGCGTGCGGCGGCGGGCTCCATGCCGGCGCTGACGGCTTGCCGGCAGCTGTCCATCGTCATCGCTGCCGGGGACGGGCCACCGCTGCCGAAGAGCACGAAGGCGGCCCCTCCCGCCAGCAGCAGCGCCACCACACCGGCCACGGCCAACGCCTTGCCCTTGCCGCCAGGCTTGGCCGGGTCTGCATCGCCCTTGGCGGTGTCGCCCAGCGGCAAGGGCGGTGGCGGGGCCGGCGGCGGGGGTGTCGGGGCGGGGGGTACCGCTGCCTCGGGCTCAGGGGCGGGCGCCGCTGGGGCTGCCGGCGTGCTGCTGCTCGGGGCCGGCGCAGGCGGGTTCTGTGGCGGGTTCTGCGGCGCCTGCACCGGCCCGCGCGGGTCGGGCGGGGGCGTCCAGCCTTCGGGTCGGGTGGAGGGCCGGCGCGTGCTGGCCGGCAGGGTGAAGACTTCTTCCGCTTCGGCGCCGCCCAGCGAGCGGATGCGCAGCTTGTAGGGCGTGTTGGCGCGCAGGTGGTACGTCACGCCGTGGTCGATCTCGAACCACAGCGCCGCGCCTTCGCGCCGCGGCTGGCGGGGCCACAGGTAGTAGACGGCGGTCTTCCAGGGCTCGTCGGGGTCGCGCGGGTCCAGGTAGCGTTCGCTGGCACCCAGTTGCACGATCGCGATCTCGCACAACTCGGGTTCGCCCAGCACATCGACGACGGCACCCTGCACCTGCAGGGCGGCGGTGCCGGATTCATGCTTGTCGGGGCCGAGCTGGATCAGTTTGGTGGGCATGGCAGGGATGGCGATGGGTCAGGGACGACAGGCACGGGGCCAGCGGTGGATCATCAGGGCACCGAGACCTGCAGTGCTGGCGCGATCTGGCCCAGGATGTCGCCCAGCAGGCGGTTGTCTTCCTCGTTGATCTCGCGCCCGCCGTCGAAGCTCATGTTGTCCAGCCCCAGCTGGCGCAGCGCCACGCCCCAGTCCATGAAGTAGGTGGTCTCCAGGGGCGCCCGGCCCTCGCCCAGCTGCAGCAGGGCATCGCGCTGCGGCACGGTCGGTGCAGCGAACACCCCGCGCAGGCGCGGCTTGGGCGCTTCGGGCACGGCCGGGCGCTCGGGCTCGGGCAGCTCGGCATAGCCCAGGTGCGAGACGTAATCGTTGACCAGCGTGGCAGCGATGCCGGCAGCGCGGTCGGCCACGTCGTCGTGGCGCGTGGTCGCCGAATCGAGCTGGCGCCGCACGCGATCGGCAATCGTGTCCACCAGCTTCAGGCGGTGCGCGCCGACGACCAGCTCGTCGGCCAGCGACAGCACCAGCTGCGGGTCCATGCGCAGCGCGGCCAGCGCCCGCGGGTCGGAAGCCAGGCCGCGCACGCGTTCGGTCCACAGGTTCAGCACCCGGCTGGCAAAGTGGCTGAAGCGGTCCTGCTGGCGCTGCTTGTGGGCCGGGGCGCTGGCACCGCCGGCCGCGGGCGCGGCGGCGTGGTCGGCCCAGGGGTCGTCGGCCCAGGGGTCGGCCTCGGGCTCGGCGGCGGCTGCGGCGGGCGGAGGATCCGCTTCCAGCCGCAGCGAGGCCACGTCGAGGTAGGCGCCGCGCACGTCGGCATCGGCCAGCTTCAGCCGCGCCAAGAGCTGGGCGAAGCGCCGGAAGGCGAATTCCTTCTCGTTGCAGGCGGCATAGAGCCGGCGGCGCAGCGCCATCAGCTCGTCTTCCTTTTCCTTGCGCGAGGCATCGGCGCCGGCGGCGTAGAAGCGGCGCAGCTCGCGGTCCAGCAGGCGGGCCTGGTCGACCAGCCGCCCGGCCAGCTGGCGCGTCTTGAGCCGGGGCGAGAGCACCTGCTCCAGCCGGTCCACCAGGTAGCGCACGCCGCCGTCGTTCAGCGCCATCGCCGAATCCCAGGCCTGCGCCGGGTTGGTGAAGTGCTTCTGGCAGGTGTCGGAAGCCAGCATGCCGGCGCGGTTGGCGGCGATGCGGTCGGCTGCCTGCGCGGCGATGCCGGTCTCGGGCCGCGCGGCGCCGGGTGCCGCGGGGTCGCCGTACTGGAACACGCCGTCGAGCTCGAAGCTGGGGTTGCGCAGGAAGTAGGTGTTGGAAAACGCCTTGCCGTCCCAGTTCTGCAGCCAGTCTTCCTGCTTGTAGAGCTGGTACATCGACGCTTCCAGCCGCGTGTCGATGCGGTTGCGCCAGGAATCGGGCGTGTCGCCGGGCTTGGACTGCAGCTCCATGTCGAACTTGGTCAACACGAAGAACAGCGCACATGGCAGCTGAGCGCGGGCCTGCGCGTTGCCGCCATGCGTCTGTGCCACCCAGGTGCCCACCAGGGCGGTGAGGTCCTTCACTTCCTGGTTGCTGGGCGGCATGCACAGCAGCATGCAGGTGAGCTCGCGCTCTTCGGTGTAGCGCTGGAAGAGGTAGGCGATCTTTCCGCGCAGCAGCATGTTGCGCACGCAGAAGGCGCGTTCCTGCTCGTCGGCGGGCAGGTCCAGCATCTTCTCGCGCGAACGCGCGCCGGGGAAGTCCAGCAGATCGGTGTGCTCGAAGAAGGCCCAGGGCTTGTCGGCCATCACCACCTTGATCTCGGCCACCAGCGCCGTCAGCGTGGCGCGTGGCACCTTCACCGCCGGGCCGTCGCCGCCGCCGTCGGGCAGCTCGGGGATCACGCTGATCAGGTCCTGCCGGTCGCCTTCCGTCCCCAGGTGTTGCTTGAGCACCTCGACGTCGATGATGCTGCGCTCGCGCGGCACCAGGCAGTCGATGGTGGCGCGCGCGGTGGCGGCATGCGCCATGTCGTCCAGCGACCGGTGCAGCAGCTTGAAGACGTCCGTCAGCGCTGGCGACTGGCCCCACAGCAGGCTGTAGAGATCGATGCGCGCCGCCGTGGGCAGACGGTGGCCAAAGCGCGTGAGCGCGTCCCAGTAGCCGGCCTGGCGCAGCTTTTCGACCGAGGTGCGGAAGTTGGCCTCGAAGTATTCGCCGATGTCGTACATCGCGATCTCGTCCAGGTGCGCCGCGGCCTGGCGCGCCTGCGGCTCCAGCGCGGCGACGACGGCCCGCACCTTGTCGGCGCTGGGCAGGTCGAGCTTGCGGTTGTGCTGGTCGAAGTCCGACAGGAAGCTGTTGCCGATGATCTTCACCAGATCGGTCTCGGTCAGCAGCCGCAGCTCCACCGGGTGCTGCGCGTCGCGCGTGCCGCGCACGATGGTGAAGCGCGTCACCAGGCCGGTCGATTCCTTGCCGCCTTCCGGGTTGATCTCCTGGATGAAGTTCTTCGTCGTGCCGGCGAAGTCCACCAGCAGCGGCTTGTCCTTGCTGCGGCCCAGCACCGACACCAGGTACGACTTGCCGGCCTGGCTGGGGCCGAACACGCCGGCACTGTTGCGCCGGCCGGCGCTGGCGGCCAGCTTGCGGGCCAGGTTCTCGGTCTTGCGGGTGTTCTCCACCAGCGCGCGTTCTTCGGCCGCCACCTTGCTGGCCGTGGGCGCCAGGCGCGTCACCCAGCCGCGGCCGTGCGAGCTGGCCAGGGCCAGCGACTGCGCACCGGCCAGCAGGGCTTGTTGAATCGGGTCCATGCGTCAGCTCCCCAGCAGGATGCCAGTGTCCAGCCAGTAGCCCTGTGGCTGGTCCAGGGTCTGCAGGCGCAGGCGCAGGCGCGAACTGCGCACCGGGGCGTCGTTGCGGTCCACCACCGAATCGATCAGCAGATCGGGGTTCTCGTAGAACTCTTCGCCGGTGAGCTTGTCGGTGCGGTTGCGGCCCTGCTTCTTGAGCGAGAACATCAGCGGCGTCAGCGGGCTCAGCGCCTGCGCGTCGGCCGGCGTGGCGTAGTCCAGGTAGTACAGGCGGCTGGCTGGCCACCAGGCCACCGGCAGCTGGCGGAAGCCCAGCGGCATCGGGCCGCGGAACTCATGCCGCGTCTGCGGCAGCTCGAAGGCCTGGTTGTCCAGGTCCAGGTTGTCGTAGAACTCATCGGCCTTGCCCAGCCGGCCGTCGTCGCTGAGCTTGCCGAAGAAGCGCGCGGTGGAGCGCGGGCGCAGCAGTTCGGAGCGCAGGTTGAAGTTCTGCAGCTGCCCGCTGCCCAAAAGGCAGATCATCGCGCCCACCGCGGCCGTGGTCTTGGGGTCGCCGACGGTGGACTGGTCGTCGCGGAAGGGGTACCACTGGCCGACGCGGAACTGGTGCAGCGCGATCACGCGGTGCGTGGGCAGGGCCGCGCTTTCTTCCAGGATCGCGCGCACCGCCGGCAAGCGCGAGGTGCGGCCCGAGAGGATGAGCAGATCGCAGCGGTAGCGGTGCACGATCTCGCCGAGCGCGCGCAGCATTTCCAGGAAGGCGCTGCGCACCGTCAGGTCGATGGCCGGCAGCGAGATCTGGAAGCTCATCTCCTCGAGCTTGAAATCGGGCTGGCCCTTCTTCGCCACCGCGGCGTTGAAGTGCGCGATCAGGTCGTCCGAAGGCCGGTTGTCGGCGGCGAAGAAATCGGCGAATGCGCGCTGGCTGTCGGCGCGCGGCGCCAGCGGGTCATAGGACTCGTATTCCTGCAGCATGCCCAGCGCGATGGGGGCGGCGATCTGGGCCGCGAACTGCTGGCGGCGCACGTATTCCACGGCCTGCTTCTCGCCGTGGTCACCGCCCAGCAGCTCGTTCAGCACGGCGCTGGCGCGGTCGCCCATGCCCAGCTCGCGCAGGCGGCGGCGGATGGGTTCGACGACATGCTCGCGCACCACCTTCAGCAGCGCATCGTCGCCGGCCAGGCTGAAGCCTTCGCGGAATTCCTGGAAGGGCTCGAGCGTGACGTTGTTGCCCGTGCCCGCCGCGGCGATGGAGGTGACCACCAGGTCCGTCGTGCCGCCGCCGATGTCGATGGTGGCCAGGCGCAGGCGGCCGGCGGTGGCCGGGTCGCTGGCGTTTTCGGGCCGGCGCACGGTGTCGAAGAAGGTGTGCGCGCCGCCGGAGTAGTTCTGCGCGATCTGCGTGTAGAGGTAGACGGCCGACGTGGCGGTGGCCTCGTCCCACTGCAGGATCACCTCCGGCCCGGCTTCGGGCCGGTCGGCCTGCACCCGCCCTTCGAGCGTGTAGATGAGCTTGCTGCTGCCGTCGTCCTGCGGCTGCAGCTCGGCCAGGCCCAGCGACAGGTAAGCCAGGTCGCGCGCGGCTTCGGCCTGTTCCTTCAGAATGCAGCGCTCCTTCAGCGGCATCGCCGTGGGCATGGTCATGATGATGCGGCGCAGCCGGCGCGGCAGCTCGGCGTTCACGGGCCGGCGCAGGCGGTGCATGGGCGAATTCATCATCGCCAGCGCCTGCACGATGATTTCCGACAGCGCGAACGAAGCCAGGTTCTGCCGTGCATACAGCGCGCGGATGGCCAGGATGCCGCGGTCGGGCTGCAGCGCCAGCGCCTCGGCGCTCAGGCGGTGGATGGCTTCGCCGTGGTCGTTGACGAAGGTCGTGAAGGCCACGTCGGTGGCAAAGGGCGATTCGCCGGCCTGCAGCGACTTGGCATTCACGCGCCAGGAATCGCGCTGCGGGTCGCTGTCCCACAGGTAGCGCTTGGGGCTGGACAGGCCCGACGAGCCTTCGGTGCCTGAACGCTTGGCCGCCAGGCGCACCGCCTCCACGCCCACGCGCACGATGGTGGGCCAGGCGAAGGCGGCCGAGCGGCCACTGCGGATCGACAGGTGGTCGCGCCCGAAGCGCCCGCGCGCGAATTCGAAGCGGCTGGGGAAGGGGTGCGGGTAGACCTGCTCGGCTTCGCCCAGATCACGCAGCTGCAGGCGCACGGCCTTGGTGATGTCCACCTTCGCGGCCGTCGGGTCGCTTTCGATCAGCAGGCCGCAGCTGCGCGAATTGCCCAGGTCCAGCACCAGGTCCACGTCCAGCGGCTGGGTGCGGGGCTCGGTCACGCGGTCCACCAGGCGGAACGAAGGCATCAGGTCCAGACTGAAGATCAGGTCCAGGTAGGCCGCGTAGCGCGCCAGGTGCTCGTTGGGGCCCTGCATGCGCTCGTTGATCTCGTCGTCGGTCAGCGGCTTGACGGCGAAGCGGCGGCGCTTGCGCTCTTCGCGTTCCAGCATGTCCTTGAAGGTTTCCAGGCACCAGTCGCGCACCCAGCTTTCGGCGGTGTACCAGTCGACGGCGTCCTTCGGCCCGGGCAGCTTGAACTCGCGGCCGTTGCGCGCGTCGTCGGGGCTGGGGGCCAGGTAGGCCTCGTTCTCGACGAACTCCAGCAGCGTGGTGTCCAGCGCCACCACCAGCCGGTAGTCGTTGCCGCGGTCGTCGGGCGCCGGCAGCTTGGCCAGGTAAACGCGCGCCCAGTTGGTGGGCCCGCGAAAGTAGCCGTGCGCCTGGCGGCGCAGCAGCGGCAGCGGCATCCAGACGCGGTCGAACATCTGCACCAGGCCCTTGATGTCGACGGCGTAGCTTTCCACCACGCCGGGCGGTGCTTCTTCGTTGCCGCGCGCGATGCAGGGCGGCGCCTTGGCGTTGCGCGTGGCCTGGCCCGGGTCGTGGTAGCCCCACTTCTGCGGCACGTCGCTGTTCTTCTGGATCGAGAAGCCGAGGTCCAGGAACTGCACCCCGCTGCCCGGGATCAGCGGCACCACGTCGGGCAGGTCGTGCATCAGTTCGTTCAGCGCCATAGTCGTTTGCGGTCCGTGGTCTTCTGCGTGAGATGCCGGTTACTGGCGTCGCATGTCCATGTAGTAGCGGCTGCCGTCGCGGTTCACGCCCTGGCAGTCGGTCTGGCCATTGCTGGCCTTGGTGCATTCGATGCGCGGCGCGCTGTACGACCCGCCGCCCGCGCAGGGCACCGACTGGTTGCCCTCGACGCTGAGCTTGCCGCCGTTCATGCGGCCCTGCACCGGGCCGCTGCACACCGTGCCATCGGGCTTGCGCAGGGTCAGCTGGCCCTGGCCTTCCTTGCTGAACTTCAGCGACATGTCCAGCGGTTGCTGCGTGCCCTTGTCGACCAGGCCTTCGCCGGCCTTCCAGTCGCCCTGCAGGAAATCCAGCTTGTTGGCGGCCTTGGGGTCGTCCGGCAGCTTCAGGGCCTTGGGGTCGGCCGGTGGCTTGCTGGGGTCGTTGCGGTTCTTGCTCGGGTCGGCCTTCGGGTCCTTCAAGGGGTCTTTGGGCGGATCGGTCTTCGGATCCTTCGACGGATCCTTCAGCGGGTCCTTCGGGGGATCGGTCTTCGGATCCTTCAGGGGGTCCTTCAGCGGGTCCTTGGCCGGATCCTTCAGCGGGTCGACCGGGGGATCGGTCTTCGGGTCCGGCCCCTTGGCCGGGTCGACCAGATCGATGCCGCCCGGCACCGAGGCTGCCGGCCCCGGCGGCAGGCCCAGCCCCGGCATGGAAGCACCCGGCAGCGCCGGATCCACCGTGCCAGGGACCCCGGGTGCTGCACCGGGCGCTGTACCAGGCGCTGTACCAGGCGCCAGAGGGACGGTGGGATCGCGGCCCGTCTGCGGCTCCGAGGCCGGGGCCTCGGCCTGTGGCGTCTGCCCTGGGGTCACACCGGGCAGGCCCGGCACGTCGGCGCCACAGCCGCGCAGCAGGCCCAGCAGCAGCAAGAGCAGCAGCAAGGCCAGCAGCGCCATCAGCAGCCACCACCACCAGGGCCGCTTGCGGGGGGCGGGCGCCGCCGCTGCGGCGGCCACCACGGGCGGCACGGCCGCGGCCAAGGGTGCCGCGGGCGCCAGCGCAGGGGCTGCCACCAGGGGCGCGGCCAGCGGGTCGATGGCGCCGCCGGCCGGGTTCTCGAAGCCCCAGAAGGCGATCACCGGCTGGTCGCCGGCCATGAACAGGAACTGCCCGTCGGAGGGCACCTTCATCGCCTGGTCCAGCAGGCTGGCGAAGGCCACGGCGCCGCCGGGCTGGCCGTCGCCCTTGGCGCGCAGTTCGCCGGCAAAGGCGATCAGGCGGCCTCGCACTTCTTCCATGTCCAGCGCGTGCAGGGCCTGCTCGTCGGCCGACAGTGTGTGCCAGCCGCGCACCGCCCCCGCTACTGGCACGGTCCAGCGGATCACGCCGGTGTCCGGGTCGTAGGTGGGCACGGCGAAGTAGTTGGCGTAGCGCTCACCCAGGCGCTGGCGCAGCATCGCGCGCAGCTGCACGTGGCTTTGCCAGGCCGGTTTGCCGAAGGCGCCGAAGGACCGGTAACGGTCGACGCGGTCTTCGGCGATCTGGGTGCCGGTGGTCTGTGGGTTCATGGTGTTCAGGGCGTGCAGGCTGCGCTGCCGGCCGCTTCCTTCATCTTCTGCTGCATGTCCAGCGGGTCGCCCGGGCGCAGCACCCGACCGCCGCCTGCGCTGGCCACGCACTGCAGCACCGCGCGGTCGCTGCTGCTGGTGGACAGGTCGATGACGTTGATGACCACGTTCGGCCGCTGCGCCTTCAGGCGCCGGGCCGCGCCGCAGGGGTCGCCACCGCAGCTGTCGCCACCGTCGCTGACCACCACCAGCACCGCCTCGGCACTGTCACTGGCCACGCGGCCGGCGCGCTCGATGGCCTGTGCCAGCGGCGTGCCGGCCTTGGGCGACAGGGCGTTGATCTCGCCGATCAGCGCGCCGCGCTCGGGGGCGCTGTAGAACTTGTCGCGCCGCACCTGGTTGCAGGCCGTGAAGTCGACCAGGCCCACATCGACGGGGGACGGCAGGCCCCGGATCATGCTGTCGGCGGCGCGCTTGGCGGCTTCGAGCCGGCTCATGTTGCCCAGGCCTTCGCGCATGCTGCCGGAGGCGTCGACGATCATGATCACCTCGGGCTCGTCGCCTGGCCGCATGGGCTTGCAGGCCTGGCGCGTGGGCGCAGGCGGGGTGGCGCGCGGGGTGCTGGCCGGGGCGGGCGCGGGGGTCAGATCGGGCATCTGCGGCATGACCGGCTTGGCCGGCGGCGGCGTGGGCTCGGGCCGCGGCGGGGCACGTGCCACCGGGCGCGATGGCGGGTTTTCCGGCACGACCGCTGGCGGCTCGGAAGCCGGGGGCTCCGGCGGCGCCAGGGCCACGGGGCGTTCCGGCAGCACGGGGGGCGGCGGCTCTGCCGGGTCGGGCACGCATTGCATCTGCGCTGCACGGCGGCGCGCGAGCTCGTCTTCCAGTGCGCGGTTGCGTTCTTCGGCCTGCGCGATGGTGGCGCTCAGGTCGGCTGCGCCAGGGCTGCTGCACCGCGACCAGCCGAACAGCAAGGCCGCCAGCAGCAGCAGCGCCGCAGCGGCCAGCAGCCAGGGCCGGCGCGCCATGGCGGGGGTGCCTGCGCCCGTTGGCTCCGTCGCGGCCGTGGCAGCCACGGTGGCAGCGGCCACGGCCGGCGCTGCGGCGGGGCTGGGGACCGGCCCAGGTCCAGGCCCAGGCCCAGGCGCCACGCTGGCCTGCAGCGGCGCTGATGCGGGCAAGGCGCTGCCGGCGACTGCGGCAGCCGCGGCCGCGGGGGCATCGGCGGGCACCGCAGCAGCAGCAGTGGCAAGGCCAGCCGTGGCCGGGTCAGGCGCCGCCCCGCTGCCGTGGCCCCACATCACGTAGACGGGTTTGCCGTCGACGCTGTAGAGCCAGTCGCCCGGCGGGACTTGCACTGCCTGTTCCAGGATCGCCGCCACCACCGTGCCGGTGGTGCCTTCGGCGCGCATCTGGGCGGCGAGGTTGCGCACGTCCGCCAGCATGCGTTCGGCGCGCTTGACCAGCGCGTCGCGCTCGTCGGTGGGCAGATCGATGGCGCGCAGGGCCGGGCCGGCCAGTGGCGTGGTCCAGGCCACGCTGCCGTCGGCCGCCACATGGGGCTGCGCCAGCAGCGCACCATGGTTGTGGCCCAGGCGGCTGCGCAGGATGCTGACGATCTGGGCATGCGTGCCGCTCAGCGGCCGACCATTGACGTGCAGCCAGTGCGCTGCGTCTGGCGCGGTGCGGATCAGGCTCTGCGTCAACCCCCAGCC
>JAIXZR010000244.1 GCA_027489455.1 Rubrivivax sp. | reverse complement strand
TGCCTGGCCCCGGTGGCCAAGGTGCTGAACGACAGCTTCGGCATCAAGCGCGGCCTGATGACGACCGTGCACGCCGCCACCGCCACGCAGAAGACCGTGGACGGCCCCAGCAACAAGGATTGGCGCGGCGGCCGCGGCATCCTGGAAAACATCATCCCCAGCAGCACCGGTGCCGCCAAGGCGGTGGGCGTGGTGATCCCCGAGCTGAACAAGAAGCTCACCGGCATGGCCTTCCGCGTGCCGACTTCCGACGTCAGCGTCGTCGACCTGACGGCCGAGCTGGTGAAGGAAGCCAGCTTCGAGGACATCTGCGCCGCCATGAAGGCCGCCGCCAACGGCCCGATGAAGGGCGTGCTGGCCTACACCGAAGACAAGGTCGTGGCCACCGACTTCCGCGGCGAGCCCTGCACCAGCGTCTTCGACGCCGATGCCTCCATCGCGCTGGACAAGACCTTCGTCAAGATCGTCGCCTGGTACGACAACGAATGGGGCTACAGCAACAAGGTGCTGGAAATGGTGCAGGTGATGGCGCGCTGAGCAACGCAGGCCCGGGATCAGGCCCGAGACCGGCCCGGCCGGGCGCGAAGACGCGCCAGCAGGCCTGCCACGCCCAGCAGGAGCAGCGCCTGTGTGCTGGGCTCGGGCACCAGCGTGTAGCCGATCACGTCGAAGGCCCGAACGTCGTTGGCAGACACAACACCCAGTTCGCCCGATTCCAGGAAGGGATCCATGATGCCCAGGCCCTGGTTGTTCTTCCAGCGGCTGGCCCGGGATCCGTCTCCGAAGAGTGTGCCGGTGGAAAACGTCGGCCCCAGGCGGGTGTTGCCGCCGTCGATGGAAAAGTACTTGCCGCGGTTGTCGGCGGTCCAGTCCAGCACGCCTGCGGCGAAGCTCTCGGTGGAGAAGCGAAACAGATCCAGGGCGCTGACAAAGTCCAGGCTGTTGGCAACTGGCGGGTTGGGCCCGCTCACCAGGCCCTGCATCAGATCGATGCCGCTCCAGAAGCCCAGCATCTCGCCGATCTCGCGCGTGGCGCTGCCCACAAAGTCGAAGCTGCCTGGCGAGATGCCATCGCGCGGGTCGTAGTCCCAGTTGATGGCCGTGCCGAAGACGATCGAGCCGTCGCACGCCGATGTGCAGGCACCCACCGGGCTGCTGAAGGGCGTCAGCCCCAGGGCCTTGGCGTTGGCGTTGGTGATCAGGATGCGCTCATTGTTGGCCCCGCTGGCGTCGACATAAGGCGTGGCGCTGCCCATGCCGTTCGGGTTGTCCCTGGTGCGGTTGATCAGCAGGCCGAAAGCGTTGCCGCTGGGCAGGTTGGCTGTGGCGATGGCGTCATCGCCGCTGGTGGCGTCGCCCGTCAGAGCGGCCCTGAAAGTGCCGTAGCCGTAGCCGCTGAGGTTCTTGCTGGTCGATGCGAAGAAGTTCGGGCCGAGGTTCTGTTCCCCCACCGTCAGATCAACGGTGATGGGGTCTGCGAACAGCGCCGACCAGCGCGCCCCGGCGTCGATGAAGGCCTGCTGGGCCTGCGGGCTGGTGCCGGCGACGAAGCTGAAGTTGAAGGTCAGCGCGTGGGCAGTGGGGGCCAGCGCCAGCAGGGCGATGGCTTTGGCTGCCAGTCGGAGGTGCTTCATGGTGATTGCGGGGCCAACGTCTGTAGACAAATCGTAACCATTGCCAGCGCTCGCAGGCACTCAACACGGCCCCACGAATGCCGATATGCACCATGAGCAGTCGAGCGCCTTGGCTGCGTCCCGCCATTCCGCGGATCCACCTTGCGCAGGGTGTGCTTCCCGGCGTTACCGGGCGTCTTGCTTTCCGGATCGCACGTCATTTGGCTGCCCCCTACACTGCGCCCATGAGCTCTACCCGTCCCGCACTTTCCACCCTCCAGGCCTGGGCCACAGTGCCTTGGCGAACGACGCTGGCCGCCTTCGCATGGACGATGCTTTGCGCCAGTGCGCCGGCCCATGCCGCCACAGGCGTGTCGCGTACCCCGCTGCCAGCCGCCGAGGGCGAGGTCATCGTCCGCTTCAAGTCTGACGCACAGCTGCTGCGCCGCCACGCCCTGGCCGCGCGCGCCGGGTCGGCCGAAGTGGCCGACGTGCTGGAGCGCCGCGCCGCGGTGATGGCCAGCCGCACCGGGCGCACACTGCGCAGCGGCGCGGCCATCGGCGATCGCATGCAGGTGCTGCGCGCCACGGGGGTGGACGCCGCGACCCTGGCGCGCGAGCTCGCGGCCGACCCGGAAATCGAGTTCGCCGAAGTCAACGGCCGCAAGACGCGGCTCATGGTGCCGAGCGATCCGCTGTACGCCGAGCTCCCCGGCCGCCCCAGCGGGCCAGATGCCGGCCAGTGGTACCTGCGCGCGCCGCAGGGCAGCGTGGTCTCGTCGATCAACATCGAAGGCGCCTGGGCGCGCACCACCGGCAGCAGCAGCGTGGTGGTGGCCGTGCTCGACACGGGCGTGCGCTTCGAGCACCCCGACCTGGGCCGCGTGGCCAGCGGCGGCAAGCTGCTGCCGGGCTACGACTTCGTGACGAACACCACGGTGGCCAACGACGGCAGCGGCCGCGACGGCGACCCCAGCGACCCCGGCGACTGGGTCACCAGCGCCGAGAGCACGACCAGCACCTTCCGCGACTGCAGCCCCTCTTCCAGCTCCTGGCACGGCACGGCCACCGCCAGCCTGGTGGGCGCCGCCACGAACAACAGCGTCGGCATGGCCGGTGCGGCGCCGGGCGTGCAGGTGCTGCCGGTGCGCGTGCTGGGCAAATGCTACGGCGTGGACAGCGACATCCAGGCCGGCATGCGCTGGGCCGCGGGCATCCCGGTGGCGGGCGTGCCCGACAACCCCAACCCCGCCAAGGTGCTGAACATGAGCCTGGGCGGCAGCGGCGCCTGCAGCGCGTCGTACCAGGCGGTGGTGGACGAGATCCTGGCCCGCGGCGTGGTGATCGTGGCCGCCGCCGGCAACAGCGCCGGCGGCCCGGTGGGTACGCCGGCCAGCTGCCGCGGCGTGATCGCGGTGGCCGCGCTGCGGCACGTGGGCACCAAGGTCGGCTTCTCCGATCTGGGGCCGGAGATCTCGATCTCCGCCCCCGGCGGCAACTGCGTCAACATCACCAGCGGGTCGGCCTGCCTGTACCCGATCCTGGCTGCCACCGACGGCGGCAACACGGTGCCGACCGGGTCGACCTGGACCAACAGCTTCGACATCACCGTCGGCACCAGCTTCAGCTCGCCGCTGGTGGCCGGCACGGTGGGCCTGATGTTCTCGGCCCAGCCGGGCCTGAGCCCGGCCCAGGTGCTGTCGGCATTGAAGAACACCGCCCGGCCCTTCCCTACGACAGGTGGCGACAACGGCACCGACCCCACGCCCGTGACGCAGTGCCAGGCGCCCAGCAGCAACGTCGAGCAGTTGCAGTGCTACTGCAACACCAGCTTCTGCGGCGCGGGCATGCTGGACGCCAGCGCGGCCGTGGGTGCCGTGGCTTCGCTCGCGGCCCGCATCACCGTGGCCACGGCCACGCCCACGGCCGGCAGCGCCGTGCAGTTCGGCAGCGCCGACAGCACCACCGCCAGCGGCCGCCGCCTGGTGTCCTGGGCCTGGAGCATCGTCAACGGCGGCGGCATCGTCAGCGCCTTCACTGGCGCCACCAATACCGCCACGGCCAGCATCACGCCCAGCGGCGCGGGCACGTTCACGGTGCGCCTGACGGTGACCGACGACCTGGGCATTTCCGCCAGCAGCGACCAGGCCGTGACCGTGGCTGCGGCCCCCGTCACCACCCCGCCGACGACCCCCACCCCGCCTGGGGTCGACAGCGGCTCGGGCGGCGGCGGTGGCGCCAGCTCCTGGCCCTGGCTGCTGTTGCTGACCGTGGCCGTGCTGGCGCTGCGCGGGCCGTTCAGGGCCCGCGGCAGAGCCTGAAGCCGCCGGCCAGGGTTTCGGCCGGCAGGGCCTGCAGGCGGGCCTGCAGCGCCGCATCGGCGCTGGCCACGCGCAGCCACTGCGCATCCGGGCCCTCGTCGCGGCGCGCCCAGCTGCCGTCGGCCAGCCCGGCGCCGGCCAGGCTGGCGACGGCGGCGTCCAGCGCCGCAGCAGGCAGGGGCCCGGCTTCCAGGCACAGCGGCGCGCCGCGCCGCGCTGCCGCCACGCGGCTGGCAGCCGCGGCCGGGGGCAGCACCTGCACCCATTCCGGACGCAGCTGGTTGGCCAGGCGCTGCGGTTCACCCTGGTTGGCGCGCGGGCCGGGGAAGGCGGGCGCCATCCAGCCCTGCGACCAGGCCAGGAACAGCAGATTGGCCGCCAGCAGCGCCAGGAACAGGCCCCTCAGCACGGCCCCTCCGCTGGCAAAGGCACACCGGCGAAGCGAACACTGACTTCGCCGCTCAAGATGCGGTCCTGGGCAGCGCCGCGCAGCCTCAGCGCGCCGTCGGCGTCCACGCCGTCGGCCACCCCGGCCAGCGGCGGCTGCCCGCTGGCATGCACGGCCTGGCCGCGCAGCAGGTCGCGCGCGGCGTAAGCCGGCTGCAGCGGCGCGAAGCCGGTGTCCTGGAACCGCAGCAGTGCCGCCAGCAGCGGTGCCGCCACCTGCGCCAAGGCCGTGGCGGGTGTGATGTCGGGGCAGATTTCCTGCAGGCAGCCGGCGCTGGCGCCTTCGGGCACGGCATCGGGGCGGATGTTCACGCCCACGCCGACCACCGCATGGCGCTGCGTGGCGCTGCCGGTGGTTTCGATCAGCACCCCGCCCAGCTTGCGGCCCCGGCCCGGGCCGTCCCAGAGCCAGAGGTCGTTGGGCCACTTCAGGCCGATGCCGGGCCCGCCGCGCGCCGCGGCCCCACGCCCGGGTTCACCCGGCGGGTCCAGCGCATCGGCCAGCGCCAGGCCCACGGCCAGGGACAGCCCCTGCCAGGCGCGCGGCGCCAGCGGCAGCCCCAGCGAGAACGTCAGCGAAGCGCCCGGCCGCGCCTGCCAGGCCCGGCCCAGCCGGCCACGGCCGGCGGTCTGCTGCTCGGCCACCAGCAGCATCGGCGTGGGGTCGCTGCGGGCGCGCTCGATCAGCCGGGTGTTGGTCGAATCGGTCTGCGCCAGCACCTGCACCTGCAGCCCCGGCAGCAGGGCCTGCAGGTCGCGCTGCAGCTCAGCCGTGGGCCAGGGCATGGGCGGCGTGCTTCAGCGGCCGCCGCGCCGCTTGGGCGCCAGCATCGTGCGCCGACATTGCGGTGCGCCGCAGCGGCACTCGTATTCCTTCTTCAGTCCCGGCGTGTAGCGTTCGTCGCTCACCAGCCCGTAGTCGTAGAAGAGCTCCTCGCCGGCCTTCAGGTCGCGCAGGGCGTCGATGAAGACGCGGCCTTCGGTCTCGTCGGCTTCGCAGTTGGGGCTGCAGGAATGGTTGATCCAGCGCGAGGCGTTGCCGCCGACGTTGGCATCGATGACGTTGCCGTCGTCCAGGCTGAAGTAGAAGGTGTGGTTCGGGTCGCGCGGGTCGTGCGGATGGCGGTCCATCGCCACGGGCCAGCTGATGCGTTCGCCGGTGTATTCGATCAGCCGCGTGCCGGCGGGGATATCCTGCACCGCGAAAACCCCCTTGCCGTGGACGCCGCTGCGGCGTACCTGGATGCGGCGGCCTGCGGGCCGGGCGCGGGTGGCTTGTGGTGTCTTTGCCATTCGGTACATTGATTCCATGGGCGTGCGCGCGTGTGTGTGCGTGCGTGCGCGCGAGAAAGCGGCGATTGTAGGCACGGGGCCTGGCGCCCCGGTGGCCAGCGGGCTGCAGGCAGGACCAACAAGGAAGACATGAGCAAGACGATCATCATTGCCGAGAAGCCCAGCGTGGCCCAGGACATCGTGCGGGCGCTCACCCCCACGGCGGGCAAGTTCGAGAAGTTCGCCGACCATTTCGAAAGCGAGGGCT
>JAIXZR010000252.1 GCA_027489455.1 Rubrivivax sp. | reverse complement strand
GTTGATGTCGAGCTGGCTCGGCGTGAACGTGGTCCAGAGCAGGCGCTTCTTACCGTTGGCCAGCGGCACCACGGTGCAGGGCATGCCCGGGCGCGGGCGGTAGACGGCCAGCAGGTCGGCTTCCGTCGCGCCGTTCGGGAACACGTCGTCCAGGCCCAGGAACAGGCCGGCGTAGAGCGAAGCATCGCCGCGCTGCGCGTAGTCCAGGAACTGCGGCGACTGGCTGGACATGTGGTTGACGATCACGTCGCCCATCACGTCCAGGTGCTGCGTGAGCGCGCGCACGTCGGGCCAGGCGCCCAGGCGCGGGTCGACCAGGGTGTGGTCGATGGGGTCGAAGCCGGCGTCCGAGCCGTCGATGGGGTGGAAGAAGGGCAGCAGGTGCACGCCGCCGAAGAGCCCGGCCAGCGGCCCGCTGCCAGTGAGCAACGCCTGCAGATCCTTCAGGCCCCCGCCACCCAGGCGGTCGACGTAGGTGATGAGCTGGACCTGGTTCTTCATGCGGGGGCGCGTTCGGTGCGGGGGGCGGGGGCGGTCTTGACGAAGAGCACGGCCACCGCGGCGCAGGCCAGCAGCGCGCCGGCCAGGCGGATGACGTTGTCGGGCTGGCCGCCCAGCAGGCTGTCGTAGTAGAGCGGCAGCGTGACCATCTGGATCAGCATGGGGATCACGATGAACATGTTGAAGATGCCCATGTAGACCCCGGCGCGCTCGGGCGGGATGCTGCCGGCCAGCATCACGTACGGGTTGCCCATGATGCTGGCCCAGGCCAGGCCGACGCCGATCATGGGCACGAAGAGCCAGGCCTTGTCCTGGATGGCTGGGATGGCCCACATACCGGCCGCTGCTGCCAGCAGGCAGAAGGCGTGCACGGCCTTCGGGCCCAGCTTGCGCACGAAGGGCACCATCGCGAAGGCCGCGATGAAGGCCACGAAGTTGTAGAAGCCGCCGATCTGGCCGTTCAGCAGGCTGGCGTCACGAAAGCCGGCGGACTTGGCGTCGCTGGTGTCGAACATCGTCTTGGCCAGGCTGGGCACGATGTAGATCCAGTAGCACATCATTCCGTACCACTGGAACAGCTTCATCCAGGCCAGCTGGCGCATGGTGGGCGGCATGTCCTTGATCGCGGCCCAGATCTCGCGCAGTGCAGCGCCGAAGCCTTTGGGCTGGGCGCGGATGTGGGCCAGCTCATCGGGTGTGAGCGGCAGCTCGGGCACCTTGCGGATGCTCCACCACACGGTGGTGAAGGACAGCGCCGCGCCGATCATGAAGGCCGCCAGCGTGACCTGCGGGATGTGGTTGTCGCCCACCGCGTCCTTGTTCATGCCCAGCCAGACCAGGATGTTGGGCGCGAGGTAGGCCATGGTCTGCGCCAGGCCCGTGAAGGCGCTCTGCGTCAGGAAGCCCAGCGAATGCTGGTCGCGGTTCAGCCGGTCGCTGACGTAGGCGCGATAAGGCTCCATCGTCGTGTTGTTGGCCGCGTCCAGGATCCACAGCAGCCCGGCCGCGAACCACAGCGTGGGGCTGAAGGGCATGATGAGCAGGCCCAGGCTGCAGACGATGGCGCCGATCAGGAAGTACGGCGTGCGCCGGCCCCAGCGGCTGTCGGTGCGGTCGCTCAAGGCGCCCACCAGTGGCTGCACCAGCAGGCCCGTCATGGGGCCAGCCAGCCACAGCAGGGGCAGGTCTTTGCCCTCTGCGCCCAGGTAGGCGTAGATGGGGCTCATGTTGGCCTGCTGCAGCCCGAAGCTGAACTGGATGCCGAAGAAGCCGAAGTTCATGTTCACGATCTGCCAGAAGGACAGTCGTGGCTTGGCGTTGATCATGGACAGCCTTGTGCGGTGCTTCAGGTGGAGGGGGCAGCGGCGGCCTGTTCGAAGCCCAGCGCCTGGCGCAGGGCCTGCACGCGCGCCAGATCGGCCGGCAGGGCGCCGCGCCAGCTGCACACGGCCGCGGCCAGACGGTTGGCGGCCTGCAGGCTGCGCAGCAGCGGCCAGCCATGCGCCTGCCCTGCCAGCACGGCGGCGGTGAAGGCGTCGCCAGCGCCCACGGTGTCCTGCAGGTGCAGCAGCGGTTCGGCAGGGCCTTCGGCGTCGATGCGGCCTTCGGCATCGGCCGTGAACCAGCCCTGTGCGCCGCGCGTCACCAGCCAGCGCTGCGGGCCGAAGCGGCGCGACAGCGCGGGCAGCGTGGCTGCGCCGAACCAGTCGTGCAATCGCTGCAGCTCTTCTTCGTTCACCTTCACCCAGTCGGCCAGATGCAAGGCTTCTTCGGCCAGCGCGGGCAGGCAGGGGACTTCGCGCAGGTTCAGGTCCAGCACGCGCAGCGCGGCCGTGGCGCCCAGGCAGCGTGTGATGGCCGCGCGCGAGCCCGCGTGCCGCAAGGCCAGGCTGCCAAAGCACACCAGGCGCGGCGCGTGGCCCTGCAGCAGCGGCAGGGCGGCTTCGGCGTCGATGTGGTCCCAGGCGCTCTCGGGCGCGATCTCGAACCGATGGCCCTGCTGCGGGTCAGCCGAGGGCAGCACCTGCACCTGCCCGGTGGGCTGGATCGGGTCGGCCTGCACGCCCTGCAGGGGCAGGCCCATGCGGGCCATTTCCGCGCGCAGCACGGCGCCTGCTTCGTCGCGCCCCAGCCGCGTGATGAGGAGCGTGGGCACGCCGAAGGCCGACAGCCAGCGCGCCACGTTGAAGGGGGCGCCGCCCGGCACCTGGGTGCCGTCGGGGTAGGCGTCGACCAGGGCCTCGCCCAGCACGGCCACGCTGGCCGTGCTGCTGCCTGGGGCGAAGGCGAGAGCGCTCACGGTGCTCAGAAGTTGTACTTCAGGCTCACCTTGGCCGTGCGGCCGTTGATGGAGCGCGCAGCGCCGCGGCCGTCGTTGCTTTCGGTGTAGCCGATGGTGTTGAACAGGTTGTTCACGGCCAGCGAGACCGTGGCCTGCTGCGACAGGTTGTAGCTGGCGAAGGCGTTGACCGCGACGAAGGCCGGCAGCGTGATCGTCACCGGGCCAGTGGGGCCGTCGTCCTTCGACGCCGTGGTGCCGACGATGCTGGCGCCCACCAGCGCCTCGCCCAAGGTCACGCTGGGCGTCAGCTGGTACACCAGCTTGGCCTGGCGCTTGGGCGCCTTGCCCACCAGCGCGGCGTTGCTGCTGCGCGTGACCTCGGCGTCGGTGTAGGTGGCGCCGGCCTGCAGGCTGAAGATGCCGGTGCGGAACGCCGCTTCCAGCTCGATGCCCTTGGCGTCGTACTGGTTGGCCGTCACGCGCACCGGGCTGGTGGTCGGGTCGACGTTGATCTCGTCGGTCTTGGCCAGGAACAGCGTCGCGAACACGCTCGTGCCGCCGCTGCGCCACTTCACGCCGCCTTCGTACTGCTTGACCTCGTTGATGGGAATGCGCGAGCTGCTGCCATTGACCAGCGCCGGCGGGTTGAAGAAGGTGATGCGGTCGGCGTTGTAGGCCGCGCCCTTGCTGGCGCGGGCGAACACGGCCACGTCCTTGCTGAGCTGGTAGTTGCCGCCCACGGAATAGGCGGTGTTGCCGAAGTCGTAGTCGATGCGGTTGCTGGTGGCCAGGTTGTAGCTGACGCCGGCGTTGCTCTGCCGATAGAAGCCGCTGGCGCTGTTGCTGTCGCGGCGCAGGCTGGCATCCAGGCTCAACGGGCCCGATTCATAGGCCAGCAGCAGGTAGGGCGCGGTGGTCTTGTAGCTGGAGTCCTGGGTGTTGGAGCAGCAGCCGCCGAAGCCGGGCGAGCCGTTGGTCACGCCGGGCACGTTGAGCAGCCGCGCGCTGTCGCCGCTGGCGGTGAGCGAGTACTGGTTGAAGTTCCACGTCAGGTCCAGCGTCTGGCGCGACATGTACAGGCCGCCCGTAGCCGTCAGCTTGCTGCCGCCGCCCAGGTCGAAGGGCTTGGAGACCTTGAAGTCGTTGGCCACCAGGCCGGCGTCGGAGACCTCGGTGTTGAAGACGACGGCCGTGAACTTGTTGCCCGTGTAGGCACCGCCGCCCACCAGCGTGGTGCCAGCCGGCGCGGCGGAAACGTCGTCACCGGGGAAGATGCCGATGAAGCGGCCGCTGTTCTTGGACCAGCGGAACTTGTTCTGGAAGCGCAAGCCCGCGGCGGTGATGTCGGCTTCCAGGCCGATGGCGCTGGCCTTGGCCGTCAGGCCGTCCTGGATGCGGCTGGTACGGCGCGTGTTGTCGTTGCCCAGCGTGTTGTCCAGCGGCCAGTTGGCGTTGTAGAAGGCCGTGGTGCGCGGGTCCAGCCCGGGGATCTCTTCGATGCTGCTGCCGTTGAAGCGCACCGGCGTGGGCATGAAGGTGGGCGTGTTGTCGTTCAGGTGCTTGAAGCTCAGGCGCACGAAGCCGTTGTCGTATTCCTGCGTGATGTTGCCGCGGATCTGCCCGCCCTTGGCGGTGCCGTCAGCGCCATCGCGCCCGCCGTCACCCTTGCGGTAGAAGCCGCCGATCCAGTAGCGCGTCTTGGGCGCGATGCGGCCGCCGTAGTTGGCGTCGACGCGCTTCTCGTCGTAGCCCAGGCCCAGGCTGAGGCCGATGCTGCCGCCTTCGACTTCACCCGTCTTCTGGATGAAGTTGATGATGCCGCCCGGGGCGCCCGTGGCCAGCGTGCTGGCCGAGCCGCCGCGCAGCACTTCCAGGCGGTCCAGGCCGCTGTCCACGCGCACCCAGGTGTCGGGCGTGGCGAAGGCGATGTCGCCGAACTGCAGCACCGGCAGGCCGTCTTCCTGGAACTGGATGTAGCGCGCACCGCCCGCGCTGATGGGGATGCCGCGCACGCCGACGTTGGCGTTGCTTTCGCCGCCGCTGCTTTCGCTGCGCAGGCCGGGCACCGCGCGCAGCACCTCGGTGGCGCTGGTGGCGGTATTGGTGACCAGGCTGTCACCTTCGAGCGAGCTGATGGCCACGCTCGAGCGCATCTTGCTGGTGGTGCCGGTGGTGCCGGTGACGACGATGCGGTCGAGCTTCAGGCCGTCCTTGTCGGCATCGGCGGGCTTGGCGGGGGCTGCGGCGCCCGCGGCCGGGGCTGCAGTCTGCGCCTGGGCCGTGCCCAGATGCAGGAAGGCCAGGGCCAGGGCAGCGACCAGGGGGCTGCGGTTGAAGGCGGGGCGTGCGGGCATGGATGTCTCCGTCAGGGTGTTGTGGGTCCAGTGCACCGGATTGGAGAACGCTTGCAATCGATTGCAAACTAGGGAAAACCAACAGAGCCCTCCCACAGTGCAGAACTGTTGCAATCGATCGACAGTGCGTCAGGGCGCGCTGCCGCGCACCACCAGGTGCACCGGCAGGGTGCGCGGCGCCGCGCGTTCGCCGCCCAGCAGGCCCAGCAGCGCGTCGACGATCTCCACCCCCGCCAGCGCCACCGGCTGGTGCACGGTGGTCAGCGGCGGGCTGCTGTAGGTGGCCACGGGCATGTCGTCATAGCCGACCACGGCCAGGTCCCCCGGCACCGTGCGCCCGGCCGCCTGTGCGGCCTGCACCGCCTGCAGCGCCAGCAGATCGCTGCAGGCCACCACGCCGTCCACCGCCACGCCGCTGGCCAGCAGCGCGTCCAGCGCCGCGCGCGCCGCGCCGATCTCGAAGGGCACCGGCAGCGTCAGCCGCGGATCACGCGCGATGCCGGCCACGGCCAGCGCCTGCTCGTAGCCCTGCTGGCGCAGCAGCACCTCGGGCAGCGCCGCGTCGCCCAGGAAGGCGATGCGCCGCCGGCCGCCGGCCACCAGGTGCTGGGTGGCGGCAAAGCCGCCGGCCAGGTTGTCGCCGCCCACGCTGCAGTACAGCTGCTGCGGCAGCTGCCCGCCCCACACCACCAGCGGCACCTTGCGCGCGGCCATGTCGTTGAGCTGGTCGTGGTGGCGCCATTGGCCGATGACGACGATGCCGATCGCCTTGCCCGAGTCGTACAGCGACGATGCCGCGTCCAGCCGCTCGGCGTCCACGCGCGACAGCAGCATGTCGTAGCCGCGATCGGTCAGCGCGTCGGCGATGCTGCCGACGATGGAGAGGAAGAACGGATCGCTGATGTGCTGACGCGACTGCGCGTCGAAGGGCACGACGACGGCGATCGTCTGGTTCTTGCGCAGCCGCAGGTTCTGCGCGCTGAGGTTGATGCTGTAGTTGAGCGAGCGCGCCAGCTCGGTGATGCGCTGGCGCGTGGCGTCGTTGACGAGCGTGCTGCCGTTCAGCGCGCGCGACACGGTGGAGATGGAGACACCGGCCAGACGGGCGATGTCGGCCATCTGCAGGCGCTTGGCCTCGGCATCCAGGCTCATGGGGTACGCCCGGGGCTCAAGGCAGGCGCTCCAGCGCGCGCTGGTACACCGGGTCGTGCATCAGGTCGTCCCAGCCCAGCGGGGGCGTCTGCGGCAGCAGGGCCAGGCGGCGGTGTTCGCTGTCGGGGTCCGGGTGCCAGTGGCCGTCGCGGGCGGCCCGTTCCAGGCCCTGCAGCAGCTCGTCGACGGCTTCGCCGCGGCCTTGCAGGCTCTGGTTGCACAGGAGCACCAGGTCGCAGCCGGCGCCCAGCGCCACTGCCGCAGCCTCGGCATAGGTGAGCGTGCCGCCTTCCAGGTGGCGCGCGCCTTCCATGCTGAGGTCGTCGCTGAACACGGCCCCGGTGAAGCCGAACTGGCCGCGCAGGATCTCCTTCAGCCAGCGCGGCGAAAAGCCGGCCGGATGCTTGTCCACCTTCGGGTAGATCACGTGCGCCGGCATCACTGCCGTCAGCGTGCTGCTCAGCCACTCGTAAGGCCGGGCGTCGTCGGCCAGGATGGCCTTCAGGCTGCGCTTGTCCACCGGCACCGCCACATGGCTGTCGGCCTTGACGTAGCCATGCCCCGGGAAGTGCTTGCCGCAGTGCGCCATGCCCGCGCTCAGCAGCCCGTGCACCAGGCTCTTGGCCAGCAGGGCCACGACGCGTGGATCGCGGTGGAAGGCGCGGTCGCCGATCACGCTGCTGGCGCCGTAGTCCAGATCCAGCACCGGCGTGAAGCTGAAGTCCACGCCGCAGGCGCGAAGCTCCAGCGCCAGCACCTGGCCCGTGGCGGTGGCGGCATCGGTGGCCGTCATCGCGTCGCGCATCCACAGCTCGCCGAGTGCGCGCATCGGCGGCAGCGCGGTGAAGCCATCGCTGCGGAAGCGCTGCACGCGGCCGCCTTCGTGGTCGACGCAGATCAGGATGTCGGGGCGGATGGCCTTGATCTCGGCATTCAGCGCCGTGAGCTGCCGTCGGTCCACCCAGTGCCGGGCGAAGTGGATCACGCCGCCTGTCAGCGGGTGCTTCAGGCGGCGCCGGTCATCGGCACTCAGCGTGGTGCCGGCGATGTCGAGCACCACCGGGGCGTGGCGGACGGGGCTGTTCATGGGAGAGCTTTCGTTTCGACGACGACGAAGGACGCGGCATAGTCGCCTTCGTCGGTGACGGTGACATGCGCCTGCAGGCCGCGAGCGCTGAACCAGGCTGCCAGCTCGCCATCCAGCCGGACGAAAGGCTGGCCGCTGGCGTGGTTGAGGATCTGGCAGGCCGACCAGCGCATGGGGCTGCGGATGCCCAGGCCGATGGCCTTGGAAAAGGCTTCCTTGGCCGAAAAGCGCGTGGCCAGGAAGCGGATGCCGCGCAGCGGCGCGCGCGCGCGGCGGGCCTGGAAGATGCGGAGTTCGTCTTCGCCCAGCACCCGTTCGGCGAAGCGGTCGCCGCGGCGCTGCAGCGTGGCGGCGATGCGCCGCACGTCGCACAGGTCGGTGCCGATGCCGTAGATCATGGCGGGCTCAGGGCCGGGGCCTGCGGGCGTGGACGGCGCCCGCTGGGGACAGCGTCACGCTCAGGCCGCAGCCGCCTGGCGGATGCACCGCAGGTAGCCGCGCACGGTCTCGGGCAGGCCCACGGCCAGCGCATCGGCCACCAAGGCATGGCCGATCGACACTTCCAGCACGCCGGGCACGCCGCGCAGGAAATCCGCCAGGTTGGCCTGGTTCAGATCATGGCCGGCGTTCACGCCCAGGCCGGCGGCCTGTGCAGCGCGCGCGGCGGCGGCGAAGCGCTCGATCTGCTGCGCCTGTGCCGGGCTGGCGTGGGCGGCGGCGTAGGGCTCGGTGTAAAGCTCCACGCGGTCGGCGCCCAGCGCGCGGGCGGCGGCCATGGCTTCGGGCACTGGGTCCATGAACAGGCTCACGCGCACGCCCAGCGCATGGCATTCGTCGATCAGCGGGCGCAGCCGGGCGCCATCGGCAGCGATGTCCCAGCCGTGATCGCTGGTGAACTGGCCTTCGCTGTCGGGCACGAAGGTGGCCTGCTGAGGGCGCACCGCGCGGATGAAGCCCATCAGGTTGTGGAACGGGTTGCCTTCGATGTTGTATTCGGCCTGCGGCCAGTCGCGCAGCAGGGCCGCGATGTCGTGCACATCGCCAGCGCGCACATGGCGTTCATCGGGCCGCGGGTGCACGGTGATGCCGTGCGCACCGGCCTGCAGGCACAGCTGCGCTGCGCCCACCACGCTGGGGATGCCCAGGTGCCGGGTGTTGCGCAGCAGCGCGACCTTGTTGACGTTGACCGACAGCGCGGTGCCATCGATGGAGCGGGCAGTGCCCGCTTCGGCTGCGACCAGGGGGTTCATCAGGCGGTTGTCTCTTGCGCGGGCCGGGGGGCGGCCAGTTTCTGCAGGCCCTGCAGCACCTGCCGCGTGCGCAGTGTGGCGTGGCCCAGATGATAGTGAAGCAGCCCGCGCAGCGGCACGCGCAAAGCACCGGCCACGGGCGCGCAGGCGGCCTGCAGCGCTGCCGGCGCGCCGTGCAGCAACGCAGCGGCAATGCCCGTCCAGGCGCTGCCAGGCAGACCTTCGCGCGCTGCCACAGGCACGGCCTGCAGGCCGCCATCGGCCAGCAGCTGGTAGCGCGCCTGGGCCTGCAGGGGCTGGGCCGTCTGGGTGTCCTGGGCCAGATCGGGCAGCAGCCCCAGCTCGTGCAGCAGGCTCAGCTCGAAGGCGCGCAAGGCGACCGATTCGGTCTGCCCTTCGCCCAACGCGCCCAGGGCCGCCAGCGCGGCCGCGTAGGCATCGAACAGCCCGGGATGGGGATCCTGCCGCGCCAGCAGCTTGAGCAGCAACTCATTGACGTAGAAGCCCGCCATCAGCGCCGCCGGCGCCAGCAGCGGGCTGCCGCCCAGCCATTCGGCGCTGCGCAGATTGAAGATCTCGGCCTGCTCGTCGGCCGGCGCCTTGCCCAGCAGCACCTGCAGCGGCTGGAAGGGCAGCAGCACCCCGCGCAGCTGCGAAGTGGGCCGCTTCGCACCCTTGGCGGCCACCACCAGGCGGCCCTGGCTGCGCGTGAACAGCTCGACGATCAGGCTGGTCTCGCTCCAGTCGTAGCTGTGCAGCACGTAAGCCGGCAGGGGCGTGGCGGCGCGGGCGGCCGCCGGGGTGCGGGAACTGGCGCGCGCAGCCGGCGCGCTAGTCGT
The DNA here is from genome assembly GCA_027489455.1 of Rubrivivax sp. Classification (GTDB taxonomy): domain Bacteria; phylum Pseudomonadota; class Gammaproteobacteria; order Burkholderiales; family Burkholderiaceae_C; genus Rubrivivax. The sequence goes on along the minus strand of JAIXZR010000252.1, from coordinate 3,533 downwards.
AGCCATACGAGCGCAGGTGGGCCTCGTCGTCGGCCCAGCCGGAGCGCACCTTCACCCAGACTTCCAGGAAGACCTTGGCATCGAGCAGGTGCTCCAGCTCCTGGCGGGCTTCGCTGCCGATGCGCTTCAGGCGCTCGCCACCGTCGCCGATGATCATGCCCTTGTGGGCTTCGCGTTCCACCACGATGGCCGCGCTGATGCGGCGCATGCCGCTGGGTTCTTCCTCGTACTTCTCGATCACCACCGTGCTGGTGTAGGGCAGCTCGTCGCCGGTCAGGCGGAAGAGCTTCTCGCGCACGATCTCGCTGGCCAGGAAGCGGTCGCTTCGGTCGGTGAGCGCGTCTTCCTCGTGCAGCCAGGGCTGCTGCGGCAGGTAGGGCTCGAGGATCTTGAACAGCCGTTCGACATCGGCCGCGCGCGTGGCCGACATCGGCACGAATTGGGCGAAGGGGTGCCGGTCCTGCATGGTCTTGAGCCAGGGCAGCACGTCCTGCCGGCGCGGCAGCGCGTCGAGCTTGTTGGCCACCAGCACGGCCGGCTTGCCCGGGGGCAGCAGCCCCAGCACCTTGGCATCCGGCAGGCCGAAGCGCCCGGCTTCCACCACGAACAGCACGACGTCCACATCCGACAGCGACGACAGCACCGTGCGGTTGAGCGTGCGGTTCAGCGCCGCGGCGTGCTTGAGCTGGAAGCCCGGTGTGTCGACGAAGATGAACTGCGACGCGCCCAGCGTGCGGATGCCGGTGATGCGGTGGCGCGTGGTCTGCGCCTTGGCGCTGGTGATGCTGATCTTCTGCCCCACCAGGGCATTGAGCAGCGTGCTCTTGCCGACGTTGGGCCGGCCGACGATGGCGATCAGCCCGCAGCGCTGCTCCGGCTCATCCATGGGCAACCCCTTGCAGGACCTGCGTGGAACCAGCTCTGCCGGGCCGCTGCAGGCGCCCCCGGCAGGGGCGGCGAACGAAGTGAGTGAGCGGGCTCAAGATCTCAGCGGCCCGCCGGGCTTGTCGCTCTTCTTCAGCGCTTCGAGCAGGCGGCGCGCGGCTTCCTGCTCGGCATTGCGGCGCGACTTGCCTTCACCGCGCTCGGCCAGGCCCAGCGCCGCCACGGCGCATTCGACTTCAAAGGTCTGGGCGTGCGCCTGCCCGCGCGTGGCGACGATGCGGTAGGCCGGCACCGAGAAACGCCGCGCCTGCAGCCATTCCTGCAGCTCGGTCTTGGCGTCCTTGGTCCAGCTTTCGGCTTCGGTGGCCTGGATGATCTCGCCGAACAGCGTGCGCACGACCTCGGCCGCGGGCGCAAAGCCGCCATCGAGGAAGACGCCGCCGATGATGGCTTCCACCGCGTCGGCCAGGATCGAGGCACGCTGCGCACCACCGCCGCGGGCTTCGCCTTCGGACATGCGCAGCACCTCGGGCAGGCCCAGCTGCAGGGCCACGCGGTGCAGGCTGTCTTCGCGCACCAGGTGGGCGCGCACGCGGGTGAGATCGCCTTCGTCGCTGCCGGAAAAACGCTCGTACAGCAGCCCGGACACCGCCAGGCTCAGCACCGCGTCGCCCAAAAACTCCAGCCGTTCGTTGTGCTCGGCGCCGAAGCTGCGGTGCGTGAGCGCGCGCGCCAGCAGCAAGGGATCGCCGAAGCGGTAGCCCAGGCGGCTTTGCAGGGCCTGCAGGCGGGTTTCGTGGCGGCTGTCGGGGCGGAAGGGCACCATGCAAGGCTACTTGGAGCGGCCTTCGTACTTGATGAGCAGGAAGACCGGGCCGAAGAGATCGATTTCCTTGTTGTACGCGAAACTGACCACCACGCGGTCGTTTTCCTTCGTGATCACCAGGTCCTTGCCGCTGATCGCGGTGATGCTGTATTCCACTTCCTTTTGCCGGTCGAAGGCGGTGCGCACCTCGGCCACGGTCTGCGGTGACGACATCGAGATCTGGTTGACGGCGCGCTGGATGGTGAAGAACTCGTTCACCGTGGGCAACACCCGGATCAGCACATAGCCGAGGAAGCTGACGACCACGGCCCAGAAGACGAGGCCAAACAAGGTGAGGCCGCGCTGGCGGCCAGGCCGATGCAGAGGGCGGGACAGACGAAGGGGCAGGCGGGGGGTTCTGCGCATGGGCGGGCTCTCTCCGGTGGGGCTTCCTGGGCGGGCGACGGGGCCCGGTCGCTCAATGGAAGGCGCCGATGCGCCCCAGGTTGCCGAAGTTCATCCACACGAAGAATGCCTTGCCGACGATGTTTTCATCGGGCACAAATCCCCAGAACCGTGAATCTTGTGAGTTATCCCGGTTGTCGCCCATCATGAAGTAGTGGCCGGCGGGCACCTTGCACGTCACGCCTTCGGGCGTGTAGCGGCAGTTCTCGGCCATCGGGAAGCGCTTGGGGTCGGGCCCGTAGTAGGCCTGGCGCTGCGGCTCGACCAGGATGCGGTGCTCCACGGCGCCCAGCTTTTCGCTGAACTGCGGCGCATAGCGCAGGCTGTCCTCGTCATAGAACTCGGGCAGGGTCTTCAGTTCGACCGGCTGCCCGTTCACGCTGAGCTTCTGGTTGATGTAGGCCACCTCGTCGCCGGGGATGCCCACCACCCGCTTGATGTAGTCCTGCCGCGGGTCCACCGGGTAGCGGAAGACCATCACGTCGCCGCGCTGCACGGGGTTGTTGTCGATGATCTTCTTGTTGATCACCGGCAGCCGCACGCCGTAGTGGAACTTGCTCACGAGGATCAGATCGCCCACCAGCAGCGTGGGGATCATCGACCCCGACGGGATCTTGAACGGCTCGAACAGGAAGCTGCGCAAGAGGAACACGATCAGGATCACCGGGAACAGCCCGGCCGTCCAGTCCAGCCACCAGGGCTGCATCAGCAGCTTCTGTCGCGCGGCCTCGACGTCGCCGTCGACCTTCTCGATGCCCATGCGCGCCAGGTCGGCGCGGCGTGCGGCGTCCTGCGCCACCAGGGCCTGGGCCGCGGCTTCACGCGCCGGGCGGAAGCGGAAGCGCTCGGCCAGCCAGTACGCCAGCGTGACGACCGTCAGCACGAACAGCAGGAGCGAGAAGTTGCCGGTCCAGAAACCCAGGAACCAGCCGCCGAGGTAGACGACGAGCAGGCCGAACAGGCCCGCGGTGAGGGAGGAGATCAAGATGTTCAGTCGTCCACTTGGAGAATGGCGAGGAAGGCCTCCTGCGGCACTTCCACGGAGCCGATCTGCTTCATGCGCTTCTTGCCGGCTTTCTGCTTTTCCAGCAGCTTCTTCTTGCGCGTGATGTCACCGCCGTAGCATTTTGCCAGCACGTTCTTGCGCAGGGCCTTGATGTTCTCGCGCGAGATAATGTTGGCGCCGATGGCTGCCTGGATGGCCACGTCGTACATCTGGCGCGGGATGATCTCGCGCATCTTGGTGGCCACGGCGCGTGCGCGGTACTGGCTCTGGCTGCGGTGCACGATCAGGCTCAGCGCATCGATGCGGTCGCCGTTGATGAGCATGTCGACCTTCACGACGTCGGCGGCGCGGTATTCCTTGAACTCGTAGTCC
>JAIXZR010000232.1 GCA_027489455.1 Rubrivivax sp. | reverse complement strand
TTGTGCGACACCAGCTGGCGTGCCTCGGCCCGGGTGCTGCCGAAACCCATGCGGTAGACGACGTTGTCCAGGCGCGATTCCAGCAGGGCCAGCAGGTTGGTGCCGGTGTTGCCCTTGCGGCGCTCGGCTTCGGCGAAGTAGCGGCGGAACTGGCGCTCCAGCACGCCGTACATGCGCTTGACCTTATGCTTTTCGCGCAGCTGCAGGCCGAAGTCGCTGGTGCGCTGGCCCGAGGTGCGGCCGTGCTGGCCGGGCTTGCTGTCGAACTTGGCCTTGTCGGCGATGGGCCGACGGGCGCTCTTCAGGAAGAGATCGGTGCCTTCACGGCGGGAAAGCTTGGCCTTGGGGCCGAGGTAACGTGCCACTGTGGTGTCCTTGGTTGATGCTGACGCGGCAGACGATCACCGGTGGTTCAAGGCGGCCGACATCCGGAGATGACGCCGCAAAACGCACTGGTGACGGCCCCGCGCGAGTCCGGCGAGCTCTTTTTCAAGGCTGGCCCGTCCGGACGGTGGGCTTAGGAAGCGGCATGTGGTGCCGCCAGGAAAACAGCCGACTCGCACCTGTCGGTGCCAGCCGGCCTGCGGGAAACCAGAAAGTATAGCCAGGGAACGAATGACTTCGCTCGCTGGCGAAGACGGAGCTTCAGATGCGGCGGCGCTTCTGCGGGCGGCAGCCGTTGTGCGGGATCGGCGTGACGTCGCTGATCGAATTGATGCGGATCCCCAGCGAAGCCAGCGCGCGCACGCTCGACTCGCGGCCCGGGCCAGGGCCCTTGATGCGCACATCGAGGTTCTTGATGCCCTGCTCCTGGGCAGCACGGCCTGCCGTTTCAGCGGCCACCTGGGCCGCAAACGGCGTGCTCTTACGGGAGCCCTTGAAGCCCTGGCCGCCACTGGAAGCCCAGGCCAGCGCACCACCCTGCCGGTCGGTGATGGTGATGATGGTGTTGTTGAACGACGCGTGCACGTGAGCGATGCCGTCCGCAACGTTCTTGCGGATCTTCTTGCTCACGCGGCGCGCCGCGGTGTTGACAGGTGCTTTGGCCATGAATGACTCTCTTCAGGATGCGGGTGGCGACGGCAGCTTACTTCTTCAGCGCCGCAGCGCCCTTGCGCGGGCCCTTGCGGGTGCGCGCATTGGTGCGGGTACGCTGGCCACGCACGGGCAGGCCGCGACGGTGGCGGAAGCCGCGGTAGCAACCCAGGTCCATCAGCCGCTTGATGCTGATGGACAGTTCGCGGCGCAGATCGCCTTCGATCGTCATCCGGCCGATCTCTTCGCGGATGCGCTCGAGATCGACGTCGCTCAGATCCTTGATCTTCTTGGAATACGGGATGCCGACCGTGTCGCAGATCTTCTGCGCGGTGGGGCGCCCGATGCCATAGATCGAGGTCAGACCGATCTCCGCGTGCTTGTGCGGAGGAATGTTGATGCCGGCGATACGTGCCATGTTCTTTCCTTAAATCTCAGCCTTGGCGCTGCTTGTGGCGCGGGTCGGTGCAGATCACGCGCACCACACCCTTGCGGCGGATGACCTTGCAGTTACGGCACATCTTCTTGACGGAAGCGGCGACTTTCATGATCTTCTCCTTAACTCTGAAGCGTCTTCACTTGGCCCGGAACACGATGCGTGCGCGGGACAAATCGTAGGGGGTCAACTCCACGGTGACCTTGTCACCGGGCAGGATGCGGATGTAGTGCATCCGCATCTTCCCCGAGATGTGGCCCAGCACCACGTGGCCGTTCTCCAGCTTTACGCGGAAGGTGGCGTTGGGCAGGTTCTCGAGAATCTCGCCCTGCATCTGGATGACATCGTCTTTGCTCATGGCGTGCTCAGGAGGTCTTGAAGTTGGCCTTCTTGAGCAGGCTCTCGTACTGCTGGCTCATCACGTAGCTCTGGACCTGGGCCCAGAAATCCATCGTGACCACGACGATGATCAGCAAGGACGTGCCGCCGAAATAGAACGGCACGTTGTACTTGAGAACCAGGAATTCAGGCAGCAGGCAGACAGCCGTGATGTACACAGCGCCGGCCAGCGTCAGGCGGGAAAGAATGCGGTCGATATGGCGTGCCGTCTGCTCGCCCGGCCGGATGCCCGGAATGAAGGCGCCGCTCTTCTTCAGGTTGTCTGCGGTCTCGCGGCTGTTGAAGACCAGCGCGGTGTAGAAGAAACAGAAGAACACGATCATGGCCGCGTACAGCAGCACGTAGATCGGCTGCCCAGGCGACAAGGCCCCCGACAGATCCTTCAGCCAGCGCATGCCTTCACCGGTGGCGAACCACCCCACGATGGTCGCGGGCAGGAGGATGATGGAAGACGCGAAGATCGGCGGGATCACGCCGCTCATGTTCAGCTTCAGCGGCAGGTGTGACGATTGGCCACCGTACACCTTGTTGCCGACCTGCCGCTTCGCGTAATTGACCAGGATCTTGCGCTGGCCACGTTCCACGAACACGACCACGAACGTCACGCCGATGACCACGGCAATGATGAACAAGCAAGCCACGATGCTCATGGCACCCGTGCGAACCAGTTCGAACAATCCGCCGATGGCGCTGGGCAAACCAGCCACGATGCCGGCGAAGATGATGATGGAGATCCCGTTGCCCAGGCCGCGCTCGGTGATCTGCTCACCCAGCCACATCAGGAACATCGTGCCAGCCACCAGGCTGACCACCGCCGTCATGCGGAAACCAAACCCCGGCGTGACGACCAATCCAGCTTGCCCTTCCAGTGCCAGCGCGATGCCGAGGCTCTGGAAGATTGCCAGGCCGAGCGTGCCGTAGCGCGTGTACTGCGTGATCTTGCGTTTGCCCGCTTCGCCTTCCTTCTTCAGCGCCTCCAGCGAGGGGACGACGTAGGTCATCAGCTGCATGATGATCGACGCGCTGATGTACGGCATGATGCCCAGTGCCAGCACCGAAAAGCGCGACAAGGCACCGCCGCTGAACATGTTCAACATGCCCAGGATGCCGCCGCTCTGGCTGCTGAACAGCTGCTTCAGTGTCGTCGGGTCAATGCCCGGCACCGGGATGTGGGTCCCGATCCGGTAGACCACCAAGGCCAGCAGCAGGAAGATGATCCGACGACGCAGGTCGCCGAACTTCCCGCTCTTGGCCAGCTGGTTGGCAGAAGTAGCCACGCTTGGATGTTCCCTTTGGCCTGTTGAAGGCTGGATCAGGCCGCAGCCGGCGTCTCGACGCTACCGCCGGCCGCTTCGATGGCTGCCTTGGCGCCAGCAGTCGCGCCGATGCCCTTGAGCACGACCTTGCGCGACAGCTCGCCGGACTTGATCACCTTCACATGGCGCACGAGCTCGCGGACCAGGCCCGCGGCCTTCAGCGTCAGCAGGTCGACTTCAGCGACGTCCAGCAGCTGCAAGTCGCCCAGGGTGACTTCCCCGTTGAACTTCAACTGGGCAGACTTGAAACCGCGCTTGGGCAGGCGGCGCTGCAGCGGCATCTGGCCACCTTCGAAGCCCACCTTGTGGTAGCCGCCGGCGCGGCTTTTCTGGCCCTTGTGCCCACGACCAGCCGTCTTGCCCAAGCCCGAGCCAATGCCACGGCCGACACGGCGGCGGGGCTTCTTGCTGCCCTCTGCGGGCTTGATGGTGTTGATCAGCATCACAGCACCTTCACCAGGTAGTCGACCTTGTTGATCATGCCGCGCACGGCAGGCGTGTCTTCCAGCGTACGTTCGCTGTTGACCTTGCGCAGGCCCAGGCCGCGCACGGTGTCACGGTGGCTTTGACGAGTGCCGGCCACGCTCTTCACGAGCTTGACGGTCAGCGTCTTCTTGTCGGTGTTGTCGGACATGTCGGTTCTCCGGCGGGAATCAGTTGAAGAGGTCTTCGACCGATTTGCCGCGCTTGGCCGCCACCTCCGCGGGGGTGGTCGAGCGCTTCAGCGCGTCCAGGGTGGCGCGCACCATGTTGTAAGGGTTGCTCGAGCCCAGGCTCTTGGCAACGATGTCGGTCACGCCCATCACTTCGAACACGGCCCGCATCGGGCCGCCGGCGATGATGCCGTCACCCGGTTTGGCCGGCGCCATCATCACCTTTGCAGCGCCATGCGCACCGCGCACGCTGTGGTGGATGGAGCCGTTCTTCAGGCTGACCTTGCTCATGTTGCGGCGCGCGGCATCCATCGCCTTCTGCACGGCAACCGGCACTTCCTTGGCCTTGCCCTTGCCCATGCCGACGCGACCGTCGCCATCACCGACGACCGTCAGTGCCGCGAAGCTGAGCGTGCGGCCGCCCTTCACGACCTTGGTCACGCGGTTGACCGCGATCATCTTTTCCTTCAGGCCGTCGTCATTGCCTTCGGTCTGCGCGCGGGGGGTGAACTTTGCCATCTTGATGTTTCCTTGTGCCTGGGCCGCTGCTTAGAACTGCAAACCGGCTTCGCGGGCCGCTTCGGCCAGGGCCTTGACACGGCCGTGGTAGGCGAAGCCCGAGCGATCGAAGGCGACCTTCTCGATGCCAGCCGCCTTAGCCTTCTCGGCGATGCGTTTGCCAACCAGGCTGGCAGCGGCGGCGTTCCCGCCCTTGCCCGCTGCGCCCAGTTGATCGCGGACTTCCTTTTCCACCGTCGAGGCGCTGGCCAGCACTCGGGCGCCGTCGTCGGAGATGACGCTGGCGAAGATGTGCAGGTTCGAGCGGAAGACGGTCAGTCGTGCCGAGCCGGACTGCGCGATGCGCAGGCGGGTCTGGCGAGCACGACGCAGGCGTTGTTCTTTCTTGGTCAGCATGCTCGTGCTCCTTACTTCTTCTTGGTCTCTTTGATGACCACGGTCTCGCCGACGTAGCGAATGCCCTTGCCCTTGTACGGCTCCGGCGGCCGGAAGGCGCGCACTTCAGCCGCGACCTGGCCGACGATCTGCCGGTCGGCGCCCGAGATCACGATCTCGGTCTGGGTGGGCGTTGCCACCTTCACGCCCTCGGGCATGTCCTTCACCACCGGGTGCGAGAAGCCGATCTGCAGCGTGAGCTTCTGCCCTGCTGCTGCAGCCCGGAAGCCCACGCCCACAAGGCTGAGCCGCTTTTCGAAGCCCTTGCTGACACCGCCCACCATGTTGGCAACCAGTGCGCGGACAGTGCCGCTCATGGCGTCAGCGGCCTTGGTGTCATTGGCGGGCGCAAACTTCAGCGTGCCAGCGTCGTTGGTGATCGTGACCAGGCCGTTCAGCGGCTGGGTCAGGCTGCCATTGGCACCCTTCACGGTGATCTGTTCGGCCGTGATGGCCACGTCCACGCCCTTCGGCAGGGCAACGGGCATCTTTCCTACGCGAGACATGTTGTTCTTCCTCGTGTTGGCCGCTTAGGCGACGAAGCAAAGCACTTCGCCACCGACACCGGTCTGGCGTGCCTTGCGGTCGGTCATCACGCCCTTGGGGGTGGTGACGATGGCAACGCCCAGGCCGTTCATGACCTGCGGGATGGCATCGCGGCCCTTGTAGATTCGAAGGCCAGGGCGGCTGACGCGCTCGATCCGCTCGATCACCGGACGGCCGGCGTAGTACTTCAGGGCGATTTCGAGTTCGCTCTTGCCGCCTTCGCTGCGGACCACGAAACCGTCGATGTAGCCCTCATCCTTCAGGACCTGCGCGATCGCGGTCTTGATCTTGGACGAAGGCATCGTCACGACAGCCTTGTCGACAGCCTGCGCATTGCGGATGCGCGTCAGCATATCGGCGATGGGATCACTCATGCTCATGGATCAGTCTCCTGCTCGTCGCGCCGCTTACCAGCTGGCCTTGACCAGACCCGGGATGTCGCCCTTGAAGGCGAGTTCGCGGATCTTGTTGCGGCCCAGGCCGAACATGCGGAACGTACCGCGCGGGCGGCCGGTCAGTCCACAACGGTTGCGCAGGCGCGTGGGGTACGCGTTGCGCGGCAGCTTCTGCAGCTCCAGGCGAGCGGCGTAACGCTCTTCCTCGGACTTCTGGAAGTCGTTGATGATGGCTTTCAGTTCCGCGTACTTCTTGGCGTACTTGGCAACCAGCTTCTCGCGCTTCTCTTCGCGCTGGATGAGTGATGTCTTGGCCATGGTGTCGCCTTCAGTTCTTGAACGGAAACTTGAACGCCGTGAGCAGCGCCTTGCACTCGTCGTCGTTGCGCGCGCTCGTGGTGATGCTGATGTTCATGCCCCGGATGGCGTCGATCTTGTCGTACTCGATCTCGGGGAAGATGATCTGTTCCTTGACGCCGATGTTGTAGTTGCCCCGGCCATCGAACGAGCGCCCGGAAATGCCGCGGAAGTCGCGCACGCGCGGCAGGGCGACAGTCACGAAGCGGTCCAGGAATTCGTACATGCGCACGCCACGCAGCGTGACCATGCAGCCGATGGGCACGCCCTCACGGATCTTGAAGCCGGCGATCGGCTTCTTGCTCTTGGTGACCACGGGCTTCTGGCCAGCGATCTTGGTCAGGTCGCTCACGGCGTGTTCCATGACCTTCTTGTCGGACACGGCTTCGCTCACGCCCATGTTCAGGGTGATCTTCTCGAGCCGGGGAACCTGCATGACGGAGGTGAAGCCGAACTTGGCCATCAGCTCCGGCACGATCTTCTCGCGGTAGATCGTCTGCAGGCGGGCGACGGGTGCCGCTGTGTTCTGTTGGGTTGCCATGGTCTTGCCGCCTTACGCCTTGATCTCTTCGCCGGACGACTTGAAGACACGCACCTTCTTGCCATCGGCCAGCAGCTTCACGCCCACGCGATCGGCCTTGGCCGTCGTCGGGTTGTAGATCGCCACGTTGGACTGGTGGATGGGCATGGTCTTGTCGACCACACCGCCTGTCGTGCCCTTGAGCGGGTTCGGCTTGACGTGCTTCTTGGCCACGTTCACGCCATCGACGACGATGTGTTCGTCATCCACGCGCAGGCTGATGGTGCCGCGCTTGCCTTTGTCGCGGCCCGTGGTCACGATGACCTGGTCGCCCTTGCGGAGTTTGTTCATGGTGGTTCCTGACGAATCGGATGCTGGGTAGGACCGGAGCCTGCTTACAGGACTTCCGGAGCCAGCGAAACGATCTTCATGAAGCGCTCGGTGCGCAGCTCGCGCGTCACCGGGCCGAAGATGCGGGTGCCGATCGGCTCGAGCTTGGCGTTCAGCAGCACGGCGGCGTTGCCGTCGAACTTGATCAGCGAGCCATCCTGCCGCCGCACGCCCTTGGCGGTGCGCACGACGACGGCGCTGTAGACCTCGCCCTTCTTCACACGACCGCGGGGGGCGGCTTCCTTGATGCTGACCTTGATGACGTCACCGATGCCGGCGTAGCGCCGCTTGGAGCCGCCCAGCACCTTGATGCACATGACCGACTTGGCACCCGTGTTGTCGGCCACGTCGAGCCGCGATTGCATTTGGATCATTTTTTCACCCCAACTTCACCGCGTTCGCTGCCTGTTCAGGCGGCTTTGGCAGTCAGTCTTGGGCCCGTGTAGGGGATGGAACCAGCCCAATGGGCCGCAGGAACCTGCAGCCACGTTTTGCTGGCGAAGCCCGCGATTATGCGGGAGGTGCTTCGCTGCGGTCAAGTAGCCGCAACAAGAAACTTCTCAGAGCGCCTGGGCCTGCGCCAACAACGTGGCCGCATCGCTGACCTCGAACTTACCGGGCGCTTCGATGTTGAGGGTCTGCACGACGCCGTCCTTGACGAGCATGGAATAGCGCTGCGAGCGCAGGCCCATGCCGCGTGCTGCCAAGTCCAGCGTTAGGCCGGTGGCCTGGGTGAAGTGCGCGCTGCCATCGGCCATCATGCGCACCTTGCCGGCCGTCTTCTGCTCTCGCCCCCAGGCGCCCATCACGAAGGCGTCGTTGACAGAGATGCACCACAGTTCGTCCACACCGGCAGCCTGGAAGGCCTGGGCGTGCTCGACAAAGCCCGGCACGTGCTTGGCAGAACAGGTCGGCGTAAAGGCGCCTGGCAAGGCGAAGATGCCGATCGTCTTGCCCGCCGTCAGTGCTGCGATGTCGAAGCTGTTCGGGCCGATCGAGCAGCCGTTGCCCTCGACTTCGACGAATTCCTGCAGCTGGCCTGCGGGCAGCTTGTCTCCGACCTTCAACATGGGCGATATCTCCGTGGGTGGCAATGAAACGGCCGAACCTGGTGACCCAGTGTTCGGCCGCATGACTTCGGACTGTGCACAGCGCCTGGTCAGGCCGCCAGCACCGGATCAGACCAGCTTGGCCTTTTCGATCAGGCGCGTGACCACCCACGACTTGGTCTTGCTGATCGGCCGGCCTTCGGCGATCTCGACCACGTCGCCCATCTTGTACTCGCCCTTTTCGTCATGGGCGTGGTACTTGCGGGAATGGGCCACGATCTTGCCGTAGAGCTCGTGCGCATTGCGGCGCTCGACCAGCACGGTGACCGTCTTCGCGCGCTTGTCGCTCACGATGCGGCCCACGAAGGTGCGCGTGTTCTTCTTCGCCGGTGCGGCCGTGGTTTGGACGTCGCTCATTTGGCGGCCCTCTTCTTTTCGGCCAGGATCGTCTTCACGCGTGCGATGTCGCGCTTGGTCTTGCCGAGTTGCGAATTGTTCGTCAGCTGCTGGGTGGCCTTCTGCATGCGCAGGCCGAAATGGGCCTTCAGCAGGTCGGTCACTTCCTTTTCCAGCGCTGCTGCGTCCTTGGTACGCAGTTCAGATGCTTTGCTCATGTGTGCTCCTGGTGCCGGCCGTCAGGTACCAACCTGGCGGGCGACGAACGTGCAGCGCAGCGGCAGCTTGGCCGAAGCCAGCAGGAAGGCTTCACGCGCCAGCTGTTCAGGCACGCCGTTGATTTCGTACAGCACCTTGCCCGGCTGGATCTCGGCCACGTAGTACTCGGGGTTGCCCTTGCCGTTGCCCATGCGGACTTCCGCAGGCTTCTGCGAGATCGGCTTGTCCGGAAAGATACGAATGAAGATACGGCCACCGCGCTTGATGTGGCGGCTGATCGCGCGGCGGGCCGCTTCGATCTGGCGCGCCGTGATGCGGCCGCGCTCGGTAGCCTTCAGGCCGAATTCGCCGAAGGACACGTTCGCGCCACGCGTGGCGATGCCGGTGTTACGGCCTTTTTGTTCCTTGCGGAACTTGCGACGTGCGGGTTGCAGCATCGTTATTCTCCTTTGGTCTCGCCGCCTGGGGTGGGCGTCGAGCTGGCCGGCGTGGTGCCAGCCGGGGCAGCGCGGCGCACGCGCTTGACGGCCGGGCCCTTGGGGCCTTCGCCAGCGGGGGCGGCTGCTGTTGCGGGCGCGGCGTCAGCGCGCGGCCCACGGTCGGCGCCAGGGCGGCCACGGCCACCCGGGGCACCCGGGCGATCGCCGGGGCGCGGGCCACGGCGATCGCGGCGGTCGTTGTCGCCTTCGGTCTTGGCCAGCTGCGGTGCTTCGCCATTGGCCAGGCGGTCACCACGGTAGACCCAGACCTTCACGCCGATCACGCCGTAAGTCGTCTTGGCTTCGCTGAAGCCGTATTCGATGTCAGCCTTCAGGGTGTGAAGCGGCACGCGGCCTTCGCGGTACCACTCGCAACGGGCGATTTCAATGCCGTTCAGGCGGCCTGAGGACATGATCTTGATGCCCAGGGCGCCCAGGCGCATGGCGTTCTGCATCGCGCGCTTCATGGCGCGGCGGAACATGATGCGCTTTTCCAGCTGCTGGGTGATGCTGTCGGCGATCAGCTGTGCATCGACTTCGGGCTTGCGCACCTCTTCGATGTTCACCGCCACAGGCACGCCCAGGCGGCGGCCCAGTTCGGCCTTCAGGTTTTCGATGTCTTCGCCCTTCTTGCCGATCACCACGCCCGGGCGCGCCGAGAAGATGGTGATGCGCGCGTTCTTGGCGGGGCGCTCGATCAGGATGCGCGAGACGGCAGCGCTCTTGAGCTTGGTCTTCAGGTATTCACGAACGTCCAGGTCTTCGGCCAGCATGCCGGCGAAGTTCTTGTGGTTCGCGAACCAGCGTGACTGCCAGGCGCGCGTGACGCTCAGGCGGAAGCCGGTCGGGTGGATCTTTTGTCCCATGCT
>JAIXZR010000132.1 GCA_027489455.1 Rubrivivax sp. | reverse complement strand
CCGCCAGTGCCGGGCTGCAGGCCAGCTGGGAGATCGACCTCTTCGGCGCCAACGCCGCCGGCCGCCGCGCCGCCAGCGCCCGGCTGCAGGGCGCGCAGGCCGGGGTGGCCGACGCGCAACTGGCCGTCGCCTTCGAGGTGGCCAGCACCTTGACCAGCCTGCGCGCCTGCGAAGCCCAGGCCCGCACGACCGGGCTGGACGCCGCCAGCCGCGCGCAGACATCGCGCCTGGTGGACCTCAGCGCCAACGCCGGCTTCACCGCCCCGGCCGACGCCGCGCTGGCGCGTGCGGGTGCCGCCCAGGCGCGCGCCACTGCCACCCAGCAACGCGGGCAGTGCGACATCCTCGTCAAGAGCCTGGTGGAACTGACCGACCTGCCCGAAGCCGAACTGCGCCAGCTGCTGGCCCCTGCCACCGCCCAGCTGCCTGCGCCGCCGGCCGTGCTGCCGCCGGCCCTGCCCGCGCAACTGCTGGCCCAGCGGCCGGACCTGCGCGATGCCGGCCTGGCCGTGCTGGCGGCCGCCGCCGACCGCGACCAGACGGCAGCGCGCGAACTGCCGCAGATCAGCCTGAATGGGGCCATCGGCGGGCTTTCGCTGCGCCAGGGTGGCGAAACGCAAAGCGGCGGCACCTGGTCCATCGGGCCGCTGTCGGTGAACTTCCCGCTCTTCGATGCCGGCAGCCGCGCCGCCAACACGGCGGCGGCGCGGGCTGAATACGACAACGCCGTTGCCCAGTACCGCGCCGCCGCCCGCCGCGCCGTGCGCGAGGTGGAGGCCGCGCTGGTGGCGCTGCAGAGCACCGCAGCGCGCTTCGACGACGCACGCAGCGCCGCTGCCGATTTCGACGCTGCGCTGCAGGCCACCGAAGCACGCCAGCGCGGCGGCCTGGCCAGCCTGCTGGACCTTGAAAGCGCCCGCCGCAACGCCCTGGCCGCGCAGAGCGGTGTGATCGAACTGCAGCGCGAACGCGCCGCCGCCTGGGTGACGCTGGTGCGCGCCCTGGGCGCCGGCTGGCGCGACGACGCAGCCCCAGCTCTTGCGAATGCTCCTGTCAAGACTTCCCCCCAGCCATGAACGCCGTCACTGCCAACCCGAACCCTCCACAACCCCAGGCGATGGGCCAGCATGGCCCGCAGGCCCCGGGCCCCGAATCCGTCGCCGGCAACCCGCTGGCCGCAGCGGCCGCCCGGCGCAAGCGGTGGTGGTGGGGCGGCGCCACGCTGCTGGCTGCCGGCGCGCTGCTGGCTGTTTCGGTGCAGGCGCAGTCGCCCAAGCCGGCGGCCGGTGCGGCCGCTGCCAAGGCCGCGCTCACCGTCACCCTGGTGACGCCCCAGCGCACGGAACTGCCGCTGTCGGTGCAGGCCAACGGCAGCGTCGCGGCCTGGCAGGAAGCCATCGTCGGTGCTGAATCGGCCGGGCTGCGGCTGGCCGAAGTGCGCGTCAACGTGGGCGACCGTGTCAAGCGTGGGCAGGTGCTGGCCACCTTTGCCTCCGCGCTGCCGCAGGCCGACCTGGCGCAGGCGCGTGCCGCCATGGCCGAGGCCGAAGCCACGCCGGCCGCCGTCGTGGTCAACGCCCAGCGCGCCCGCGACCTGCAGGCCAGCGGCGCCCTGAGCGCACAGCAGATCAACCAGTACCTGACTGCAGAGCGCACTGCCGATGCGCGCCTGCAGGCACAGCGCGCCTTGTTCAGGACGCAGGAACTGCGCCTGGCCCAGACGCAGGTGCTGGCGCCCGACGACGGCGTCATCAGCGCGCGCACCGCCACCCTGGGCGCCGTGGTGGGCGCGGGGCAGGAGCTGTTCCGCCTGATCCGCCAGGGCCGGCTGGAATGGCGCGCCGAAGTGGCCAGCACCGAACTGGCCAGCCTGCAACCGGGCATGCCGGTGCGCGTGACGCCGGCCGGCGGTCAGCCCGTCACCGGCAAGCTGCGCATGGTGGCACCCACGGTGGACGCGGCCACGCGCAACGGCCTGGTCTACGTGGACCTGCCGCAGCCCGGCACGGCGCGCGCCGGCATGTTCGCGCGCGGCGAATTCGAGATCGGCCGCAGCACCGCCATGACGCTGCCGCAAGGTGCCGTGCTGCTGCGCGAAGGCTTCAGCTACGTCTTCCAGCTGGACAAGGACAACAAGGTGCGCCAGGTCAAGCTGACCGTGGGCCGCCGCCTGGGCGACCGCATCGAAGTGACGGGCGGGCTGGACCCGGCTGCGCGCGTGGTGGCCAGCGGCGCCGGCTTCCTGGCCGACGGCGACACCGTGCGCGTGGTCGACGCGCCGCCGGCCGTGGCTGCAGCGAAGTAAGCGCGGCCCTGCCAGCACAACCCAACAGCAGACACGACATGAACGTCTCAGCCTGGTGCATCCGCAACCCCATCCCTTCGGTGATGCTCTTCATCATGCTCACGCTGCTGGGCCTGATGGGCTTCAAGAGCATGAAGGTGCAGCAGTTCCCGGACATCGACCTGCCCAGCATCACCATCACCGCCAGCCTGCCGGGCGCAGCGCCAGCGCAGCTGGAAACCGAGGTCTCGCGCAAGCTGGAAAACGCCGTCGCCTCCATCCAGGGCCTGAAGAACATCTACACCAAGGTGCAGGACGGCGTGGTCATCGTGACCGCCGAGTTCCGCCTGGAGAAAGCCACGCAGGAAGCCCTGGACGACGTGCGCGCCGCCGTGCAGCGCGTGCGGTCCGACCTGCCGGCCGACCTGCGCGACCCCATCGTCAACAAGCTGGACCTGGCGGGCTCGCCCATCCTCACCTACACCGTGGCTTCCACGCGCATGGACGAGGAACAGCTGTCCTGGTTCGTGGACAACGACGTCACCAAGGCCATGCTGGCCGTGCGCGGCGTGGGCAGCGTGGCGCGCGTGGGCGGCGTCACGCGCGAAGTGCGCGTGGACATCGACCCGGCCCGGCTGCTGGCCCTGAACGCCAGCGCCGCCGACATCTCGCGCCAGCTGCGCGCCATCCAGCAGGACGCCAGCGGCGGCCGTGCCGACGTCGGCGGCATCGAGCAAAGCGTGCGCACCATCGCCACCGTGCAGAGCGCGGCAGAACTGGCGCGGCTGGAGATCGGCCTGAGCGACGGGCGGCGCATCCGGCTGGACGAAGTGGCCAAGGTCAGCGACACGGTGGCCGAAAAGCGCAGCACCGCGCTGCTGAACGGCCAGCCGGTGGTGGGCTTCGAGATCGTGCGCAGCCGTGGCGCCAGCGAAACCGAGGTCGCCGAAGGCGTGCGTGCGGCGATCGCCAAGTTCACCGCCGAGCGGCCCGACGTGACGGTGACCGAGGCCTTCAACTTCGTCGATGCCACGGTCGAGAACTTCCACGGCAGCATGTACCTGCTGCTGGAAGGCGCCGTGCTGGCGGTGATCGTCGTGTGGTTCTTCCTGCGCGACTGGCGCGCCACCTTCGTGGCGGCCGTGGCGCTGCCGCTGTCCATCCTGCCGGCCTTTGCGGTGATGTACTACCTCTTCGGCTTCTCGCTCAACGTCATCACGCTCCTGAGCCTGTCGCTGGTGGTGGGCATCCTGGTGGACGACGCGATCGTCGAGATCGAGAACATCATGCGCCACCTGCGCATGGGCAAGACACCGTTCGAAGCGGCCATGGAAGCGGCCGACGAGATCGGCCTGGCGGTGATCGCCACCACCTTCACCCTGATTGCCGTCTTCTTGCCCACGGCCTTCATGTCCGGCGTGCCGGGCAAGTTCTTCGTGCAGTTCGGCTGGACGGCGGCGATTGCCGTGTTCTTCAGCCTGGTGGTGGCGCGCATGCTCACGCCCATGATGGCGGCCTACATGCTGAAGCCGCCGAAGAAGGAGCATGTCGAACCCGCCTGGCTGACGCGCTACGGCCACTGGGCCGCCTGGTGCCTGAAGCACCGGCTGGTGACGATGCTGGCCACGGCCGTGTTCTTCATCGGCTCGTTCTACCTGGTGACCAAGCTCGAAGCCGGCTTCATCCCGCCCGACGACTTCGGGCAGACGCAGGTGACGGTGACGCTGCCGCCGGGCAGCACCTTCCAGCAGACGCTGGCCGCAGCCGAACAGGCGCGCAGCGTGATCCAGCAGCACCCGCACGTGAAGCTGGTCTACACCGCCGTGGGCGGTGGCAGCACCGGCGCCGACACCTTCACGCCCGGCGGCGGGCTGCCCGAAGTGCGCGTGGCCACGCTCACACTGAACCTGACGCACCGCAGCGACCGCAACGTGAGCAAGCAGGTCATCGAAGGCGAGCTGCGCGAGCGGCTGGCGGTGATCCCCGGCGCGCGCATCAAGGTCGGCTTCGGCCAGAGTTCCGAGAAGTACGTCTTGGTGCTGGCCGGCGAAGACGGCGCGGCCCTGGCGGCGCATGCCGCCGTGGTGGAACGAGAGCTGCGCACCATCCCCGGCATCGGCAACGTCACCAGCAGTTCCAGCCTGGTGCGGCCCGAACTCATCGTGCGGCCGGATTCCGCCCGCGCGGCCGACCTGGGCGTGACGAGTGCGGCCATCGCCGACACCCTGCGCATCGCCACCGCCGGCGACTACGACCAGAGCCTGGCCAAGCTGAACCTGAGCCAGCGCCAGGTGCCCATCGTCGTGCGCCTGCCGGCCGAGGCGCGCACCGACCTGGCCCTGCTGGCCAAGCTGCCCGTGCCCGGCACCCACGGCCCGGTGATGCTGGGCAACGTGGCCACCCTGTCCATCGACAGCGGCCCGGCGCAGATCGACCGCTACAACCGCCAGCGCAACGTCAACTTCGAGATCGAACTGAACCAGCAGCCTCTGGGCCAGGTGAAGGCCGCCGCGCTGGCCCTGCCCAGCCTGCAGCAGCTGCCGCCGGGCGTGATCCAGACCGAGATCGGCGACGCCGAGGCCATGACCGAGCTCTTCGCCAGCTTCGGCCTGGCGATGCTGACGGGCGTGCTGTGCATCTACATCGTGCTGGTGCTGCTGTTCAAGGATTTCGTGCAGCCGGTGACGATCCTGGGCGCGCTGGTGCTGTCCATCCCGGGCGCCTTCCTGGCGCTGTGGGTCACGGGCACGGCGCTGTCCATGCCCAGCATGATCGGCCTGATCATGCTGATGGGCATCGCCACCAAGAACAGCATCCTGCTGGTGGACTACATCATCATCGCCCGGCGCGACCACGGCATGGACCGCTGGCACGCCATCCTGGACGCCTGCCACAAGCGCGCACGCCCGATCGTCATGACCACCATCGCCATGGGCGCGGGCATGATGCCCATCGCCCTGGGCCTGGGCACGGACCCGAGCTTCCGCGCGCCCATGGCCATCGTCGTGATCGGTGGGCTCATCACCAGCACCTTCCTCAGCCTGCTGGTCATCCCGGTGCTCTTCACCTATGTGGACGATGCCGTGAACGGCCTCAAGCGGCTGGGCCGCCGTGGCCGGCCGGCCGCGCCCGCCACGGCCCCCGCCACCCCCGCCGCCACTGCCCAGGAGGCCACGCCATGACGAGACCGATCCCCACCCTGCTGCCGCACTTCAGCCGCCGCGCCCTGCTGCAGGCGGCTGCCGGCGCCGCCGCGCTGGCAGCCATGAAGCTGCAGGCCGCCGAATCGCAGCTGACCGGCGCCGTCGAGGTGCTGGATCTGGACTGGGCCGACGCCGCCCGCCAGCGCCCGGTGCCAGTGCGCCTGTACCTGCCGGCCGCGGCCGAGCCTGCCGCCCGCCGCGTGCCGCTGGTGGTGTTCTCGCACGGCATCGGCGGGTCGCGCCGCGGCTACAGCTACCTGGGCCAGCACTTCGCGCGCCACGGCGTGGCCAGCCTGCACCTGCAGCACGTGGGCAGCGACCGCAACCTGTGGATGGGCAGCATCTTCGGCCTGGTGGGCCGACTGCAGGGCGCGGCACAGGATGGCGAGGCCATCGCCCGCGTGCAGGACCTGCGCTTCGCGCTGGACACCCTGCTGGCCGGTGACCTGGCGCGCCGCATCGACGCCAGCCGCATCGTCGCCGCCGGGCACAGCTACGGTGCCAACACCACGCTGCTGGCCGCCGGCGCCAAGGTGGCACGCGAGGGCCGCGCCATCGCGCTGAAGGATGAGCGCGTGCGCGCTGCCATCGCCATCTCCGCGCCGCCCTTCTACGGCGAAAGCGAACCCGCCCGCGTGCTGGGCAGCGTCACCGTGCCCAGCCTGCACATCACGGCCACCGACGACGTGATCCGCATCCCCGGTTACTACAGCGGCGCCGAAGACCGCGTGGCCGTGTTCGATGCCGTGGGCAGCCGCAGCAAGTGGCTGGCGGTGTTCGAGGGCGGATCGCACAGCATGTTCACCGACCGTGCCGGCACCGGCGGCGTGGCCCTGAACCCGCAGGTGAAGGCGGCCACGCAGGCGCTGACCCTGGCCTTTGTGCGCAGCGTGTTCGAAGGCGACAGCAGCGCCATCAGCGCCTGGCCGCAGCAGCATGCGGCCATCTTGGCGCGCTTCAGCGCGCCAGCCGCCTGATTCCCTGGCGCGCTTCAGCGCGCCAGTAGCCTGATCCTTCAGCGCGCTTCAGCGCACCTTTGGGCCAGGCACGTGCTGGTCGAAGAGCAAGGGGTTGCCGTCGGGATCGGTGACGACGAAGTGCGCCGGCCCCTGCGTGCCCTCGTCGGCCTGCACATCCATCGTCAGCCCGCGCGCCTTCAGCGTGCGCTGCAGTTCGCGCACGTCCTGGAAGCGCTCCAGCGGCTGGCCGTCCGGCCCCCAGCCGGGGTTGAAGGTCAGCAGGTTCTTCGGGAACATGCCCTGGAACAGGCCGATCCGGGCACTGCCGTTGTGCAGCACGATCCAGTTCTGCTCCAGTTGCCCGCCCACGCGCTGGAAGCCCAGCTTCTCGTAGAAGGCCAGTGAAGCCCGGATGTCCTTGACCGCCAGGCTGACCGAGAAATTGCCGAGTTCCATGGCTTTCCTTTCCTGTGCCGGAGACATTGGTGCCAGGCCCGCCAGGCCCAGCGCGACGACGAGACGGATGGATTTCATGTCTTCCTTGTGTTGAAGTCCACCCCGACGATGCCTGGATGCCGCCCGCCGGTCTTGCCAAATCTTGCGCCCTGACGACCACGCCCCAGCCTCGGCCCAGGCTTACCTGGCCCGCGTGCACCGCGCGGTCGATCTGATCGTGCAGGACCTGGCCCAGCCCCTGCCGCTGCAGCGCGTGGCCCAGGCGGCGGGGTTCTCGCCGTTCCACTTCCACCGCGTGTTCCAGGCGGTGATGGGCGAAACGCCCGGCCAGTTCGTCAAGCGGCAACGGCTGGAACGCGCGCTGTTCCTGATGGCCCATGCGCCGCGGCGGCCGCTCACCCAGGTGGCCCTGGACTGCGGCTTCGCGTCATCGTCGGACTTCTCGCGCAGCTTCAAGCAGCACTTTGGCCAGGCGCCGCGGCGCTTCGATCTGGCGGCCTTCCGCCAGGCCCGGCGCGCTGACTTCGACCAGCTTCTGCCGGCGCCGCCCTCGCCGCGCGCGCAGCTGCCGCTGGCCGGCCCCAGCCCCGACGGCTTCCAGGTGCAACTGCGCGAGCTGCCGGCGCGCACCGTGGCCTACGTGCGCGTGCTCGACCCCTACCGCCCGGGCGTGGTGCAGGCCGCCTGTGCGCAGCTTCTGGCCTGGGCCCTGCCGCGCGGCCTGGCCGATCAGCCCTGGCTGGGCTACATGTGGGACGAGCCCGAGACCGTGGCCCTGGCCCAGTGCCGCTACGACGTGGGCCTGGTGGTCGATGCGGAGGCGCCTGCTGGCGGGATCGGCTTCATCCGCTTCCCGGCCATGCGCGTGGCCGAGATCGTGATCCGCGGCGACATCCACCTCGAGCTGCGGGCCTGGGACTGGCTCTACAAGCACTGGCTGCCGCACAGCGGCTGGCTGCCTGCCGATCACCCGGCCTTCGAGGCCTGGATCGGACGGCCCTATGCGCACGGCGATGCGCATTTCGAACTGGCCTGCCAGCTGCCTGTTGCCCGGGTTTGATCTGCGCCGGCTCGGCACATGGATATCCCGTCACGCCCCTAGGGTTAGGCACACCCCTTACCTGCAGGGCTCCTGGCGCCAAGGCCGCCGGAATCGTCAAGACCTGCCGGATTCGTTACTTGGTCGTCGCTCTGCTCGCGAAGTACGCTGGTGAAGCCCGAGCACATCGGGCTGCGTCACCTTGGCAGGAGTTTTGTACATGACATCGACAAGAGGAAATCGGAGCCGTCCACACCGCCGCCAGCACGGGCTTTTGGTGGGGGCCCTGGCCAGCGTGCTGCTGGCCGCTTGCGGTGGTGGTAGCGACAAGGCATCGGACATGGGCCGCCTATCGACCACCGCATCGTCTGGCGACAGCAGCCCGTCTGCCGCATCGGCAGCATCTGACCAAAAGCCGGTGCAGTTCCAGGGGCGCAGCTTTTTGGTGGAAACCCCCGAGGAGGCCAAGCGCAAGGCAGCACAAGCAGCCCGCCAGGCTTTCCGGGGCTACAACGTGGTGCTGGCCAGCCCATCGATTTCAGAGCGATTTTCAGAAGACGAAGGCCGAGTGCGCGCCCTCAGCAGCAGCCAGGGTGAAGGTGCGGCCGGCGCCGCGGCCACGGCGCTGCGCGCCCAGCGCATGGCCTACAACAGCGTGCTGCAGAACGAGCAAACCCAGGTGGGCCAGCGCATCCAGGCGCTGGGTGCCAAGGTGGTGGCCGAGAACCGTGCCGCCATCAACATGGTGACGGTGGAAGCCACGGCGGAACAGGCCGATGCGATCCGAGGCCTGCCTGGCGTGGTGTCAGTCAGCCCCGTGATGGTTCTGCCCAAGCCTATGCTGCGGTCGCCCGTGGCGCGCACTTCAGCGTCGGTGAGCGCGATTGCCACCACCTGCAATTACGACCCTGCCAATGAAGAGATACAGGCGCGGAAGCGAAGGTCCAGTAGCAAGGCCGAGCTGTTGTCGTACCACAGCATTTCAGCGGCCCACCAGGCCGGTATCACCGGGCAGAACGTTCGTATCGCGGTGCTGGACGACGGTTTGGACTACACGCACACGGCTTTTGGCGGCCCCGGGACGCCCGCCATGCTGAACCGGGCGATGGTGTATGCGTTTGCCCCCGACGCGAGCCGCTTGGCCAGCGCCATGTTCCCCTACCCCGGGTCAAAGGTGCTGGGCGGGTACGACTTCGTCAGAAACGATCTGTCGCCATTCCCGGATTTCGAAAGGCGCGGGCCCAACCAGCCCTGCGATCTGCTCGATGAACACGGCACGCAAGTGACGGACATCTTGCAGACCGTCGCACCAGACGCGCGCTTCTACATCTATAAGGTGTGCGGCAGTGGCGACACAGGGTGTCCGGACACCGCGATCGTCGGCGGCTTGAACCGCGCGCTGGACCCGCTGGGCGATGGTTCGATGCAGCGGGTCGATATCGTCACGGCCTCTCTCGGGGCTGCCGCCGGCCGGCTGTCGACACCGCTGACGATTGCCGCCAACAACGTCGCCAAGGCCGGCGTGGTGTTGACCATGGCGGCTGGCAACGACGGGCCTGTCGCGCATGCCCTGGCCACACCGGCAGTGGCCCCCAAGGGTACCGCCGTAGCGCAGGTGCAAGGCCCGGCACGAAAGCGTGCCAACGGCGACCCGCTGGACCTGGCGATCATGGAATACACGTCTTCCAGCGGGCCCAGCACCGACGGCGGCGCCATCAAGCCCGAGGTGGGCGCCATTGGCGACATCACCACAGCCATGTCGGGAACAGGCGACGGCACGTTGTTCTTTGGCGGCACATCGGGAGCCACGCCCGTCGTGGCGGGGGTCTACGCCTTGCTGATGCAGAAGTTTCCTCAGCTCAGCCCAGCCCAGCTGCGCGCGCGACTGGTCAATACCAGCCGGCCCGGAACGGTGTGGGGTGGTCGTGCTCAGCAAGAAACCGTCATTTCCCGGCTGAATGAGTACTTTGCTGCGGACACGGACTGGTCTGTTCCGGCCCATACGGTGCGCGCCATGACACCAGAGATTGCAGCCGGGTCCGCCACGCAGCGGTATTCGCGCGCACCGTACCAAGTGTCGGCACGCACGCCTGTGTCCGTGGTCCGGCTGGGCGGCGGCGAAGTCAATGCAGTGAACGCCTTGCGCGCACCGGCCATGTTTTATGCCGTGGACGACGAACGCGACGCCCAAGTGCCGGGCGACACCATGCGCAGCCTTCCGGCTGCGGCCAACTTTGGCAAGGTGTCCGTCAGCAGTCGTACGACGCTGCCGGCGAAAACCTTGTGGGTGGAGAACTTCGGGCCCGCTGCACGCACCTTCGCCATCTCGCACTTCTTCAACGTTCCAAGCAAGGCAGCTTCGGGTGCCGTGAGCATCAGGTTTTCGACCAATAGCGTCACCGTGCCGGCCGGTGGGCGAGTTGCCGTGACGATGTCGATGACGATCGACCCTGCCCGGCTGGCCGCGTCCGAGCAATACAAGAGCGCACGCGGCTTCATCGAACCCAGCTTCGCGGAACCACGGGGCCCGTATCGGCAGTTTGCCGATGAGTGCGTGCCGACAGACGCCGTCTGTCATTGGCTTGACAGCTTCGATGGCCGGATTGAATTGCGTGACGCCAGCGAGACCCTGCGCCTGCCCTGGTACGTGATGCCGTTGCGTGGCAGCGAAGTCGTGGCCTGGGCCGCGGTGAACAGCGATGGTCAGCGACAACTGACGGTCAGCAACCAGGGTACAAGCCAGTCGGGTATCGCAGAAATCTACGACTGGCTGGGTTCTCACGGTCCCGACAACGCCCGCGTTCGCCAAGGTCGCCTGCATATCCTGGCCTGGGGCGCCCGCGAGGCCCGTTACACCGTGAAGTCCGCTGAAGTGAGTGCAGGATTGCTCGCCCCCAATCCCAGCAATACGCGACGTGTGATTCAGGTCGCGTATCTGCTGGACAGAAATTCCTTCTTTTCTGCGGGTGGCCACCTGACCTTCGGCACGGGCGATGTGCTCGAGTGGGGCGCCAGCCGCCTCAAGCTGGGCATCGATGTCGATGGCGATGGCACCTGCGGTAACCAGGAGCTATCCGAATTCCGTTTTCGTGCACCCTTGCCCGGCGAAAGTGAGGACGCCTACGACGAAGCGTACAGGGCGGCCCAGAAAGCGTTTCTCCTCAGCCTGCAGCGTGTCAACAGGACGTTGGAGGGGTCTGACTACGTACTGGCCATCCAGCCTTCCCCTGTGGTGACCCCCACCGGCGTCGACGTTCCCTCAGAGCCCCTGAACCTGACCGATCCTGTTGCCTTTGGCAGTAGCAATCTGTTCAAGTCGACATCCCAGGTGATCCGCGGCCGGCACCTGTCTGTTTGGAATGACGACCAGTTGCCAGCTCTGTTCCCGACCAACCTGCTGAACATTGCGGGGGTCGGTGTCGACTACAGGTCGGGCATCTTGGTGTCGTTCATCGTGCCCATCGACGATTCCCCGCAGTGGTTCACGAACAGAGCGGGCAATTTCGACTCGACCAGGTTCATCAGCAAGCCAGGGTCGCCAGCCCCGGTCATCGGAGGTACAGCGCCGAATCGTCGCACAGCGTTCGGTCGTGAGCATTGGGACAACCTCGTCGAAGGCGTGCGGCTGAATCCTGGGCAGACCCGCGTGACGCTGTGCCCGATGATTGGGGACACTGACGTCAGCGTGGACAAGGCTTACCCACCGCAGGAGTTTCAACTGGGCAGCCCTCGTTTCCAGGTGCAGGGCATCACGCCAGCGGTCGGGAGCCTGAGCGTTGCGCCTGGTGGCCAGGTCGTCAGGAACATCACGGTCAATAACGCCGCGCATCCGGCTTTGGGGTTGTTCGTGCGCAGCTGGAACGACCGCCGCGAAGTCAACCTGGTCACGGTGCCCTGAGACCAGTGGCCCAGGTCGGTGGGGCCTTCGCTGGGCGTGGGCGCCCCAGGGTCACCTCAGCCGGGGGCTTGGTTGGCGCGGCTTTATGGGTTTTCGCCGCGCAGCACCTGCCGCAGGGTGTCCTGCGGCCATTCGCCAAACGCCTGGCGATAACTGGCGCGAAACCGCGACAGGTTGCTGAAGCCCCACTGGGCCGCTGCAGCGCTGAGGCCGCCCACTGGCACGCGTCCGGCTTGCAGCTGGCGGCGCGCGGAATCGAGCTTCTGCCGTTGGAGCCATTCCTTCGGCGACATGCCCAGGTGCTTTTGGAACGCGCTGCGCAGCCAGCGGCCTGACCGGCCTGTCCAGGCCATCAGGTCAGTGACGTCCACCCCCAGTGCCTGGCGGGCTTGGCAACGCGAAACAGCAGAGCGCAGTGCTTCGGGCCAGTCAGCCCCCAGCACTGCGCTGGGCTGGGTGTCGGCCAGTGCGCTGGCCCGGGTCAACTCCCGCGCGTTGTCCCAGCGTGCAGCAACCTTTGCCGATAGCGCCACGTGGGCTTCGTAATGGTTCAAGGCCTTGTCCAGCTGGCCCAACTGCAGATAGGCCCGCGAGGCGAGGTACTGCATGCCCGTGAGTAGCTGGTCGGGGGCTGACCCGACGGCTTGTGCCAGGTTGAGCTGCGTGAGCGCAAGCTTTGGCTTGCGTTCCAACACATCGGCCATCGCCGTCAAGTACCGCTTGGCGTACTGGTGATGCGTCAGGCCAGGCGCAGCCGTCGCGCCCAGGCGCACAGCGGCCGTGGAGCGTGGCAGCGTGAAGCTCAGCAGCAACATCAGGCGACGAAGGGCAGGCAGGCAGTCGACGACCGCTGACCCGTAGATCTGCTCAACGAGGTCAATATGGGCTTCCATCGTGAGCAGGCCTTCCACGGCCTGTCGCGCCAGCATCGCGTACCCCTTGTCGGAAACAACGAGCGGTCGGGCATAGGCTGAAAACAGCGCTTCACGCCGTACCAGGGTGGGCACGGCCAACATGGCACTAGCGCAGGCTGCCACCACAATCCAGTTCTGGTTGCCGCTCTTTGCAGCCAGTGCGGCTGCACGGTGGTGCATCTGGCTCGCTTGCTCCATCTGGTCGGCCAGCTCAAACAGCACTGCCGTTGCGCTGTAAAGCAGCCGCAAGGTGTTGGTGTCGGCGGCATGCAGTTCCGGGTCTGCCAGGGTGGCCGCTGTTTGGCGGCTGGCGGCGGCCAGCTTCCCGGCACCCAGCAGCATCTTGATGCGGAAGACATCCACCATCACCCGAAGATCAGCCCGGTCGGTGGCCAATGCCGCCCAGGCTGAACCTTCATTCACGCACTTCTGGGCTTCCTCGGCTCGCCCGTCCAGCGCCAAGTACAGGGACAATTGCGCCAAGGCTTCGGCCGCCACGGGGGCCACGTTGGCGGCAGCGGCTTCCCTTGCCAGGCGCTGTAGCGCGGGAATCTGCTCGTGCGTGCTCAGCCCGCCCTGGCGGCTGAGCAGATCGCGCAGCCTGGATTCCAGCGTGGTGTGGCAGCCAGCGTCGGTGCTCATGGCGGTTCAGAAACGGTCAGAGGTCGGGTGGATGGGCATGGCGATGGCCTGCTGAGCCTGCCTGCTGGGGTGAATTGTTGCGGCTGAAAGGGCCTGGGCTGGCTTCTGCTTTGCCTTCGCCTCGTCTTTGGCTCGCCCTTACCCCGCTTTCACAACTGAGTACCGCGCCAGCGTCTTCTCGCGCGCCGCAGCGTGGTCCACCACCGGCAGCGGGTAGGTCTTGCCGAGCTCGATGCCCGCGGCCTGCAGGTCCAGTGGCTTGGCCAGCCAGGGCGCGTGGATCAGCTTGTCCGGCAGCGCTGCCAGCTCGGGCACGTAGCGGCGGATGAACCGGGCCTGCGGGTCGAACTTCTCGCTCTGCGACACGGGGTTGAAGATGCGGAAGTAGGGCTGCGCGTCGCAGCCGGAACTGGCGGCCCATTGCCAGCCGCCGTTGTTGGCGGCCAGGTCGAAATCGTTCAGGTGCAGGGCGAAGTAGCGTTCGCCCCAGCGCCAGTCCAGGCCCAGGTCTTTCGTCAGGAAGCTGGCCACCACCATGCGCAGGCGGTTGTGCATGTAGCCGGTCTGGTTGAT
>JAIXZR010000138.1 GCA_027489455.1 Rubrivivax sp. | reverse complement strand
GTCGTCGTTTCGTCGACGACCAGCAGGCTGGTCAGATAGATTTCGACCGCCATCTCCGGCGACGTGACACCGGCAGCGACGTCGTCAGGTTCGACGGGCTTGGCCAGTTCGGCCTGGAACCAGGCGCGGGTCTGGGCATCGGCGTTCAGCCGCGCCAGCTCGCCGTCCAGCAGTTCGCGCTCGCGGGCGTCCAGGTGGCCGTCGCTCTTGGCCGCGGCAATCATGGCCCGCAGCATGGCCTGGGCGTGCAGCTCCAGTTCCTGGGGTGGCAGGTCGGCAAAGCTGGCGGCCTGCACGGGCGGCGGCGCGTAGGCCGGGGCGGCTGCGGCCGGCGCGGCCTGCTGCTGCTGTTGCTTGGCCTGGTGGTCCTGGTAGAGCTTCCAGGCCAGCGCGCCCACGGCAGCCAGGCTGCCGTAGCTCAGCGCCTTGCCCCCCATCCCGCCCATGCTGCCCATGCCGCTCATCCTGCGGCCGCGCTTCTTGCCCAGCAGCAGGCCCAGGGCGCCGCTGGCGACACCCCCGCCCAGTAACCTGCCCAGATCGCCGCCGTGGCCCGCTTGCGGCGCATGGCCGCGGTTGCCCGATGAACCGCCCAAGGCACCGCCGCCGAGCAATTGGTTGAGTAGGGACTGGATGTTCATCGCGTACCTTCATGCTGCCGGCAACCGGCGGCTTGACTGTAGCCAGCGCCGCCATCGCACCGCACCCCATGAGGCTTCCTTCGCCCTACAAGCCCGCCGCTGCCTTGGCCCGGATCTTGGCGTTGATGTAGGCCCCGTGCGGCACGTGCAGCAGGTCGGCCACGCGCCACAGCACATGCTGCTCGTGCGCGGCCAGTTCGCCGTCGGCATAGGCCACATCCCACATCGCTTCGACCACGCGCACCTTCTCGTCATGGCTCAGGCGGTCGTTCAAGGCCGAGGTGAAGGCGTGGAAGTCGGTCGCCTGGTGGGCGGTGGTCTCGGCCAGCTCCAGCAGGCGCGCCAGTTCGTCTTCCGCCAGATCGAACTTGCGGCGCAGCGCGGCCAGCACCGATGCGCGCTCGGCCGGGCCCAGGGTGGCGTCGGCGCGCATCACTTCCACCAGCAGCACGGCCGTGGCCAGCTGCAGGCGGTGCGCCGGGCTGGCGCCGGCCAGCGGCGATGCCGCTGCTGCGCCCTGAGGCGGCAGCAGGCTGTCGAACAGATCTTTCAGGGTGCGGAGCATGGGGGTGTGAGTGGGCTCGTCCGTGAAGGGGGCGGGGTGTCGGCGTCGCCCAGATCCCAGAACAGGCCGGCCATGATCTGCAGCGCCTCGCGCGCCACCGGGGCCAGCAGGTGTTCGTCGGGCGCGTGCTGGCTGCAGCCGGCATAGCTGTGCGGCACCCACACCGTGGGCAGGCCCAGGATGTCGGCAAACACCTCGTTGGGCAGGCTGCCGCCCAGGTTGGGCAGCAGCACGGGCGCGCTGCCGGTGCTGCGTTCGATGGAGGCCAGGCACCAGCGCACCCAGGGGTGGGCCGGGTCCAGCCGGGTGGCGGGCATCACTTCACCGGGCGTCACCTGCACGTCGTCGATGCCGTGCGCGGCCAGGTGTGCCCGCACGTGCTCGGCCAGGTGCGCGATGTCGGTGCCGGGCACGAAGCGCATGTGCATGTGCGCCTGTGCCGCGGGCGGGATGGCGTTGACGGGGAAGTCCGGGTTGCCGGTGCGCATGGCCAGCACTTCCAGCGTGTTCCAGGCGATCACGCGCTCCGCCGGGCTCAGGCCGGGCTCGCCCCAGTCGGCGTCCACCATCGGGTCGCCCGGGTCGCCGCCGAACTGCAGGCCGACCAGCGCCGCGCGCACGGCTTCGGGCACGGGCGGCGGGCGCAGGCCGGGCACCTGGATCACGCCACGGGCGTCCACCAGGCAGGCGATGGCATGCGCCAGCACCGTGCCCGGGTTGCGCAGCAGGCCGCCCCAGTTGCCGCTGTGGTGCGCGCCTTCGCGCAGTTGCAGGCCGAGCGTGAAGTTGGCCACCCCGCGCGAACCCAAAAAGACGGTGGCCCGGTTGCTGCGGTAGCGCGGGCCGTCGCTGGCGATCAGCACGTCGGCGGCCAGTGCCTCGCGCTGCGCGGCGCAGAAGGCGGCCAGGCCCGGCGAGCCGGTCTCTTCCGACATCTCGAACAGCCAGGTGAGGTTGAAGCCCAGGCCACGCCCTTCGGCCCGGCGCGCGCCCAGCACCTGGGCCAGCGCGGCGATGTTGATGCTGTGCTGGCCCTTGTTGTCGGCCGTGCCGCGGCCATAAAGGCGCGGGCCTTCGGCCGCCAGTTGCCAGGGGCCCTGGCCGCGCGTCCAGGCCTTGTCCTGCCCGCGCACCACGTCGCCGTGGCCGTACATCAGCACGGTGGGCAGGGCGGGGTCTTCCACGCGCCTTGCGATCATCAGCGGCCCGCCGCCGGCCACCGGGTTGGGATGGCTGCGGCAGGCAAAGCCCAGTGCGGCCAGCGTGGGCGCCAGGTCTTCGTCCAGATAGGCCTGCAGCACCGGGCCAGCGGCCGGGTTCTGGCTTTCGGTGGGGCGCGCCACGCGCTGCGCGAGTTCGCGCGCGAAGGCGCCGCTGTCCAGGTGCGCAGCGGCAGCGGCCAGCACGGCCTGGCGCGATGCCTGCAGCGCCGGCGCGGCCACGGCCATCAGGCCTTGCTCACCAGATCGAAGTGCTCCACCACCGGCGGCGCCGCGAAGAACGGGCCCACGATCGCGCGCCACTCGGCAAACAGCGGCCCGCCGCGAAAGGCCACGGTGTGGTCTTCCAGCGTGGCCCACAGGATCTGCAGCACATAGCGATCCGGGCTTTCGATGCCGCGGTTCACCTTCGCGCCATGGAAGCCCTGGGCGCGGCTGATGACGCTGGCGATGCCGTGCTGGATGGCGGCTTCGAATTCGGCCTGGCGGCCGGGCTGGATGCGGATGTCGGCGAGTTCCAGGATCATGATCGTGAGCCTCTTCAGCGCCGGGGCGGGGACTGTCCCCAGCAAGGGCGTTGAGTCTAGGCTGCTGCCGCCCGCCCGGTGTGCTGGGCTCAAGCGCGGGGCTTTTCTGCCGATATCCGAGGGGCCCGGGGTGGGTAACCGACTCGCCAGGCACTGGATGCCCAGCAGGATGCGCAGCATGATGTTCTTCACCCGCTTCCGGGGCCACCGCGATGGCGTGACCCAGGCGTCGATCACGGCGCGCCGTGTCGTGGTGCTGTCGTTCCTGGCCACGGCGGTGCTGGTGATGGCCTTGTTGGCAGGGCGTGTGGTCTTCTTGAGCCAGCATGCCGAGCGGACGGCCCACGTGGTGGCGGCGCAGGGGGCCACCGATCGCATCGTCCTGCTCGACGAACGCCTGACGATGGCCGCCTATCTGGCCGCCACCACGGGCGAGCGGCGGTGGATCGAACGCTACGAGCAGCAGATCCCGCTGATGGACGAGGCGCTGATGCAGGCCCAGACCCTGGCTGGGCCCGACCGCGCTGGGCAGTTCGAGCGCGACACGCGGGCCGCGAACGACCGGCTGGTGGCGCTGGAGCGGCTTGCCTTCGAGCAGGCCGCTGCCGGCAACTACGCCGCGGGCCAGGCCGTACTCGACAGCGGTGCCTACGCCGAAGACAAGCGCTTGTTGGCCGACGCCTCGGGCCGCTTCTTCGCCACCCTCAGCGCCGAAGCGCTGGGCCGGCAGCGCCAGACCGAGCAGCGCGCCTGGTGGGTCTTTGCGCTGCTGGTGCTGACGGCCGCTCTGGCATTCGCCGCCTTCTGGCGCCGGCTGAACGCGCGGCTGCAGCAGTCGGAAGAGACCTTCCTGCGCTCGCAGGCCGAGGTCACTCGCCTGGCGATGTTCGACGGCCTGACCGGGCTGGCCAATCGCCGCAGCCTGCAGATGCAGCTCGACCGTGCGCTGGCCCGCGGCGCGCGCGAGCCGGCCGAGCGCTTTGCCTTGCTGGTGCTGGATCTGGACCACTTCAAGCCCGTCAACGATCGCTATGGCCACAGCGCGGGCGATGCGGTGCTGAGCGAGATCGCACGCCGGCTGAAGGCCGAGGTGCGCGCCGGGGACCTGGCCTGCCGGCTGGGCGGCGATGAGTTCGTGCTGCTGCTGGACAGGCTGGAAGACGAGGAAACGCCGCTGCGTGCGGCAAAGCGCGTCATCGCTGCCCTCGGCGAGCCCATTGATCTGGCCGGCACGCCAGTGCAGGTGGGGGCGAGTGTGGGCATCGCGGTCTACCCGGCCGACGGCGCCAGCAGCGACGACTTGCTGCGCCGTGCCGACATGGCGCTGTACAAGGCCAAGGCCGCCGGACGCGGGCAGTGCCGCTTCTTCCAGGAATCGATGGACCGCGAAGTGCACGATCGCGCCCAACTCGAGCTGGACCTGCGGGATGCCATCGCCCGGGGCCAGGTGGTGCCGTACTTCCAGCCCCTGGTCGAGCTGGCCAGCGGCCAGGTCACCGGTTTCGAGGTACTGGCGCGCTGGCAGCACCCCACGCGCGGGCTGGTGCCGCCGGCCGAGTTCATCCCCGTGGCCGAAGACGTGGGCCTGATCCACTCGATGACGCTCTCGCTGCTGGGCCAGGCGGTGCACGAGGCGCGCAGCTGGGGCGGCCAGTTCACGCTGGCCATCAACATCGCCCCGCAGCAACTGAAGGACGAGACCCTGGGCGCGGCGCTGGCGGCCGTGCTGGGCATGCACGGCTTCCCGGCATCGAGGCTGGAGATCGAGATCACCGAAAACGCACTCATCGGCGATCTGGCCCAGGCCCGCCGGGTTCTCCAGGATCTCAAGCAGCGCGGCATGCGGCTCGCGCTGGACGACTTCGGCACCGGCTATTCGAGCCTGGCCAGCCTGTCGGAGCTGCCCTTCGACAAGATCAAGATCGACCGGTCCTTCGTGCATTCCATGCACACCCGGCCGCAGAGCGAGACCATCGTGCAAGCGGCGGTGGCGCTGGGCCACAGCCTGAACCTGATGACCACCGCCGAGGGCATCGAGACCCCGCTGGACGCGGCAGCGCTCATGGCGCTGGGCTGTGGCTCCGGGCAGGGCTTCCTGTATGCACGGCCGGTACCGGGCGGCGAGGTGCCGGCCCTGCTGCAGCGGCTGCATGAGCGCCGCAGCGATGCCCCGGTGGCCCTGGCCTGAGGCCTGAGGCCTGAGGCCTGCGTGCCGCTCAGCCCAGCAGCGGCTTCAGGAAGCGCCCCGTGTGGCTGCCCTCGAAGGCCGCCACCGTCTCCGGCGTACCCGTCACCAGCACGCGGCCGCCGCCGCTGCCGCCCTCCGGCCCCATGTCGATGAGCCAGTCGGCGGTCTTGATGACGTCCAGGTTGTGCTCGATCACGACGATGGTGTTGCCGGCGTTGCGCAGCTGGTGCAGCACCTGCAGCAGCATCTGGATGTCGTGGAAGTGCAGACCGGTGGTGGGCTCGTCCAGGATGTACAGCGTGCGGCCGGTGTCGCGCTTGCTCAGTTCGAGTGCCAGCTTCACGCGCTGGGCGTCGCCGCCAGACAGCGTGGTGGCGCTCTGGCCCAGGCGGATGTAGCCCAGGCCCACGTCCAGCAGCGTCTGCAGCTTGCGCGCGATGTTGGGCACGGCGCTGAAGAAGGCGTTGGCGTCTTCCACCGTCAGCTCGAGCACCTGGGTGATGTTCTTGCCCTTGTACAGAACTTCCAGCGTCTCGCGGTTGTAGCGCCGGCCCTGGCAGACGTCGCACGGCACGTAGACGTCGGGCAGGAAGTGCATCTCCACCTTGATGACGCCGTCGCCCTGGCAGGCCTCGCAGCGGCCACCGGCCACGTTGAAGCTGAAGCGGCCGGCGCCGTAGCCGCGCTCGCGCGCCATGGGCACTTCGGCAAACAGCTCGCGGATGGGCGTGAACAGGCCGGTGTAGGTGGCCGGGTTGCTGCGCGGCGTGCGGCCGATGGGGCTCTGGTCGACGTTGATGACCTTGTCGAAGGCCTCCAGCCCGTCGATGCGGTCGTGCTCGGCCGGCTCGGCGTGGCTCTGGTAGAGCTTCTTGGCCACCGCGGTGTAGAGCGTGTCGTTGATCAGCGTGCTCTTGCCCGAACCGCTGACGCCGGTGATGCAGGTGAGCAGCCCCACCGGGATCTCGACGCTGACGTTCTTCAGGTTGTTGCCGCGCGCACCCACGATGGCCAGGCGCTGCACGCTGCCGCCAAAGGCATTGGCCGGCCGGCGGTCCTGCGGCACGGCGATGCGCAGCGTGTGCGCCAGGTAGCGGCCGGTCAGGCTCTCGGGGTTGTCGGCCACCTCCTGCGGTGTGCCCTGGGCCATCACGCGGCCGCCGTGCACGCCGGCGCCCGGGCCCATGTCGACCACGTGGTCGGCGGCGCGGATCATGTCCTCGTCGTGCTCCACCACCAGCACGCTGTTGCCCAGGTCGCGCAGGTGCTTGAGCGTGCCGATCAGGCGCTCGTTGTCGCGCTGGTGCAGGCCGATGCTAGGCTCGTCCAGCACGTACATCACGCCACTCAGGCCGCTGCCTATCTGGCTGGCCAGGCGGATGCGCTGGGCCTCGCCGCCGCTGAGCGTGTCGGCACCGCGATCCAGGCTCAGGTAGGTCAGGCCCACGTCGTTGAGAAAGCGCAGCCGGCTGCGGATCTCGCGCATGATCTTGTCGGCGATCTCGGCCTTGGCACCCTGCAGCACCAGGCCTTCGAAGTAGGCCAGGCAATCGGCCAGGGTGGCGTGCTCCACCTCGTAGATGGGCTTGCCGCGCGCGCCGTCGGCGTGCTGCAGGAAGACATGCCGCGCCTCGCGCCGCAGCCGCGCGCCGCCGCAGGCCGCGCAGGGCTTGACGGCCTGGTAGCGCGCCAGGTCTTCGCGCACCGCAGTGCTGTCGGTTTCGCGGAAGCGCCGCTCCAGGTTGGGCAGGATGCCTTCGAAGGGGTGGCGGCGCTTCACGCTGCGTGTCTTGGCCTTGCCGTCCTTGCCCGGGCCTTCGGCCTGGTAGATGAACTCGATCTCCTCGCTGCCCGAGCCGTGCAGCAGCACCTGGCGCACGGCGGCGCTCAGCTGCTCCCAGGGCGTTTCGGTGTCGAAGCCGTAATGCTTGGCCACGGCTTCGAGCATCGAGTGCGTGTAGCTGTTGCGCCGGTCCCAGCCCTTGATGGCGCCGCTGGCCAGGCTGATGCTGGGGAAGGCCACCACGCGGTCGGCGTCGAACACCGTCACCTGGCCCAGGCCGTCGCAGGCCGGGCAGGCGCCCACGGGGCTGTTGAAGCTGAAGAGCCGCGGCTCCAGTTCGCTCAGTGAATAGCTGCACACCGGGCAGCCGAACTTGCTGCTGAACAGATGTTCCTTGCCCGTGTCGGTTTCCAGCGCGATGGCGCGGCCGTCGGCGATGCGCAGCGCGGCTTCGAAGCTTTCAGCCAGGCGTTGCTTGAACTCTTCGCGCGTCTTCAGCCGGTCGATGACGACGTCGATGTCGTGCTTCTCGCCTTTTTTCAGCGCCGGCAAGGTGTCGGCTTCGATGATCTGCCCGCCGATGCGAAAGCGCACGTAGCCGCGCGCCTGCATGTCCTGCAGCAGATCGGCGAACTCGCCCTTGCGGTCCCGCACCACCGGGGCCAGCACCATCAGGCGCGTGTCTTCGGGCAGGGCCAGCACGGCGTCGACCATCTGGCTGACGCTCTGCGCCTGCAGCGGCAGGCCGTGGTCGGGGCAATAGGGCGTGCCGGCGCGGGCGAACAGCAGGCGCAGGTAGTCGTGGATCTCGGTGATCGTGCCGACCGTGATGCGCGGGTTGTGGCTGGTCGCCTTCTGCTCGATGCTGATGGCCGGGCTCAGGCCTTCGATGATGTCGACATCGGGCTTGTCCATCAGCTGCAGGAACTGCCGCGCGTAGGCGCTCAGGCTTTCCACGTAGCGCCGCTGGCCTTCGGCGTAGAGCGTGTCGAAGGCCAGGCTGCTCTTGCCGCTGCCCGAAAGCCCCGTGATCACCACCAGCGCGTGCTTGGGGATGTCGAGGTCGATGTTCTTCAGGTTGTGGGTGCGTGCGCCCCGCACGCGCAGCAGGGTGTCATTCAGGACGCGGGGCGGGGGCGGCATGGTGGGCGTTTTGCACAGGCAAACCGCTGACTATAGCGATGCGCCCCCGATCACCGCGGGGTGCCCCAGGGCCCGCCCCCGGGGGCAGGGGGCTCAGCCGGCCGTGGGGGGGTTCAGGCGCAGCTCGAAGCGCGTGCCGTGGCCGGGCTGGCTGCTGACGTCGATGCTGCCGCCCATCAGCTCCATGAAGCGGCGGCTCACGAACAGGCCCATGCCGGTGCCTTCGACGGCCGTGGCCTCGGCCCCCAGCCGGTTGAAGGGCTGGAACAGCCCGGCCATCTGCTGTGCGTCCAGCCCCAGGCCAGTGTCGACCACGCACAGGCGCAGCGTTCCGTCGCCGGCCTGCCGCGCGGTGACGTCGACGCTGCCGTGGGCGCGGTTGTATTTGATGGCGTTGCTGACCAGGTTGATCAGCACCTCCTTCAGCCGCAGCCGATCGGCCAGCACCTGCAGGGGCGGCAGCGCAGCCAGGTGGTCGCGCAGCGTCACGCGGTTCGCGTCGGCCAGGCCTTGCAGCAGCGCCAACACCTCGGCCAGCACGGGCTGCAGGTCGACTGCCGTGAGGCGTACCTCCACCTGGCCGGATTCGATGCGCGAGACGTCCAGCACCTCGTTCACCAGCTCCAGCAGGTGGCGCGCAGCGGTCTCGATCAGTGTCACGCGGTGCGGCTTGACGACCAGGTCGCCGGCTTCGGCCTCGATGCGCATGAGCTGGCTGAAGCCCAGGATGGCGTTGAGCGGCGTGCGCAGCTCGTGGCTCATGCGGGACAGGAAGGCGCTCTTGGCGCGGCTGGCCGATTCGGCCAGTTCCTTCGCGGCGCGCAGGCGCGCGGCTTCGTGCTCGGGGCTGCTGTCCCAGGCGCAGCCCACCAGGCGCAGCGGACGGCCGGCGCCGTCGCAATGCGCGCGGCCGGTGATGTGCAGCCAGTGCTTGCCGGGCAGGGCGGGGGGGCCGGCAGCGTCTGCGGCATCGGCTGGCGGCCGGCGGCGGAGTTCCAGGTTCAGCGGTTCGCGTTGCTGCAGTGCCCGGGCGATGGCGGCCGCCAGCAGCGGCGCGTCTTCGGCCAGCAAGTGCGCGCCCAGCACATCGGCCAGATCGGCACAGGGGGGCAGGGCGCCTTCGGGCAGGCCCAGCAGGCTGCACAAGCGGGCGCTGAAGACCAGCTCGCGGGTTTCCAGGTTCCAGTCCCACACGCCGATGCCGCCGGCGTCGTTGGCCAGGTTCAGGCGTTCCGTCAGGTCGTCGATCTGGTGCCGCGCCTCGGCCTGCAGCGAGATGTCCTGGAACACCCCGCTGACGCGTTCCACCGGCCGCTCGTCCAGCGCCTCGGCGCTGCCGGCCGCGGCCAGGCTGGCGCGGCCGGCGGCCAGCACGCGCAGGGCGCGGCCGCTGCCGGTATGCATGTCGATCTCGATCTCGAAGGCCTTGCCCTGCTCGGCCGCTGCCACGGCGCCGGCAAACAGCCCGCGGTCATAGGCGCTGCACAGGGCCAGCAGGTCTTCCAGCGCCACGCCCTGGGGTGCGTGCGGCAGCTCCAGCAGGCGGTGCAGCTCGGCCGAGCAGCGCAGCTGGCGCGGGTGCAGCTGCAGCTCCCAGCCCCCGGTGCGCGCCAGCCGGGCGGAATCGGCCAGGAAGGCTTCGCTCTGCGCCAGCGCCTGGGCGCTGGCCTGCAGCGCCTTCAGGTCTTCCAGGTGCTCGGTGCGGTCGATCACGGCGCAGCTGAAGTGCTCCAGATCGCCCGCGCGCGGCCCCGGGCGGCCACCCTGCGCCACCGTCAGGGCGCTGGGCAGGCGGGCGATGTGCAGTTCGCCCACGAAGCGGCGGCCGTCCTCGCAGATGAATTCGATGTTGTCGATCGCGCTGGCGCCGCTGTTGCGCGCCTCGTGGAAGGCCGGGCGCACGCGGTCCTGGTAGGTCTGGCCTTCGACCAGGCGGTGCAGGAAGCGCATCGCGTTGGCCCGGTGCTGCAGCCCGAACAGCAGCGCGGCCTTGCCGTTGTATTCCAGCA
Source organism: Rubrivivax sp. (assembly GCA_027489455.1). GTDB lineage: Bacteria > Pseudomonadota > Gammaproteobacteria > Burkholderiales > Burkholderiaceae_C > Rubrivivax. The sequence goes on along the minus strand of JAIXZR010000138.1, from coordinate 5,696 downwards.
GCTCGCCGTTGAAGCTGACCAGCAGCGCCGCCACCGGCATGGCCGAGAACAGCGCGGAAAAGCGCGTCAGCATCTGCTCGCTGCGTTCCTGCGCGGCGGCCAGCTCGTCGGCCTGCGCGTGCAGCTCGGCCTGGTAGATGCGCAGGTTCTCGGTCAGCTCGCGCAGCTGGGTTTCGTTGCGCGTGGCGGCGGCTTCGGCTTGCGGCAGGTCGCCGCGCGCCAGCGCCGACAGCAGCTGCTGCTGCATCAGGGCTTCGACGGCTTCGGCCTGCAGGACGAGGCGGTCGCGTGATTCCACGCGCTTCTTCAGGCTGTACGAAGGTGTCATGCGCTGGCTTTCGGGCGCTGTGCGGTGATGGCGTCCAGGCCGGCGTGCAGCGCCCAGTCGGTGACGTCGATGTGGCTCACCACCGCGCCGCCGTGGGGGTGGGCCACGGGGGCGACGTGCATCACGAACCAGTGCTTGCGCTGTGGCGTGTGGCAGGGGTATTGCAGCGTGAAAAGCGGGCGCTCGCCGTTCAGCACGGCGGCCAGGCCGTCGTGCGCGGCCCGGGCGTCGGCGTCGGTCAGGGCCGATTGCGCGCACACGCGCAGGTAGTTGGCGCCGGGGCCACATTGCGTGATGTCGGAATCGCCCTGTGCGCTGGCAAAGTTGCGCCAGGCGGCGTTGACCTGCGTGATCGTGCCGTGCTTGTCCAGCACCGCCAGGTGCTCGGGCAGGGAATCGAGCACGGCCTGCTGGCGCTGCGCGTCCTTCACCGAGGTGACGTTGACGAAGCTCATCACCGCGCGCGCCGTGCCGGCGGCGCGGCTGCTGTAGGGCTGGATGCGCGCCAGCCACCACTGGCCGTCGCGGCCGCGGACTTCGCTTTCGCACACCAGCCCGGTGGCCAGCGTGCGCCGCAGGTCGGAAAACAGCGCGGGGTAGTCCAGCAGGTGCGCGAAATCCTCGATCGAGCGCCCACGGTCACTTTCGCGCACCTTGAAGAGCTGCACCAGCTCGGGCGTGAAGCGCGTCAGCCGCAGCTGATCGTCGACGAACAGCGTCGGGATGGCGGTGGCCTTGGCGATGTTCTCGAGGTCGGCATTGACGCCATTGAGCACGTCGACCTTGGCCTGGAATTCGGAATTGACGGTGTACAGCTCTTCGTTGACGGACTGCAGCTCTTCGTTCGTGCTCTGCAGCTCTTCGTTGCTGGCCATCAGCTCCTCGTTCGTGGCCTGCAGCTCTTCGTTCGCGGTCTCGAGCTCCTCGATCGTGGCCTGCAGGTTGTCGTGCGTGATGTCGAGCTCGCGTTCCAGCGCTTCCACGCGCAGCTGCTGGTCGGCGTCCAGCATCGGCAGGTCCGACAGGCCGCGCGCTTGGTCCACCGGCTCGATGCTCAGCAGCACTATGCCGGCGGCCGCGCTGGGCGCGGCACTGCCGCTGGCCGGCAGGCGCAGGTCTTCCCCGGCCAGCACGGGGCGCGCCGTCAGGCGCACCCGGCGCGGGCCTGGGCTATCGTCGGCACGGTCGCGCCGGCTGTCTTGGCGGGCCGGGCTGCGGGCTGCTGCGCTGGCATCGGTGGCCGTGCCGGCGGCGTCATCCGGGGCCTGGCCGGGCGTGGGTTCAGGCGTGGGTTCAGGCGCGGGTTCAGGCGCGGGTTCGGCCGGCAGGCGCAGCGCGGCGCTGGTCTGGGCGCGGCGTTCGCTGGCCACGGCCTGCAGCAGCAGGCCGGCGGCCCAGGCCAGTTCGCGCGGTAGCAGCTTCAGCACGTCCAGCGTGGCCTGGCCTTCGGTGAACTGCAGCAGGTCGCCGGCGTGGCCATAGACGTGCAGCAGCTCGCGCCCCGGGCCCACCAGCAACGTGGGTGGCACATAGGCCTGCTGCAGCTGGCGCTGGCCGAGCGTGACCCAGGGCGCGGCATCGCCCGGCGCGGCCAGCGGTGCACGCTGGCGCGCGGCCAGGCGGTGCGAGGTGGGCGTGTGGCGGCTGCTGCCGTCCAGCGCCAGGGCGCTGCGGTCGTGGCGCAGCAACTTGTAGATCTTGTGCCGGCCGCCCAGCGGCAGGAAATCGCGGTGCAGCACGCCCAGGCTTTCGCTCGGGCCCAGCAGCAGGTGCCCGCCTGGCACCAGCGAATACTGCAGCCGCCGCAGCGCGCGTTCCTGCGCGACGGGCTGGAAGTAGATCAACGCATTTCGGCAGCTCACCAGATCCATGCGCGTGAACGGCGGGTCGCCGACCAGGTTGTGGCGGGCAAAGATCACCATCTGGCGGATCTCAGGCCGCAGCGCATAGCCGCCCTGGCGCAGCAGGAAGAACTGCTCCAGCCGCCGCGCCGAGACTTCGGCGGCGATGGTGTCGGGGTAGACCGCAGCGGCGGCCTGGTCCAGGTACTGCTGCTCGACGTCGGTGGCGAAGATCTTCACCGGCCGGGCCAGCCGGCCGGGGCCCAGGCGTTGCAGCGCTTCGGCGAACAGGATCGCGATCGAATACGCCTCTTCGCCAGTGGCACAGCAGGCCACCCACACGCGCACGGGCTCCACGGTGTCGGCGGCCATCAGGGCCGGCAGCACCTGTTCCGTCAGCTGCTCGAAGGCGTCGACATCGCGGAAGAAGCGCGTCACCGGAATCAGCAGTTCGCGCCGCAGCAGCGTCTGCTCGTCGATCGACGCCGTCAGGCGCTGGTAGTAGTCGGCCAGGCTGTTGGCGCGCAGCACCTGCATGCGGCGCTCGATGCGGCGCTGCACCGTGGTGGGCTTGTATTCGCGGAAGTCGATGCCACTGCTGGCCACCAGCTTTTCCAGGATCGCGTCCAGCGGGCGCAGGCGGCTGTCGCCTTCGGCGGCATCGGCGGCCAGCGGGTGCACGCGCCCGGCGGCGTTGCGCGGCGCGCGCAGATGCGCCAGCAAGCGCGTGGCCAGCTCTTCGGCTGGGGCCACGACATCGGCCAGGCCGGTGCCGATGGCGCTGCGCGGCATGCCGTCGAACTTGGCGTTCGCCGGGTCCTGGACGAAGACGAAGCCGCCCGCGGCATTGACGGCCGCCAGGCCGCGCGAGCCGTCGCTGCCGGTGCCCGACAGCACCACGGCGATGGCGCCGTCGGCCCATTGCTCGGCCAGGCTGTGGAAGAAGATGTCGATCGGCAGGCTCAGCCCATGCTCGGCCTTGGGCGTGAGCAGCAGGCGGTCGCCGGCCAGGCGCAGGTGCTTGCCGGGCGGGATCAGGAAGACCGCGTCGGGTGCCAGCGGCATCTCGTGCTCGACCACCCGCACCGGCATCGCGGTGTAGCGCGACAGCAGGTTGTCCATCATCGACTTGTGGTCGGGTGACAGATGCTGGATGACGACGAAGGCCGCGCCGGTATCCACAGGCAGCGTGCTGAAGAAGCGCTCCAGCGCATCCAGCCCGCCGGCCGAGGCGCCAATGCCGACCACCGTGCCGCGGAACGGCGCCCGTACCGCCGGCTCAGCCAGGAAGGGGCTGGCGGCGGCGGGTTCCGGGGCGGCGGGGTCGGACACGCGGTGATCTGGGGCCAAGACTGCAGCCTTTTCTTGCCTGCCTGGATCGCGCAGAGGGGCTTCTCGGACGCGTCGCCAGCGGTCTGCTGTGAGTATCGCCCAGCGCCAGTGACAAAACCCCTAAACAGGGGGCGTCGGCCGGGCCGCGGCGTCAGCCGTGACGAAATTCACACACCGGCCCCGGGTTCGTCCGAGTGGCTTCCGGTCCCCGGGTGGGATCAGTCTTCCGGCAGGCCCCAGGCGTGGTCTTCGGGTGGCTCGTCGTCGCTGCCGCCAGCCGGGGTGGTGGCACGTGCCGGTGCGCCGTCGGCGGCCAGCAGGCGCAGGATTTCCGGGCCGTAGGCCTCGAGCTTCTTCGCGCCCACGCCGCTGATGCCCGCCAGCGCTGCCAGCGTCGCCGGGTTCTCGCGCGCCATCTCGGCCAGGCTGGCGTCGTGGAAGACAACGTAGGCCGGCAGGTTGTGCGCCCGCGCGACTTCGCCGCGCCAGGCCTTCAGCGCCGCGAAGCGCGCGGTGGCGGCGTCGTCCAGCGGCAGCGGTGGCGGCTTGTCGGCGCTGCCCCGCACGCTGCGGGCGCCGCGGGTGCGGGCGGCGCCGCGCGCAGGGGCTTCGGCGGCCACGCGCAGCCGCACGGGCACCTGGCCCTTGAGCACGTCGCGCGCGCTGTCGGCCAGCGCCAGGGTGTTGTATTCGCCCTCGGTCTGCAGGTGGCCCAGCGCGATCAGCTGGCGCAGCACCGAACGCCACTGCGATTCGCTCAGATCGGCGCCGATGCCGAAGGTGGACAGCTGCTGGTGGCCGAACTGCGTGACCTTGTCGGTGACCTTGCCGCGCAGCACGTCCAGCAGGTGCCCGGCGCCGAAGCTGGGTGGCCCGCGCCCGGCTTCGCTGGCCTGGCGGAAGCGGTAGATGCAGCTCAGCGCCTTGCGCGCGGCTTCGGTGGCGTCCCAGGTCTCGGGCGCGTGCAGGCAGTTGTCGCAATTGCCGCAGGCCGAACTGGGCTCGCCGAAGTAGTCCAGCAGCCGCACGCGCCGGCAGTCGCAGGCTTCGGCCAGGGCCAGCAGCGCGTCGAGCTTGCCGCGCTGCAGGCGCTTGAAGTCGTCGCCGGCGTCGCTGTCGTCGATCATGCGCCGTTGGTTGACGACATCCGCCAAGCCGTAGGCCATCCAGGCGTCGGCCGGCAGGCCGTCGCGGCCGGCGCGGCCGGTTTCCTGGTAGTAGGCCTCGATGTTCTTGGGCAGGTCCAGGTGGGCGACGAAGCGCACGTCGGGCTTGTCGATGCCCATGCCGAAGGCGATGGTGGCCACCATGACGAGGCCCTCTTCGCGCAGGAAGCGGTCCTGGTGGCGGCGGCGCACGTCGGCGTCCAGCCCGGCGTGATACGGCAACGCATTCAGCCCTTCGGCCTGAAGGAACTGCGCCGTCTCCTCGACCTTCTTGCGGCTCTGGCAGTAGACAACGCCGGCCTCGCCCTCGTGCTCGTCGCGGATGAACCGCAGCAGCTGCTCGCGCGGGGAGCCGTTCTTCTCGACGATGCCGTAGCGGATGTTGGGGCGGTCGAAGCTGCTGATGAAGACGCGCGCCTCCTGCAACTGCAGGCGCTCGATGATGTCGGCACGCGTGAGGTCATCGGCCGTGGCGGTCAGCGCGATGCGCGGCACGTCGGGGAAGCGCTCGTGCAGCAGGCTCAGCTGCAGGTACTCCGAGCGGAAGTCGTGCCCCCACTGGCTGACGCAATGCGCCTCGTCGATGGCGAACATCGACAGCAGGCCGCGCTCATGCAGGGAGGTGAGCTGCGCCAGGAAACGCGGCGTCGTGATGCGCTCGGGCGCGGCGTACAGCAGCGTGAGGCGCCCGCCCATCATCTCGCGCTCGATGCGCGTGGCCTCTTCGCCGGTGAGGCTGCTGTTGAGGAAGTTGGCGTGCACGCCGGCTTCTTCCAGCGCGCCGACCTGGTCGTGCATGAGCGCAATGAGCGGGCTCACGACCACGGCCACGCCCTGGCCGCGCTGGTGGCGCAGGATGGCCGGCACCTGGTAGCACAGGCTCTTTCCCCCGCCTGTGGGCATCAGCACGAGGGCATCGCCCCCGGCGGCCACCCGCTCGACGATTTCCGCCTGCTGGCCGCGGAAGGCGGTGTAGCCGAAGACTGCTGACAGGACCTGGTGGGCGGCGGATTGCAGGTCGTCGGTGGG
>JAIXZR010000150.1 GCA_027489455.1 Rubrivivax sp. | reverse complement strand
GCCGGGGCCAGGAAGCCTGCGTACAGGCTGTGGGCACCCAGTGCCAGGGCCGCCAGCGTGCGCGTTACCTCACCGATGCCGACCGCACGGATCTCCAGCGAGACCTTGCGGGGCTGCCCGTCTTCGCTGACCAGGCCTTCGTGTTGAAGCACCAGGTTCAGCGCCGGCAGGCCGGCAGGGGTGTAGCGCAACGCTTGTCGCTCCAGCAGGGTGGCCGACAGAACCAGGCGGTTCATTCCGGCGGGCCCCGCTGCAGCTGCAGCGGCCGCAGCAATCAGGCGGACGCCTCCTGACGCTCCTTGCGGGACTCTTCGCGCTCGACGGCCTTCATCATGATCGACGGTGCGGTCTCGGCCTTGTCGCGCTTGACAGTCATGTGGCGCAGGACGGCGTCGTTGAAGCGGAAGCCGGTTTCGAGTTCAGTCAGGGTGGCCTGGCTGCACTCGATGTTCAGGCACAGGTAGTGCGCCTTGGCGAGCTTCTGGATCATGTAGGCCAGCTGGCGGCGGCCCCAATCCTCGACGCGGTGAACCTTGCCACCACCCGTGGTGACCAGGGTCTTGTAGCGCTCCAGCATGGCTGGAACCTGTTCGCTTTGATCCGGATGGATCAGCAGAACGATCTCGTAGTGACGCATGGATGCTCCTTGTGGATTCGTGCTCACCGGCCACAGGCCGGCACTGCAACGGGAGCCGCCCCGCCAGCGTCTGACGGCGGGTGCGGCAAGGGAAAAGCCTACGAGTATAGCCCGGAAGCGGCAGCGGCCCCCGGCTTAGAAGCCGGGGGCCGCCGTGATCCAGGCCACGGGGCCCGGGCTGAGGGCGGGCACCAGGCACCCGCCCTGCACGTCAGGCGCGGCTGGTATTCAGGTTCGGGTAGCGCACATGCTCTACCAGTTCCTGGATTTCCGGCTTCGGCGCTGGCGTGAGCAGGCTGACGATGATGATCACCGCGAAGCCCACCGGCACGCCAAAGATACCCGCGCTGATCGGCAGGATGCCCCACCAGGTGTAGTCAGCCACCGGGCCGGTCACGCCGAACAGGCCACGCATCCAGACCTGCGTGGTGGCCATGTAGTAGAAGGTGATCGACACGCCGGCCAGCATCCCCAGCACCGCGCCCCACTTGCTGGCGCGCTTCCAGAAGATGCCCAGCACCAGCGCTGGGAAGAAGCCCGCCGCGGCCAGCGAGAAGGCTGCAGACACCAGGAACAGGATGTCCGCCACCTTCAGCGAAGCCACGTAGGCTGCCGCCAGGGCGACCACGAGCAGCAGCACCTTCGAGATCATCACCCGGCGCGCGGTGGGCGCGTTGGGATCGATCATCTTGTAGTACAGGTCGTGGCTCAGCGCGTTGGCGATCGTCAGCAGCAGGCCGTCCGCAGTGGAAAGCGCTGCGGCCAGGCCACCGGCAGCCACCATGCCGCTGATGACGTAGGGCAGACCTGCGATCTCCGGCGTGGCCAGCACGATGATGTCGCCACCGATGCGCATCTCACCCAGCTGGAAGAGGCCGTCCTTGTTGACGTCAGCCACCTGCAGCAGCGTCGGGTCCACCTTCGCCCAGGCGCCCACCCAGGCGGGCAGCTGGTCGAATGGCGTGCCCACCAGGACGTTGAACACCTGGTACTTCACCAGCACGGCCAGGGCCGGGGCGGTGAAATAAAGCAGGAAGATGAAGAACAGCGACCAGGTCACCGACTGGCGTGCTTCCTTCACCGACGGGGTCGTGTAGTAGCGCATCAGGATGTGCGGCAGCGCGGCCGTACCCACCATCAGGCAGAACACCAGGGCCAGGAAGTTACGACGCGATTCGTTGAAGGTCTTCTGGGCCTTCTCGTCGCCGTTCGGGTCACCTGCATAGGCCTGGGCATGCGGAGGCATGCCCGCCAGCGGCCGGGCGCGCGCTTCTGCTGCGGTCTTGGCGGCCGTCCAGGCGGCCTTGGCGGCCGCTTCGTCCTTCGGCACGGCGGCCAGGGCCTTCTCTGCCGCCTGAACTTCCGCCAACGGGGCGTTGGCGGCCTTCAGTTCATCCAGCTTGGTCTGAGCCGCAGCACGGTCAGCGGCCAGGGCAGCCGGCACGTCCTTCAGCTTGGCGCCCAGATCATCCGCGCGCTGCTTGAAGATCGCGATGACTTCCTTTTCCTTCGGATCGGCGATCAGTTCCTTTTCCTTCGCCGAAACCTTTTCCAGCTGGCTGCCGTAGACCGCCTGCGGGATGGGCACGCCGGTCTGCTTCACGCTCAGCCACACCACCGGGATCAGGTAGGCAATGATCAGGATGATGTACTGCGCCACCTGGGTCCAGGTGACGGCGCGCATGCCGCCGAGGAACGAGCACACCAGGATGCCGCCCAGGCCGACGAAGATGCCGATCTCAAAGGCCAGGCCCGACAGGCGCGTGGTGATGAGGCCCACGCCGTAGATCTGCGCCACGACGTACACGAACGACACCAGGATCGCGATCAGGATGCCGACGAAACGCGCCAGGTTGCCTTCGTAGCGGGCACCCAGGAAGTCGGGAATCGTGAACTGGCCGAACTTGCGCAGGTAGGGCGCCAGAAACAGCGCCACCAGGCAGTAGCCACCAGTCCACCCCATGATGAAGGCCAGGCCGCCGTAGCCGGTGAGGTAGAGCGTGCCGGCCATGCCGATGAAGGAGGCCGCGCTCATCCAGTCCGCGCCCGTGGCCATGCCGTTGTAGACGGCGGGCACGCGGCGGCCTGCCACGTAGTACTCGGCCGCGTCGCTGGTGCGGCTCATGATGCCGATGCCGGCATACAGCGCCACGGTGGCCAGCAGGAAGACGATGCCGATGGCACCGCGCGACAGGCCCATCTGCTCGGCAATGGCCAGCACGATGACGAAGGCGATGAAGCCCCCGGTGTACCAGCCGTAGACCTTGTTCAGGCCTTTCTTGAAGGCCGCATTGGCCTCCTTGTTGGACACCCCGCTCTGGGGTTCGAAGCTCAAGCCAGCCATGTCATTCCTCCTCGGCCACGCCGTGCTCGATGTCGAGCTTGTTCATGTAGCTGGCGTAGAACGCGATGATGGCCACGTAGACCACCAGGGCCCCCTGGGCCGCGACCCAGAAACTGAAGGGCCAGCCAAAGAACGTGAAGTTCAGGTCGCGCGCAAAGAACGCCACCACGTATGTCACCACGAACCAGATCGCAAGCAGGATCGACGTGATCCTGAGGTTCTTGCGCCAGTAGCTCTGGTGGTTCTCGCTCACCTTCACCATCGTCACCTCCGAGTTTGAAAAAAGTACAAACACTGCCGTCCGTCAGGACGCAGCCCTCTCCACCAACAAACCGGTTTCGCGCTCCAGCTGCGCGGCCACCTTGGGCTCGAAGCCCTTGAGGTGGCGAATGATCTTCACGGCCTCGTCAGGCGCCTGACGGTCCACGTGCACCCGCGCCAGCTGATACCAGCCGTGTGGCGACATCGGCTGCAGCTCGGTGTTCTTCTTCAATGCCGCGACGGCTTCATCGAAGCGTTGCAGCCGAATGAGCACCAGGCCCTGCCCGTACCAGGCGCGGTCCAGCACGGGGGAAAGATCGGTGCTGCGGCGGAAGGCGGCCAGGGCTTCTTCCCAGCGGCCGGCAGCTTCCAGCATGTAGCCATGGTTGAACCAGGCGCGGGCGTCCTCGGTTTGCAGCGTCACCAGCCGCTGCGAATCCGCCAAGGCGGCATCCACCTTACCGGCCTGCGTCAGCAGATGCGCGCGGCTCGCCAGCGCGTAGATGTCCTGCGGCCAGCGGGCCAGGATCTGGTCGTACAGCGCGCGCGCCATCTCGGTCCGGCCCAGCACCAGACAGGCGATCGCTCGCCACTTCAGCCACAGGTAGTCGAGGCGGCCGGTCTTCATCCGCGGCAATCCGTGTAGCCCAGCTGTTCGCACAGCAGGTAGCCGCGCTCGACGAACACGACGAAGCTGAGCAGCAGCAAGACGAAGAACGCGACGAAAGGCACATGCTGGTCAGAGACCAGCCGCGGCGTGAGCAAGCGCACCGGCACGGTGATCGGCTTGGCGATCACCTGCAGCAGCTTGTAGAAGAAATTGGTGTCCCGCTTGGCCCCAGCCAGGATGAACAGCACCCCCTGCCCCATCAGCGCAAGCAGGGGGATGTAGAGCAAGACCTGCAGAGTGTTCAGGAACTGGAGCATGCCTGCCGACCGGCAATTTGTAGGATGCGGCAGGTTCGCGAGGCGGCCTTACAGATTTCTGACGTGCCGCCTCTACCCCTGTGGAACCCCCCTCAGTGCTTTCCCTGAAGGGGACCTGAAGAGGTCAGCGCTGGGCCAATCTCTGCCAAGTGTCGATGACAGTGTCCGGGTTCAGCGAAATGGACACGATGCCTTCGGCCGCCAACCAATCGGCGAAATCGGGGTGATCGCTGGGCCCCTGGCCGCAAATGCCGACGTACTTGCCGGTGGCCCGGCAGGCGGCGATGGCGCGCGAGATCAGGGCCTTCACGGCAGGGTCGCGCTCGTCGAAATCGCTGGCCAGCTGCTCGAGGCCGGAATCGCGATCCAGCCCCAGCGTCAGCTGTGTCAGGTCATTGCTGCCGATGGACATGCCGTCGAAGAACTGCAGGAACTGCTCGGCCAGGATGGCGTTGCTGGGCACCTCGCACATCATGATCAGGCGCAGCCCATCTTTGCCGCCCTCAGCGCCACGCCGAAGCCCGCGCTCGGCCAGCATCTGCGAGACGCGCTCGGCCTGGCGCACGGTGCGCACGAAGGGCACCATGATCTCGACGTTCGTCAGCCCCATGTCCTGGCGCACGCGCTTGAGGGCTTCGCATTCCATCGCGAAGGCATCGCTGAACTCGCCGCTGATGTAGCGGCTGGCGCCGCGGAAACCCAGCATCGGGTTTTCTTCATCGGGCTCGTAGCGCGTGCCGCCGATGAGCTTGCGGTACTCGTTGCTCTTGAAGTCCGACAGCCGCACGATCACCGGCTTGGGCCAGAAGGCGGCCGCGATGGTGGCGATGCCTTCGACGAGCTTGTCCACGTAGAAGGCACGCGGGCTGGCATGGCCGCGGGCCACGCTCTCGACCGCCTTCTTCAGGTCGGCGTCGATGTTGGGGTAGTCGAGGATCGCCTTCGGGTGCACCCCGATGTTGTTGTTGATGATGAACTCCAGCCGCGCCAGGCCGACGCCGCTGTTGGGCATCTGCGCGAAGTCAAAGGCCAGCTGCGGGTTGCCGACGTTCATCATGATCTTGATCGGGCAGTACGGCATATCGCCGCGCACGACATCGGTGATCTCCGTCTCCAGCAAACCGTCGTAGACGTAGCCGGTGTCGCCCTCGGAGCACGACACCGTCACCAGGGCGCCCTCGGCGATCTTGTCGGTGGCGTCGCCGCAGCCCACCACGGCCGGGATGCCCAGCTCGCGGGCGATGATGGCCGCGTGGCAGGTGCGCCCGCCGCGGTTGGTGACGATGGCGCTGGCGCGCTTCATCACCGGCTCCCAGTTCGGATCGGTCATGTCGGTGACGAGCACGTCGCCGGGCTGCACGCGGTCCATCTCGGCAGGGCTGCGCACCAGCCGCGCCGGGCCTGTGCCCACTTTCTGGCCGATGGCGCGGCCTTCGGCCAGCACCGGCGTCTTGCTGTGGTCGCCCTTGAGCTTGAAGCGCTGCTCGGCCTTGCCCTCGGACTGGCTCTTCACGGTCTCGGGCCGCGCCTGCAGGATGTAGAGCTGGCCGTCGATGCCGTCCTTGCCCCACTCGATGTCCATCGGGCGGCCGTAGTGCTTCTCGATGATCAGCGCGTATTTGGCGAGCTCGGTGACGTCAGCGTCGCTGAGCGAATAGCGGTTGCGCTGCTCGGGCGGCGTGTCGATCACCTTCACCAGCTTGCCGCTGGCGGCCTTCTCCTGCGGCGAGGCGAATTCCATGCGCTGCAGCTTGCTGCCCAGCACGCGGCGGATCACCGCTGGCCGGCCGGCTTCCAGCGTGGGCTTGTGCACGTAGAACTCGTCGGGGTTGACGGCGCCCTGCACCACCGTCTCGCCCAGGCCGTAGCTGCTGGTGACGAACACGACATCCTTGAAGCCGCTTTCGGTATCGATGGTGAACAGCACGCCGGCCGAGCCCAGATCGGACCGCACCATGCGCTGCACGCCGGCCGACAGTGCCACGTCGGCATGCGCGAAGCCCTTGTGCACGCGGTAGCTGATGGCGCGATCGTTGTAGAGGCTGGCGAAGACCTCCTTCATGTGGTGCAGCACGCCGTCGATGCCGGTGACGTTGAGAAAGGTCTCCTGCTGGCCGGCAAACGAGGCATCCGGCAGGTCTTCTGCCGTGGCCGACGAGCGCACGGCGAAGCTGGTGCGCTCAGGCTGGGGCGACCCTGCGACCAGGGCCGCGAAGTGCGTGCGGATGGCCGCGTCCAGTTCGGCCGGGAACGGCGTTTCGACGATCCAGCGGCGGATTTCCTCGCCCGCCACGGCCAGGGCGCGGGTGTCTTCGACGTTCAGCGTTTCGAGCCGGGCACGGATGCGGGCTTCCAGGCCGTCATGCTGCAGGAACTGCCGGAAGGCATGCGCCGTGGTGGCGAAGCCCCCGGGCACCCGTACGCCAGTGGCGGCCAGCTGGCTGATCATTTCGCCGAGCGAGGCGTTCTTGCCGCCTACGGTCTCGACGTCGGACATTCTCAGTTGTTCGAACGGGACGACCAGGGCGGTCGCCAGGGTGGCTGCAGACATGGGAAAGCTCCGTGATGTGAAGAAATCGGTGCTTCCGCATGCACTGGCCTTGCCGCGCCGCCACGCACCTTCCCCCGTGGGGCAGCGCAGGCCTGGAACGCGGTGCAAGACAGTGGGCCGAGGGTGGGCATCTCGAGGCGCAAGGGCGGAAAGGAAGCGGGGATTCTACGGACTTCCTCCGTATGATCAGCCGCATTTCCTCGTCAGGCGCCGCCCCCATGACCGACAGAACCGTGTTCTTTGTCTCTGACGGTACGGGCATCACGGCCGAAACCTTCGGCAATTCCATCCTCAACCAGTTCCCGGCCAAGCCGCGGCATGTGCGCCGGCCTTTCATCGACACCGTCGACAAGGCCGTGGCCGTGGTGGAGGAAATCAACGCCGTCACCGCCCGCGAAGGCAAGCGCAGCATCGTCTTCATCACGCTGATCGACGACGCCGTGCGCAGCATCGTCACCGGCCCCGGCTGCAAGGGCCTGGTGCTGGACATGTTCCGCACCTTCGTCGAACCGCTGGAGCAGGAACTCGGCGTCAAGAGCAACCACCGGGTGGGGCGCTTTTCCGACACCAGCGACAGTGCCGAGTACCACAACCGCATCGAAGCCATCAACTTCAGCCTGGCGCACGACGACGGGCAGAGCGCGCGCAACCTGGACACGGCCGACGTCATCCTGCTGGGCGTCAGCCGCAGCGGCAAGACGCCCACCAGCCTGTACCTGGCGATGCAGCACGGCATCAAGGCGGCCAACTACCCGCTGATTCCGGAAGACTTCGACCGTGGCCGCCTGCCCAAGCCGCTGGAGCCGTACAAGCGCAAGTGCTTCGGCTTGACGATCGATCCGGAACGCCTGTCCCAGATCCGCCACGAAAGGCGCCCCGACAGCAAGTACGCGGCGCTGTCGAACTGCCGCTACGAAGTGAGCGAAGCCGAAGCGATGATGCGGCGCGAGGGCATCTCCTGGCTGTCCTCGACGCACAAGTCGATCGAGGAGATCGCCACCACGATCCTGCGTGACCTGCGGCCGGACCGGCTGATCTACTAGCGGCCCACCCGCGGCCGGCCCTCAAGCCGCGCGCCGCGCGCTCTCGTACAGGCACACGGCCGCCGCCGCGGCGACGTTCAGCGATTCCTCGCCCCCCGGCTGCGGGATTCGCACCTGCAGTGCGCAACGCGCCAGCAGGGCCGGCGAGACGCCCTGCCCTTCATGCCCCAGCACCCAGGCGCAGGGCGAAGGCAGCTGTGCCTGCGGCAGCGCCGTGCTGGCATGCGAGCTGGTGGCCACCCAGGGCACGGCGAGCGCCGCCAGCGCGTCCAGCGCCAGGCCTTCGTGCAGCGCCAGCGCGAAGTGCGCCCCCATGCCAGCGCGCAGCACCTTGGGCGACCACAGCGCCGCGGTGCCTTGCAGCGCCAGCACCTGGCGCACGCCGAACGCCGCGGCGCTGCGCAGGATGCTGCCGACGTTGCCTGGGTCCTGCAGGCGGTCCAGCACCAGGCTGGGGGCGTGGCCGTCGATGGCCGGCGGCTGCGGCGACTCGATGAGAAAGCCGATGCCCGCCGGCGATGCCAGCCCGCTGAAGCCCGCAAACAGCGCCGCCGGCAACACGGCCACGGCCGGTGCCCACTGCGCCAGGTCGCGCAGCTCTGGCTGGGCCCAGGCTTGGTCCGTCAGCACGGCCTGGCGTGCCGGCCAGCCGCGCGCACGCAGCGCGCTGCAGAGGTGGTCGCCCTCCAGCCACAGCGTGCCACTGCGGCGATAGCTGCCACCGTCGTCCACCAGGCGTTGCAACTGGCGCAGCAGCGGGTTGCTGCGCGAGCTGATGGCCTGCACTCGTGGGCCTGGAAGCGGCGCGCTCATCCGCAGCCTGCCAGTGCCTGGCGCACGGGCGCGAAGCTGCGCCGGTGCGCGCTGCACGGGCCCAGCCGGCGCAAGGCGTCGAGGTGCTCGGGCGTGGGGTAGCCCTTGTGGCCGGCAAAGCCGTACGCCGGGTGCGCTGCATCCAGATCGGCACAGAGCCGGTCGCGGTGCACCTTGGCCAGGATGGACGCCGCCGCGATCGAAGCCACCTTCGCATCGCCCTGCACGATGGCTTGCGCGGGCATCGGCAGCACGGGCAGGCGGTTGCCGTCCACCAGGACCTGCAGCGGGGCCAGGCGCAGCCCGGCCACGGCGCGCTGCATGGCCAGCAGGGTGGCCTGCAGGATGTTGAGCTCGTCGATCTCGGCCGCGCTGGCTTCGGCGATGCAGACGCACAGTGCCTTGGCGCAGATCTCGCCGTAGAGGATCTCGCGCCGCGCGGGCGTGAGCTGCTTCGAATCGGCCAGGCCGCGAATGGGCTGCAGCTCATCCAGGATCACGGCCGCCGCCACCACCGGCCCGGCCAGCGGGCCCCGGCCAGCCTCGTCCACACCCGCCACCAAGGCCGGCGGGCGCTGCACACGGCTGCGCGGCAAGGCCCCGCGCGTGCGCGGTGGCTCGGGCCAGTCCAGCAGCAGCTGGTCAGGCTTCGATGACTTGCGCGATGGCATCGGTGGCGCAGCGCGCGGTGTCGCGCCGCAGCAGCTGGTGCAGGTCGTCGAAGCGCCTTTGCACCGCGGCGGCACGGGGGCGGTCGTCCAGTGCCTGCAGGCAGGCCTGGGCCAAGGCCTGGGGTGTGCAATCGTCCTGGATCAGCTCGGGCACGACGAAATCGCGGCACAGGATGTTCGGCAGGCCCACCCAGGGCTGGTAGCGCATGCGCTTCATCAGTTGCCAGCTCAGCGCATGCATGCGGTAGGCGATGACCATCGGCCGCTTGAAGAGCGCGGCTTCCAGCGTGGCCGTGCCGCTGGCGATCAGCGTGGCATCACAGGCCGCCAGCGCGGTGTGGCTCTGGCCGTCCAGCCAGTGCAGCGCCACCTGCGGCGCGTGCACGCTGGCCAGCGGCGCCAGCAGCGCCTTCAGGCCCGGCACCACCGGCAGCACGAACTGCAGCCCGGGCCGCTCTTGCGCCAGGCGCGCCACGGCCTGCAGGAAGACGGGCGCGATGTACTGGATCTCGCTGCGCCGGCTGCCCGGCAGCACGGCCAGCAGCGGGACATCGTCGGCCAGGCCGATGGCCTGCCGCGCCGCAGCACGCGGCACCTGCAGCGGGATGGCATCGGCCAGCGGGTGGCCCACGTACGTGGCGGCCACGCCGTGGCGGTGCAGCAGCTCCGGTTCGAACGGGAACAGGCACAGCACGTGGTCGCAGCTGGCGGCCATCTTGCTGGCGCGCCGACCGCGCCAGGCCCAGATCGAGGGGCAGACGAAGTGCACGGTCTTGATGCCGGCAGCCTTCAGGCGCCGCTCCAGCCCCAGGTTGAAATCGGGCGCGTCCACACCGATGAAAGCCCTGGGGCGCGCCGCCAGCAGCCGTGCCGCCAGCGCATCGCGGATGCCGGCGATTTCACGGTAGTGGCGCAGCACCTCGACATAGCCGCGCACGGCCAGCTTGTCGTGCGGCCACCAGGCCTGGAAGCCCTGGGCCGCCATTTGCGGCCCGCCGATGCCGCTGGCCTGCAGGCCTGGCCAGCGCTGGCGCAGGCCGCCCAGCAGCAGGCCGGCCAGCAGATCGCCCGAGGTCTCGCCGGCAACCAGGGCCAGTTGCATCGATGGCCTGCCGCGGCCCGGCGCGCTAGCGCGCGATGCCGCGCGCCGACGCGGCGATGAAGTCCAGCAGCAGGGCGATGTCGGCATCGGCCGCCGGGTCCGCGATGCCACCCTTCAGCGCGGCGATCGCGTCGGTCGCGGCTGCCAGGGCCAGCCCTTCGCGGTACAGCAGCCGGTGCATCTGCTTGACCTGCGCGATGCGCTCGCGAGAAAAGCCGCGGCGCCGCAGGCCTTCGACGTTGAAGCCATGAACGCCCAGCGGGTTGCCGGCGACCATCATGAACGGTGGCACGTCCTGCGACACATGGCTCTGGAAGCCCGTCATCGCATGCGCGCCGATCTTGCAGAACTGGTGCACGCCCGTCAGGCCGCCGACGATCACCCAGTCGCCCACCTGCACATGGCCGGCGAGCGTGGCGCTGTTGGCCAGGATCACGTGGCTGCCCAGCTGCACGTCGTGCGCCAGGTGCACGTAGGCCATGATCCAGTTGTCGCTGCCCACGCGCGTGACGCCGCCGTCCTGCACGGTGCCGCGGCTGAAGGTGCAGTACTGGAAGATGGTGTTGCGGTCGCCGATGTGCAGCTCGGTCGGCTCGCCGCGGTACTTCATGTCCTGTGGCGCGCAGCCCAGCGCCGTGTGGGCGTGGATGGTGTTGTCGCAGCCGATCCGGGTGGGCCCGTCAATGGTGCAGTGCGACCCGACCGTGGTGCCGGCGCCGATCTGCACGCCGGCGCCGATCACGGCATAGGGCCCGACCGTGACGTCGGCCGCCAGCTCGGCCGCCGCGTCGACCAGCGCCGTGGGATGCACTCGCGCCATGGCCTCAGCCCAGGCGGCGCACGGTGCACATCATGTCGGCTTCGACGGCCAGCACGCCGTCCACCGTGGCCCGCGTCTTGTACTTGTAGATGCCAGCCTTGACGCGATCGATCGCGGCTTCCAGGATCAACTGGTCCCCAGGCCCCACCGGGCGCTTGAAGCGGCAGCCATCGATGCCGGCAAAGTAGACAACGGTCTGGTCGTCCGGCTCGGCATCGGCCGATTCGAACGACAGCAGCGCGGCGGCCTGGGCCAGGGCCTCGAGCATCAGAACGCCCGGCATCACCGGGCGCGAGGGGAAGTGGCCAGTGAAGAAGGGCTCGTTGTAGGTGACGTTCTTCAGTGCCCGGATGCGAACGTTCTTTTCGATCTCCAGCACCCGGTCCACCAGCAGGAAGGGGTAACGGTGCGGCAGCTTCTGCAGGATGCGTTGGATGTCCATCGAACGGGCTTGCCCTTCAGCTTTTCTTTTCCAGCGCGCGCAGGCGCTCGCGCATCGCGTGCAGGTTGCGCAGCGTGGCTGCGTTCTTTTCCCACGACGCATTGTCATCGAAGGGGAACAGGCCGGTGTACTGGCCCGGCTTCAGGATCGACCGCGTCACCACCGTGGCCGCGCTGATGTGCACGTGGTCGACGATCTCCAGGTGCCCCAGGATGATCGCGCCGCCGCCGGCCGTGCAGTGCCGGCCGATGCGTGCGCTGCCGGCCACCCCTACGCAGCCGGCAAAGGCGCTATGAGCGCCGACGCGCACGTTGTGGCCGATCTGCACCAGGTTGTCCAGCTTGACGCCATCTTCCAGCACCGTGTCGTCCAGCGCGCCGCGGTCGATGCAGGTGTTGGCGCCGATCTCGACGTCATCGCCAATGACGACGGCACCGAGCTGCTCGATCTTTTCCCAGCGGCCGCCTTCGGCCTTCACGGGCGCGAAGCCGAAGCCATCGGCACCGATGACCACGCCACCATGGACGATGCCGCGTGCGCCGATCACGCAGCCTTCGCCCAGCTGAGCCCGGGCAGCCAGCCGGGTGCGTGCGCCCACCCGGGCGCCTGGGCCCACGTGCGCCTGCGCGCCGATGACCGCGCCCTCACCCACCTGCGCGCCTGCACCCACGTAAGCCAGTGCGCCCACGCTGGCGCTGGCATGGATGTGGGCACCAGGCTCGACAACCGCGCTGGCATGGACGCCAGGCACGGCCACCGGCCGCGTGCGGGCAGCCCACCACTGCGTGAGGTGGGCCAACGCCAGGTAGGGGTCTTCGCAGACGATGGCTGCGCCGCGCGCGGCAGCAGCAGTGGCCTGGGCCGGTGCGACGATCACGCAGCCAGCCCGTGTGCTGGCCAGCTGGGCCAGGTAGCGGGGATTGGCCAGGAAGCTGATGGTGCTAGCGTCGGCCGTTTCCAGCGGGCCGATGCGCGTGACGACGGCATCGCCATCACCCAACAGCTGCCCGCCCAGGGCGGCGCTGAGTTCGGCCAGCCGGGCCTGCACCAACGCCACCCTGCCCTGGTGCAGCGCAGGCCTACTTGGCGCCAGGCGCGGCGGGGGCGTTCAGGCCCTTGATGACCTTGTCGGTGATGTCGACCTTGCTGCTGGCGAACACCACTTCCTGCAGGATCACGTCGTACTTCTCGCTGTCGAAGATCTGCTTGATGACGCGATTGGCACGCTCGACGACGGCAGCCAGTTCTTCATTGCGGCGCTGGTTCAGGTCTTCCTGGAATTCCCGCCGCTTGCGCTGGATCTCGCGATCCTGGTCCACCAGCTCGCGCTGGCGGCGCTGCTGCTCGCTGGGCGCCAGGGTCGGGCCATCCTTTTCGAGCTTGTCCGCGGCCGCCTTCAGGCGCTGCGCCAGCTCGTTGAGCTCACGTTCACGCTTGCCGAATTCGGCTTCCAGCTTGGTCTGCGCTGCCTTGGCCGGCAGAGCTTCGCGGAGCACGCGCTCGCTGTTGACATAGCCGATCTTCAGTTCCTGCGCCTGGGCCGGGATGGCACAGGCACCGAACACCGCCGCAGCGGCCAGCCATTGGATGGCAAACGTCTTCATCAGAACGCAGTCCCGATCTGGAATTGGAAACGCTGGATTCTATCGTTGCGCAGGAACTGCACCGGTTTGCCATAGCTCAGCTGCAGCGGGCCCACTGGCGAGATCCAGCTCAAGCCCACACCGACCGAACTGCGCAGCGTGTCGCCGGTGATCTTCTCGCCTTCACGCCAGACGTTGCCGGTATCGACGAAGGCGAAGATGCGCAGCGACTTGTCGTTGCCAGTACCCGGCACCGGAAAGTACAGCGAGGTGTTTAGGTTGAATCGCTTGGCACCGCCAATGTAGGCCCCCGTGGGATCCACCACTCCCAGCGAGCCCTGCTCGAAGCCACGCACCGATCCCAGGCCACCGCCGTAGAAGTTCTTGAACACCGGGAACGGCTTGCCACCCAGGCCGGCGCCCCAGCCGATCTCGGCGTTGACGCCCACCGACAGGCGCAAAGGCAGGGGCCAGAATTCCTGGTACTGCAGATTGGTGCGCGTGTAGCGCACGTCGCCGAACAGGCTGGCTTCCAGGTTCACGCGCTGATAGCGGCCCGTCGTGGGCGTGACGACGCTGTCGCGCGCATCGCGCGCCCAGCCCAGCGTGATCGGGAAGGCATTGGCGTTGTTGCCGTAGAGCACACGGTAGTTCAGGTAGCTCAGCGGGATGCCCGCGCTGGTGCCGATCTCGGTGCGCTCGAAGCCGATGCCCATGAACACGGTGTCGTACTCGGAGAACGGCACACCGAAGCGCACCGAAGCACCCGGCGTCTTCAGGTCGTAGGTGTCGCCCAGGCTGTTGAAGGGCCGGCTGACGCGGTAGTAGATGTCCAGCGCCCGCGAGATACCGTCCACCGTCCAGTACGGATCGACCGTGCTCAGTACCAGCGCGCGGTTGTTCCGGCTGGTATTGACTTCCACACCCAGGTAGTTGCCGGACCCGAAGGCGTTGTCCTGCTTGATCGATGCGGAGAAGGTGAACTTCTCGGCGTTGGAGTAGCCGGCACCGACGATGAGGTTGCCGGTCGGCTTCTCGGTCACGTTGACGACCAGATCGACCTGGTCAGGCGCCCCCGGCACCTCGTTGGTCTCGACCTCGACGTCCTTGAAATAGCCCAGCCGGTCGACCCGTTCCTTCGAAAGCTTGATCAGGCCGCCGTCGTACCAGGCCGATTCAAGCTGCCGGAACTCGCGCCGCACGACTTCATCACGCGTGCGGGTGTTGCCGGCCACGTCGATGCGGCGCACGTACACCCGGCGCTGCGGATCGGCCGAGAGCACCACCGCCACCTGCCCGGTGGCACGATCGATCTCGGTACGCTGGTCGATGCGCGCGAAGGCATAGCCATAGAGGCCGAAGAGATCGGTGAACCGGCGCGTCGTGTCGGCGACCGCGTCGCCACGGTAGGGCTGGCCAGGGCGCTGCGAGACGAAGGCGCGGAATTCCTCTTCCTTGCCCAGGTAGTCGCCTTCCAGGCGCACCGAAGTCACGGTGTACGGTTGGCCTTCCTTGACCGAGATCGCCACCGAGATGGTCTGCTTGTCGGGGGAGATCGTGACTTGCGTCGATTCGATGGCGAATTCGAGATAGCCGCGGTTGACGTAGTAGGCGCGCAGCTTCTCCAGATCGGCGTTGAGCTTGGTGCGCGAGTAGCGGTCGGTCTTGCTGTACCAGGTGAACCAGCCCGATGGGGTGAGCTCGAACAGGCCCAGCAGCGTCGATTCGCTGAAGACCTTGTTGCCGCTGATGCGGATGTCGCGGATGCGCGCCGCGTCGCCTTCGGTCATCGTGAAGGTGACGTTGACACGGTTGCGCTCGATCGGGGTGATCGTCGTCACGACCTCGGCGCCGTACAGGCTGCGGCTCAGGTACTGGCGCTTGATTTCCTGTTCGGCACGATCGATCAGCGCGCGGTCGAACGGCAGGCCTTCGCCGATGCCGGCATCGCGCAGGGATTTCGACAACGGGTCCTTGTCGAATTCCTTCAGGCCCACGAAGGTGACGCTGGCGATGATCGAGCGTTCGTCGACGATGACGACGGCGACGTCGCCTTCGATCTCGATGCGGACGTCCTTGAACAGGCCGGTGGCGAACAGCGATCGCAGGGCCGTGGAGCCCTTGTCATCCGTGTAGGTGTCGCCGATGCGGAAAGGCAGCGCCGCGAAAACGGTGCCGGGGTCGGTCCGCTGCAGGCCTTCGATGCGGATGTCCTTCAGCACGAAGGGCTGCACACCCTGCGCGAAGGCCGGCGCGACGATGGCTGCCGCGCTCAGCACGACCAGGGCCGCGCTGCTGCGCAAGGGCCCGAACGGGGAAACAGGGAGCATGGGGTTCAGTTGGCGCCCAACAGGCGCGCCACGTCGTTGTAGAGGGCGACCGACATCATCAGCATCAAGACGGCGATGCCGCCGCGCTGTAGCCTGGCCAGCCAGAGATCGGACGGCGGGCGCCCGGTGACGGCTTCGAAAATGTAATACATCAGATGCCCCCCATCGAGCATCGGCAGGGGCAGCAGGTTCAGCACCCCCAGGCTGACGCTGACCAGCGCCAGGAAGCCCAGGTAGTAGGCCAGGCCCTGGCTGACGGACTGGCCGGCGTAGTCAGCGATCGTGAGCGGCCCGCTCAGGTTCTTGATCGAGGCCTCGCCGACCAGCATGCGGCCGAGCATCGTCACCGTCAGAGAAGACACCTCCCAGGTGCGCGTGACGCCCAGCGCCAGCCCGTCGATGGGACCGTGGCGGACGGTGACCATGGCCGGCGGCTGGCCGACGAAGGCATCGATGCGCCCCACGCTGGCGCCCTTGCCGTCGTTCGCGGCCGCATCCGTGGCCACGCGCGGGGTGACGGTGACCGACAGCACCTGGCCGCTGCGCTCCACCTGCCAGACCTGCGGCTGCGCGCGACCTTCGCGCACCGCGGCGCGGATGCGTTCACGCAGCGTCTGCGCATCCTGGATGGCCGTGTCGTCGACCTTCAACACGCGGTCGCCGGTAAGCAAACCCGCCATCGCTGCCGGGCCACCGGCCTTGACGTCGCCCAGCACCGGCTCGCTGTAGGGGCTGCCCAGACCGATGGTGCGCATGAGCTGCGCGTCGACTTCACGCGTGGCCAGGCCCGACAGATCCAGCACCACCGTGCGCGAGCCACCCCCGTCGCGCCGGCTGACTTGCAGCTCCAGCTTCTCCTGGCGTAGCGCCGCCTGGGTCACTTCCCAGCGCAGGTCGGTCATCGAATGCACGTCCTGCCACTCGCCGCCAGGCGTGGCCAGTGCCCGCACCCAGTCGCCCGAGCGCAGCCCGGCGCGTTCGGCCGCGCTCTGGGCCACCGGTGGGCCCAGCACGGCCTTCGGTTCGTCGATGCCGATCCAGTGCGCAGCCGCGTACAGCAGCACGGCAAGCGCCAGATTGGCCAGCGGGCCTGCGGCAACGATGGCGGCCCGGCGCCCCAGCGGCTGGCGGTTGAAGGTCTGGTGCAGCTGGCTGGGCAACACGCCGCCTTCGCGTTCGTCGAGCATGCGCACATAGCCGCCCAGCGGCAGCGCACAGAGCACGAACTCGGTCGCGTCGGGTGAACTCTGGCGCCGCCAGATCACCTTGCCGAAGCCGACGGAAAAGCGCAGCACCTTCACGCCACAGGCCACGGCAACGCGGTAGTGGCCGTATTCGTGGATGACGATCAGCACCCCCAGCGTCAGCAGGAAGGCCAGAACGGTGGTGATCACGAAGCGAGCTCCTCGATGCGCTGCCGGGCCGCGGCGCGGGCGCGGCGGTCAATGTCCAACAAGTCGTCCAGCAACCGGGCGGGCCCCAGGCGCAAGACGAATGCGTCGACCGTACCTGCATTGACGCGGTGGATGTCGGTAAAGCGGATGCGGCCCGCCAGGAAGGCAGCGACGGCTTCCTCGTTGGCCGCGTTCAGCACCGCGGTGCTGCCGGCCGGCGCGGCCAAGGCATCGTAGGCCAGCTGCAGGCCGGGGAAGCGTGCCGGGTCGGGCGCCTCGAAGCTCAGGGCCTGGAGCTTCAGAAAGTCCAGCCGGTCGGCCCCGGATTCGATGCGTTCGGGGAACGACAGCCCGTAGGCGATCGGCACCTTCATGTCGGGCGTGCCCAGCTGGGCCAGCACCGAGGCGTCGCGGCACACCACCATCGAATGGATGATGCTCTGCGGGTGCAGCACCACACGGATGCGCTCGGGCGGCAGATCGAACAGCCAGCGCGCTTCGATCACTTCCAGCGCCTTGTTCATCATCGTCGCCGAATCGACCGAGATCTTCTGCCCCATCACCCAGTTCGGGTGCGCCACCGCCTGGGCCGGCGTGATGCTGTCGAAGCTGGCCGGGTCGCGCTGCCGGAACGGGCCACCGCTGGCGGTGAGGATGATGTGGTCGATGCGCGCGGCCCAGGCCCGCCGGTCCTCCGGCAGGCACTGGAAGATCGCGGAATGCTCGCTGTCGATCGGCAGCAGCGTGGCGCCGCCGTCGCGCACGGCCTGCATGAACAGGTCGGCACCCACGACCAGCGCTTCCTTGTTGGCCAGCAGCAGCCGCTTGCCGGCATACGCGGCAGCCATGCAGGGCGGCAGGCCGGCCGCACCGACGATGGCCGCCATCACGCTGTCGACATCTGGCGCCGCGGCCAGGTCGCACAGTGCCTGCGCGCCCACCTGCACTTCCGTCGCGACACCCTGCGCGGCCAGCGCGGCACGCAACGTGGCGGCGCGTTCCTCGGTCGGCAGCACGGCCACGCGCGGGCGCCAGCGCAGGCACTGCTGCAGCAGCACGTCCACCCGGGCATGGGCGGTGAGACCGACGATCTCGAAACGTTCAGGGTGGCGCGCCACCACGTCCAGGGTGCTGGCGCCGACGGATCCGGTGGACCCCAGCACCGCCAGGCGCTGGCGCGGCGAAGCCCCGGCAGGGCCGGCGGAAGGGGCGGATACAGACGCAGGGTGAGATGGCATCGGGCTCATGGGCGTGTCAGCGAAGTCAGGGCCAGCGCCAGGGGCAGCACTGGCAGCAGGGCGTCGACGCGGTCGAGCACGCCGCCGTGGCCGGGCAGCAGCCGGCTGCTGTCCTTCGCACCCGCTGCGCGCTTGACCAGGGATTCCATCAGATCGCCACCGACGCTGAAAGCCACCAGCAGCGCCAGCGCAGCCACCAGCCCAGCCCAGCCCAGCGCGTGCTGCAGGCGCGTGTAGAGGCTGGCGCTGTCCACGGCAAGATGGCGGTCGACCAGCAGCCACAGGCAGGCCAGTGCCAGCACGCCGGCCACCCCGGACCAGACGCCTTCCCAGCTCTTGCCCGGGCTGATCGCGGGCGCCAGCTTGCGGCGTCCGAAGCGCCGGCCGCCAAAATAGGCCGCGACATCGGCCATCCACACCAGGCACAAGGTCGACAGCAGGAAGTTGACGCCCAGGGCCCGCGCATGGGCCAAGGCCAGCCAGGCCGCCCACAGGCCGACCAGGCCCAGACCCCAGCGCGCCGCCCGTGGCAGCCGCGGCCAACCTGGGGGGCCGCTGCGCAGGGCCAGCCCACCGCCCAGCCCCCAGAGCGCGACGACCAGCCACCACAGGCCCGCAGGCGCCTGCACCGACCAGGGGCCCAACAGTGCGGCCAGGCCGGCTGCCGCCACGCACAGGCCGAAACCCCAGGAAGCGATCGCCCCGGCCTGATTGAGCCGGCCCCATTCCCAGCCGGCGGCGGCGATCAACGCCAGCGTCAGCAGGGCGAACGGCCACAGGCTGCCCTGCGCCAGGGCCAGCAACAGCAGCAGCACCAGGGCCACCGCCGTGATCACGCGCTGCAGCAGCATCGGGTCAGACGAAGCGGGCCGTGGCCCGCAGCCGGCGACGATCCGCCGCGGGGCCAGCATGGCTGGCAATCGCAGGCCCGCCATCGGCCGCCATGTCAGGTGCCTTCAGGCACGACTTCCAGCGCGCGGATGCCGCCGAAGCGGCGGTCGCGCTGCGCATAGGCCTGCAGCGCGGCATCGATCTCGGCTTCGCCGAAATCGGGCCACAGGCATTCAGTGAAGAACAGTTCGGAATAGGCCGCCTGCCAGAGCAGGAAGTTGCTCATGCGCATCTCGCCGCCGGTGCGGATGAACAGGTCGGGATCGGGGGCGAAACTGAGGGCGAGCTGGCGCGACAGGAAGTGCTCGTCGAACTGCTCGGGCTTCACGCCATCGGCGATCGCGCGCCTGCAGGCCTGCACCACGTCCCAACGGCCACCGTAGTTGAAGGCCACGCTCAAGGTGATTCGGCTGTTCTTTTCGGTCAGCGCCTCGGCGTGTTCCCAGGCGGCGCGCAGCTTGTCGGAAACGGCCGAACGGTCGCCGATGATGCGGATGCGGACACCGTCACCGGCCAGCTTCGTGAGGTACTTCGACACCGCCACCAACACGAGGCTCATCAGGCCCGAGACTTCCTCGGTCGGCCGCTTCCAGTTCTCGGAAGAGAACGCGAACACGGTGAGGTACTGCACGCCACGGTCGGCAAACGCGTTCACCGCGCGCACCAGGGCATCGACACCCTGCTTGTGCCCGAAGAAACGGGGCATGTACCGCTGGCGTGCCCAGCGACCATTGCCGTCCATCACGACGGCGACGTGGCGGGGCACCGCGTTGGCGTTGTCAGCCGCTTCGGCCGCTGGGGATCTGGACATGGGTCTGAACGATCTCTGGCCGCTTCAGACGGCCATGACTTCGGCTTCCTTGCCCTGAACGAGCTTGTCGATCTCGGCGATCGTACGGTCCGTCAGGCGTTGCACTTCGTCCTGCGCGCGGCGCTCGTCATCTTCGGCCACGAGTTTTTCCTTCAGCAACTTCTTCAGCTGCTCGTTGGCGTCCCGGCGCACGGCACGCACGGCGATCTTGGCGTCTTCACCGGCGTTGCGCACGACCTTGGTCAGCTCGCGGCGCCGTTCCTCGGTCAGTGCCGGCATCGGCACGCGCAGCAGGTCGCCTTGCGCCGACGGATTCAGGCCCAGATCGGATTCACGGATGGCTTTCTCGATCTTCGGGCCCATGCCCTTTTCCCACGGCTGCACGCTGATCGTGCGGGCGTCGAGCAGCGAGACGTTGGCGACCTGGCTGATCGGAACCATCGACCCGTAGTAGTCGACCTGCACCTGGTCCAGCAGCCCGGGGTGCGCACGGCCGGTGCGGATCTTGTGCAGTTCGTTCTTGAAGGCCTCGATGGACTTGCCCATCTTGGATTCGGCCGTTTTCTTGATCTCGGGGATGCTCATGGTGGTGTGGCAGCTTGCTCAAACATGCACCAGGGTGCCTTCGTCATCGCCTTGCACGACGCGCTTGAGGGCACCGGCCTTGAAGATGCTGAAGACCTTGATCGGCAGGCGCTGGTCGCGGCACAACGCGAAGGCGGTGGCGTCCATCACCTGCAGGTTGCGCGAGATCGCCTCGTCGAAGCTGATCGTGGCGTAGCGCGTGGCGCTCGGGTCTTTCTTCGGATCAGCGCTGTAGACGCCGTCGACCTTGGTTGCCTTCAGCACGATCTGCGCGCCGATCTCGGCGCCGCGCAACGCGGCAGCAGTGTCCGTGGTGAAGAAGGGGTTGCCGGTGCCGGCAGCGAAGATGACGACCTTGCCCTCTTCGAGGTACTGCAGTGCCTTGGGGCGTACGTAGGGTTCGACGACCTGCTCGATGCTGATGGCCGACATCACGCGGGCAGTCATGCCCTCCTGGCGCATCGTGTCGGCCAGAGCCAGGGAGTTCATCACCGTGGCCAGCATGCCCATGTAGTCGGCCGTCGCCCGGTCCATGCCCACGGCACCGCCGGCCACGCCGCGGAAGATGTTGCCGCCACCGATCACCACCGCCACTTCGCAGCCCAGCTGGGTCACCTCCTGCACCTCCTGCACCATCCGCACGATGGTCGCGCGGTTGATGCCGTAGGCGTCGTCGCCCATCAGGGCCTCACCGGAGAGCTTGAGCAGGATGCGCTTGTAGTGGGGCATCGGTACGGCCTTTGGTCAGAGTTCTATACAGCAGCGGGCGAGTGTAAGGCGCCGCGCTGGCGGCGCCTCACGCCTGACGCCGGCCCGATCACTGACCCTTGGCGGCGGCCACCTGGGCCGCCACTTCGGCGGCAAAGTCGTCGACCTTCTTCTCGATGCCCTCACCCACCACGTAGAGCGTGAAGCCGGCGACCTGGGTGCCCTTTTCCTTCAGCATCTGCTCGACCGTCTGCTTGTCGTTCTTCACGAAGCTCTGGTTCAGCAACGAGACTTCCTTCAGGAACTTCTGCACCGAGCCTTCGACGCGCTTGGCCACGATCTCGGGCGACTGCGCCGCCTTGCCCGCGGCGACGGCGGCGGCGGAGTCCTCGGCAGCCTTCTCGGCCGCGACGCGGCGCTCGACTTCGATCAGCTCAGCCGGCACATCGCTGGTGGCCAGGGCTTTGGGCTTCATCGCGGCCACGTGCATGGCCACGTCCTTGGCGGCAACTTCATCGCCGGTGAATTCCACGATCACGCCAATGCGGGTGCCATGCAGGTAGCTGGCCAGATGGCCGCCGCCGGCATAGCGCTTGAAGCGACGGATGGCCATGTTCTCGCCGATCTTGCCGATCAGCCCCTTGCGAACGTCTTCCACCGTCGGGCCGAACCCGTCTTGCGAGTACGGCAGTACCGACAGCGCCGCCACATCGGCCGGGTTGTGCGCTGCCACGAGCTCGGCAGTCGCCTTGACGAAGGCCAGGAAGGAATCGTTCTTGGAGACGAAGTCGGTCTCGCAGTTGACCTCGATCAGGGCGCCAGTGCTGCCGTTGACGACGGCCGAGACCACGCCTTCGGCGGTGACGCGCGACGCTGCCTTGCCGGCTTTGTTGCCGAGCTTGACGCGCAGGATCTCCTCGGCGCGGGCGATGTCGCCTTCAGCTTCGGTGAGTGCCTTCTTGCACTCCATCATGGGCGCGTCGGTCTTGGCGCGCAGTTCGGCCACCAGGCTTGCGGTGATTGCGGGCATGAATGTTCTCCGTACGGAAGCAAGCGGCCGTGGCGGCCGCTTGCGGGATGGGGATCAGGGGCGGTCGGCAGGCGCGGGGCCTGCCGCGGGGTCAGGCTTCGCTGACTTCGACGAACTCGTCGTTGCCGGTCGCGGCCTGCACGACTTCATTCGTAGCGTTGGCCTTGCCTTCGAGCACGGCATCGGCCACCGATCGCGCATACAGCGCCACGGCCTTGGCCGAATCGTCGTTGCCCGGGATGATGTAGTCGATGCCCACCGGCGAGTGGTTGGTGTCGACGACGCCGATCACGGGAATGCCCAGCTTCTTGGCTTCGGCGACCGCGATCTTGTGATAGCCGACGTCGATCACGAACATCGCATCCGGCAGGGCGTTCATGTCCTGGATGCCGCCGATGTCCTTCTCCAGCTTGATCAGGTCGCGTTCGAACAGCAGCGCTTCCTTCTTGATCATGCTGTCGGTGCCGGCTTCCTTGGTGGCCTGCATGTCCTTGAGCTTCTTCAGCGACCCCTTGACGGTCTTGAAGTTGGTCAGCATGCCGCCGAGCCAGCGCTGGTCGACGTAGGGCATGCCAGCGCGCTGGGCTTCCAGCGCGATCACCTCGCGCGCCTGGCGCTTGGTGCCGATCATCAGGATCGTGCCGCGGCGGGCTGCCAGCTGGCGCACGAACTTCATCGCGTCGTTGAAGAGCGGCTGCGTCTTCTCGAGGTTGATGATGTGGATCTTGTTGCGATGGCCGTAGATGTACGGGGCCATCTTGGGGTTCCAGAAGCGCGTCTGGTGCCCGAAATGGACACCGGCTTCCAGCATTTCACGCATGGAGACAGACATGAGATTACTCCGAAGGTTGGGTCTAGAATCCCGCCGCTTCATCGCACCCGTGATGCCCGGGAAGGGCTGGCGGAACATCCTTCAGGCCATCGGCGGCAAGCCGCGCTGGCTGTCTCGACACTGTCGATTTGGATGATCCGCGTTGTCACGCGGTGCGACACCTTGGTTCGGTCGGGTTCGCGATTTGTTTGCCCCGAGGCTGGAAGACGGATTGGCCATCCGGTTCGGGAAAAACCCAATGAGTTTAGCACGCGCCACGCTGCCCGCCCCTGGCAGCGCCGCCGACCACCAAAGCGCGCCATGAGGATTGCTGTGATCGGCGCCGGCATCACCGGTGTCACTACTGCCCTTGAGCTGGCACTGCTGCAGCACCAGGTGACAGTATTCGAGCGCCGCGGCGCCGTTGCCACCCAGGCCAGCTTTGCCCTGCCGGGCCTGGTCAGCGCCTGTGCGCCTTTGCCAGAGAGCGTCCCCGGCCTGCAAGCCCCCTGGCAGCCGCCCTGGCTGGGCGGCCTGGGGGCCCTGCGCCATGGTCGCTGGCTGTGGCGCCATCGACGTGCCGCGCGCCCCGCAGCGCGCCTGCCGCGGGAAGCCGCACTCCGCGCGCTGGCGCACGCCAGCCGCCGGCGCCTGGGCGAGCTGACGCAGCAGTTCAATCTGGCTTACGAGCAACAGTCGGGCGGCCTGCTGCTGCTGACGCGGGCCGCACAAGTCGCTGCCGTGAAGGGCGCCCTGGCAGCGCTGCAGGCCCGCGGCGATGTCCAGCCTGGGCTGGATCTGCTGGACCCGGCGGCAGCCCGCCAGCGCGAGCCCGCACTGGCCGCCGCCTGGCCGCTGCGGGCTGCCGTTCAGTTGCCGTCCGCCATGGTCGGCAACAGCCGGCAGCTGACGCAGTCCCTGAAGGCCCAGGCGCAAAAGCTGGGGGTGGGCTTTGAATTCGACAGCCACGTGCAGCGCGTGCAAGCGGCCGATACGGCCCGATCGACAACCGGCCCCAGCCTGACGCTGGCCGGCGGGCAGACGCAGACCTTCGACGCCATCGTGATCTGCGCCGGCACGGGCGCGCTGCCGCTGCTGGCGGGCATCGGGCTGAAGCTGCCCTGGCTGGCACCCTGGGGCTATGCGGTGACCGCGCCCATCAGCCACATCGACGGCGGCGACCCCCTGGGCCCCCGGTCTGGCGTGCTGGACGCTGCCACCGGCATCACCATCACCCGCCTTGGCCAGCGTGTGCGGGTCAGCGAAGTCACGGCACTGGGCGGGGGCCCCGAGGCGCTGGACCCGGCCCGGCTGAAGCGCCTGTACACGGCACTGGAAGCCGCGTTCCCGGGCTGCGCGGTGACGCGTGAAGCCACGCACTGGAAGGGGCCGCGGCTGCAGCTGCCGGACGGAGCGCCCCGGGTGGGGGCCGCCGCCGGCGGCGTGTGGCTCAACCTGGGTCACGGAGCCCATGGCTGGGCCCTGGCCAGCGGCGCCGCGCAGCAGTTGTCCTTGCTGATCAGCGGCCTGCCCACGGCGCTTGATCTGCGTGAATTCAGTCCGGACCGCAGAAGCTGACCCTACTTCTGTCGGCATGGCGCATCATTCCGCGATGCCAGCCACCCGGCCTTCGAGCCACCCCAAGACTCTGGCCGAACCGGCCCTGCCGGCCGCCGGCAGCCTGCGAGTGGATGGCCAGTGGCGTGGCGATACCGGCGGGCTGGGCGGCCTGGCCCTGGCGGGATGGCCTCTGCACGACGCAGCCGGAACGCGCGTGCTCGAGCAAGCCGCACAGCAGGCATCGCCGCACCCGCCCCTGATGGCCCGGGCCGGCCTGGCGCTGGCGCGGCTGGCGCGTGCGATCGCGCCCCACGCCCGGCGTACGCTGGTGCTGGCGGGGCCTGGCAACAACGGCGGCGACGGCCTGGTGGCGGCACGGCTGCTGCACACCGCGCGGCACGATGTTCAGGTACGGCTCGTGGGCGACCCTGCGCGCCAGCCTGCAGACGCAGCGCAGGCGCTGCGTCTGGCCGAAGCCGCTGGGGTGCCGATCCGCCGGTTCGATCCTGCCGAAGCCTGGGTCCTCGGGCCGCAGGATCTGGCGATCGACGCCCTGCTGGGCATCGGCAGCCACCGCGCACCCGAAGGCGCCTTGGCGCAGGCGATTCAGCGCTGGGCCGGGCTGCAGGCGTTGGGTCTGGCCGTGGACATCCCCAGCGGCCTGCACCCGGACACCGGCGCCCTGCTGGGCGCGCAGGCGGTGCGCGCCACGGCCACCCTGGCGCTGCTGACGATCAAGCCCGGCTGCTTCACCGCCCAGGGGCGGGACCACGCCGGGCAGGTGTGGTGGAACGATCTGGGCTTGCCCACGCCCACGCCGCGCGCCCGGCTACTGACCCGGCCCATGCGCCATGAGCGGCCGCACGTCGGGCACAAGGGGCTGTTCGGCGACGTCTGGCTGCTGGGCGGGGCCGCAGGCATGGAAGGCGCGCTGGTATTGGCGGCCCATGCCGCCCTGGCCGCAGGCGCGGGGCGCGTGCTGGCCTGCTCGCTGGCGCCCGGCGCCATGCCGCGCACGCGGGCCGAAGTGATGCATCGCCCTTTGGCCGAGGCGCTGCTGCCGGGCCCGCTGGAAAGTGCCGTGACGGTCGCCGGCTGCGGGGCTGGCCAGACCATCGCGGCGGCGCTGCCGCAGCTGCTGGCCCAGGCCGGACGCTTGCTGCTGGATGCCGATGCCCTGAATGCCGTGGCCGCCAGCCCGGCCCTGCAGCAGGCGTTGCGCGACCGGCGCGGGCAGGGGCGGGTGACGGTGCTGACACCGCACCCGCTGGAAGCCGCCAGGCTGCTCGGCAGCACGCGCGATCAGGTTCAGTCCGACCGCCTGGCGGCTGCAGCCGTGCTGGCCGAGCGTCTGCAGTGCCTGGTCGTGCTGAAGGGCTCAGGCACCGTCATCGCCACCCCCGACGGCCAGGCCTATATCAATCCGACCGGCAACGCGGCGCTGGGCACCGCAGGCACGGGCGACGTGCTGGCCGGCTGGGCGGGCGGGCTGTGGGCGCAGGCCGGGCGCGCGACGACGCCAGAGCCGGGGGCCTGTGCCGAGGCCACGGCTTTGCGCGCTGCCTGTGCGGCCGTCTGGCTGCATGGCGCCGCGGCCGACAATTGGTTGGCCACGGGGCATGCAGGGCCGCTGCGCGCCGGTAATCTGATCGAGTGCCTCGCGCAGCGGTGATGGCGCACCCGTACGCGCGTCAGCGGCGCGCGCGTGGGCGTGGCGCAGGCCGCCGCGCCGCGGGCTTGCGGGAGCGTTTGGCACTGTCACCAGCAGCCACCTGCGTCTTCAGCTCGCGCACGCTGGCTTTGACGACACGGTCGGCTTCACGCACCGCACCCAGTTCGGCCAGCGCGCTGGCTGGCTTGGCCCGTTCGGCGCGTTCTGCGCGCTCCGGCCGGCCCTTGTCCAGCAGACGATCGGACTCGCCTTCCCGCACCAGCCTGAAATCGATCTTGCGCCCATCCAGGTCGACACGGCTGACCTGCACCCGTACGCGTGCACCGACCGCGTAGCGCACGCCACTGCGCTCGCCGCGCAGTTCCTG
Source organism: Rubrivivax sp. (assembly GCA_027489455.1). Classification (GTDB taxonomy): domain Bacteria; phylum Pseudomonadota; class Gammaproteobacteria; order Burkholderiales; family Burkholderiaceae_C; genus Rubrivivax. Next base: position 2,045 of record JAIXZR010000150.1, on the reverse strand, counting down.
CCGTGCCTCGTCGAAACGGTAGTACTCGCCGCCGAGTTCGGTGATGTGCACCAGCCCGTCCACATACAGCGCGTCCAGGGTGACGAAGAGGCCGAAGCCAGCAACGGCGCTGACGGTGCCGGAGAACTCCTCGCCCAGGTGTTCGCGCATGAAGCGGCACTTCAGCCAGGCCTCGACATCGCGCGAGGCTTCGTCGGCACGGCGCTCGTTGGCGCTGCAGTGCGCGCCCACGCCTTCCCAGACCTGCACCTCCTGCGTCAGCGGCTTGGCCGGCTTGACGGCCGGGCGCGCGTTCTTGCGCACTTCCGGCGTGCGCGTCAGGGCGTTGGGCGCAAGGTGAAAACGCTTGCCCGCCAGCAGCGCCTTGATCACGCGATGCACCAGCAGGTCCGGATAGCGGCGGATCGGGCTAGTGAAGTGGGTGTAGGCGTCATACGCCAGCCCGAAGTGGCCGTTGTTGGTGGCGGTGTAGACCGCTTGCTGCATCGACCGCAGCAGCATCGTGCTGATCTGCAGCGCATCGGGGCGGCCCTGCGTGGCCTGGCTGATGGCCTGCATCTCTCCTGGGCTGGGGTCGTCGCTGATGTGCAGCCCCAGGCCCAGCGCCCGCAGGTAGGCCTGCAGCGCGACGCGTTTTTCGGGCGTGGGCCCTTCGTGCACGCGGTAGAGGCTGGGATGGTCCGCCTGGGCGATGAAGGCCGCTGCGCAGACGTTGGCCGCGAGCATGGCTTCCTCGATCAGGCGGTGCGCGTCGGTGCGCGTGCGCGGCACGATCTTCTCGATCCGGCCGTTGTCATCGCAGACGATCTGAGTCTCGGTGGTCTCGAAATCGATGGCGCCGCGCTTGTTGCGCTGCTTCAGCAGCGCCCTGTAAACCTCGTGCAGATGCAGCAGATGCGGCAGCACGTCGGCGCGTTTCTGCGCTTCCGGGCCGCGGGTGTTGGCCAGGGCAGACGCGACTTCGGTGTACGTGAGCCGCGCGTGCGAATTGATGACGGCCGGGAAGAACTGGTACGCATCGATGGCGCCGTCTTCGCCGACGATCATGTCGCACACCAGGGCCAGCCGCTCCACATGCGGGTTGAGCGAGCACAGCCCGTTGGACAGCTTCTCCGGCAGCATGGGGATCACGCGGCGCGGGAAATACACCGAAGTCGCGCGCTCATAGGCGTCGTTGTCCAGCGGCTCGCCGGGCTTGACGTAGTGGCTGACGTCGGCAATGGCCACCAGCAGGCGCCAGCCAGTGAAGGCCGTCTTGCCGCGGCCGCGCTTGAACGGCTCGCAATAGACCGCGTCGTCGAAATCGCGGGCGTCTTCGCCATCGATGGTGACCAGCGCCACATCGGTGAGGTCGACGCGGTTCTTGCGGTCGACCGCACGCAGTTTCTCGGGCAAGGCTGCCGCGGCGGCCAAGGTTTCAGGCGTGAAGCGATGCGGCACCTCGTACTTGCGCACCGCGATCTCGATCTCCATGCCGGCGTCGTCGATCTCGCCCAGCACCTCGGCCACGCGGCCGACGGGCTGCGAATGCAGTGATGGCGGCTCGGTGAGTTCGACCGACACCACCTGGCCGACCTGCGCGCTGGCGGTGGCGTTCTTCGGGATCAGCACGTCCTGGCCATAGCGCCGGTCCTCGGGCGCCACGATCCACTGCCCGCCTTCGTGCAGCAGTCGGCCGATGATGGGAGTCTTGCGGCGTTCGAGGATTTCCAGCACCCGGCCTTCGGGCCGACCCTTGCGATCCATGCGCTGGATGCGCACGCGCACCCTGTCTCTGTGCAGTACGGCCCGCATTTCCTGCGGGGCCAGATAGATCGCCGGGTCGCCGTTGTCGGGGACGACGAAGCCGTGGCCATCGCGATGGCCCTCGACGCGGCCGTCGAACTCGCCCATCAGGGCCGGGCCCGGCGTCGGAGCGACGGGGCTGCTTGCGTTGTTGTTCTGTTTGATAGTATGATCCTTGGTTCCTGATCTAGCCCAGATGGCGGAATTGGTAGACGCACTAGTTTCAGGTACTAGCGCTTAACGGCGTGGAGGTTCGAGTC
>JAIXZR010000142.1 GCA_027489455.1 Rubrivivax sp. | reverse complement strand
GGCGCCGCAGATCGTCGAGGAGATCTTCGAGATCGTGCGCCGTCTCAATGCCGAGGAGGACGTGTCCTTCCTCGTCGCCGAGCAGAACACCAACATGGCGCTGCGCTACGCCGACCATGGCTACATCCTGGAAAGCGGCCGCATCGTGATGGAAGGTGCGGCGAAGGACCTGCGCGAGAACGAGGACGTCAAGGAGTTCTATCTCGGCGTCGGCGGCGGCGACCGCAAGAGCTTCAAGGACGTGAAGAGCTACAAGCGCCGCAAGCGGTGGCTGTCATGAGCAGTGCAGAAGACGACGGTGGCATCGGCTTCGCACCACCGCCCTTCAACGCCCAAGCCGCGCTGCAGCAACTGCAGCGCGGCCTGCGTGACCTGAAGCTGGCCGAACGGCATGGCGGCTTCGACTTGCGCGGCAAGCGCGTGGCCGAGTTGCGCGTGGCCGATAGCGTGCTGCACGCCCGACTCGCGCGCAAGCTGGCCCTGACGCCGGAATTCGACGTCAGCCAGATCAAGACGGCTGCCGAGCAGCGCAAGTGGCTGGACGACCTGAAGAAGCGCCTGGCACGCTGGGACACGGAGGATTGACGATGGCCAACGCCCACATCGACCCGCTGGCCCTGCGGCCCAGCGCCGAGCGCGAGGCCGCATTGATGGCCCTGCTGCCGGCCCAGGTGCGTGCCGCGCAGGCGTTGCCGGCGTATGCCGCCGGGCTGGCGGGTGTCGACGCGGCCGGCATCACCAGCCGCGCCGCGCTGGCGCGCTTGCCGGTCACGCGCAAGAGCGAGCTGCTGCAGCGTCAGCAGGCGGGGCGCGATGAGGGCGCGGCGCAGCACGATCCCTTTGGCGGCTTCAGTGCCATCGGCTGGCGCGCGCTGTCGGCCGGGCGCCCGGCCCGCCGCGTGTACCAGAGCCCGGGCCCGATCTACGAGCCCGAGGGCAGCGGAGCCGACTACTGGCGCAGCGCGCGCGCCCTGCAGGCCGCCGGCTTCCAGGCGGGCGACCTGGTGCACAACTGCTTCAGCTACCACCTCACCCCCGGTGCCTGGATCATGGAAAGCGGGGCCCATGCGCTGGGCTGCAGCGTCTTCCCGGGCGGCACTGGCAACACCGAACAGCAACTGCAGGCCATGCAGCACCTGCGGCCCGACGCCTACACCGGCACGCCGAGCTTCTTGCGCATCCTGCTGGAGAAGGCCGCAGAAGCCGGGCAGGCGCTCACGCACCTGAAGAAGGCCCTGGTCAGCGGCGAGGCTTTCCCGCCCAGCCTGCGCGACTGGCTGGCCGAGCGCGGCGTCCATGGCTACCAGGCCTACGCCACGGCCGAGTGCGGGGTGATCGCCTACGAAACCACGGCGCGCGAGGGCCTGGTGCTGGACGAAGGCGTGATCGTCGAGATCGTCCGGCCCGGCACCGACGAGCCGTTGCCCGATGGCGAGGTGGGCGAAGTCGTCGTCACCACGCTGAACCCCGACTACCCGATGCTCCGCCTGGGCACCGGCGACCTTTCGGCCGTGCTGCCGGGCCATTGCCCCACCGGCCGCACGAACACACGCATCCGCGGCTGGCTGGGCCGGGCCGACCAGACGGCCAAGGTGCGCGGCATGTTCGTGCACCCGGGCCAGGTGGCCGCCGTGGCCCGGCGCCACCCGGAACTGGGCCGCGTGCGGCTGGTGGTGGCTGGCGAGATGGCCAACGACAGCATGACGCTGCACGCCGAGTGCGCTGCGCCGGCCGAAGGGCTGGCCGCTGCGGTGGCGGCCACCGTCCGCGACCTGACCAAGCTGCGCGCGGACATCGAGATCGTCCCGCCCGGCAGCCTGCCCAACGACGGCAAGCTGATCGAGGACGCGCGCAGCTACCGCTGAACCCCTGCCGCGGGTCGGCCCATCGGCGGCCGCCATGTCCGTGCAGGAGTTGCGGATTACGTATTTCCCACCTTCGGCGCCCGGCAGGCGCGGCCTACCATTCGCGCGCCTTACCTTTACCCCCCTCCCCCGGAGACAAGCCGATGAAGAAGACCCTGATCGCCCTCACCCTGGCTGCCGTTGGCGCCACGGCCTTTGCCTATCCGGACAAGCCGGTGACCCTGGTGGTGCCGTTCGCCGCTGGCGGCCCCACCGACAAGGTGGCCCGTGACCTGGCCGAAGTGCTGCGCAAGGGCCTGAACAACCAGACCGTGATCATCGAAAACGTCGGCGGTGCCGGCGGCACGCTGGGCGCCGCCAAGGTGGCCAAGGCCGCGCCGGACGGCTACACGCTGCTGCTGCACCACATCGGCATGGCCACGTCGCCCGCGCTGTACCGCAAGATGCCGTACGACACGATGAACGACTTCGAGTTCATCGGCATGGTCAACGAAGTGCCCATGACGCTGGTCGGCCGCAGCACCCTGCCCGCCAACAACTACGCCGAGCTGGTGAAGTGGCTGGAAGCCAACAAGGGCAAGATCAACCTGGCCAACGCCGGCCTGGGCGCGGCATCGCACCTGTGCGGCCTGTTGTTCCAGCAGGCCCTCAAGATCGACATGACGACCGTCCCCTACAAGGGCACGGCCCCGGCCATGACCGACCTTTTGGGCGGTCAGGTCGACATCATGTGCGACCAGACCACCAACACCACCGGGCAGATTGAAGGCGGCAAGATCAAGGCCTTCGCCGTCACCACCCCCAAGCGGCTGACCACGCCCGCGCTCGCCAAGCTGCCGACGCTGGATGAATCCGGCCTGAAGGGCTTCAACGTCAGCATCTGGCACGGCATGTATGCGCCCAAGGGCACGCCCAAGCCGATCCTGGACCAGATCAACGCCGCCATGCGTGCCGCGCTGAAGGACCCTGAGTTCATCAAGCGCCAGGAAGCACTGGGCGCCGTCGTCATCACCGACGCCCGCCTGAGCCCCGCCGAGCACCGCAAGTTCGTCGAAGCCGAGATCAACCGCTGGGGCCCGGCCATCAAGGCCGCTGGCCAATACGCTGACTGAGGCCTAGTCGATGCGCAGCGGGATCGTCACCGGTCCCGCATTCACCAGGCTGACCTGCATGTCAGCCCCGAACACGCCGGTCTGGACGCGCTCCGCCGGCGTGATTCTTTTTCTGGCCTCCGCCACCACGGCATCGAACAGGGCCCGGCCCAGATCGGCCGGCGCTGCGCCAGTGAAGCTGGGGCGGTTGCCGCTGCGGGTGTCGGCGGCCAGCGTGAACTGGCTGACGATCAGCAGGCCACCGGCCACGTCCATCACGCTGCGGTTCATCTTGCCGGCGTCGTCGGCAAAGATGCGCAGCTTCAGGATCTTGTCCACCAGGCGCAGGGCGTGTGATTCGGTGTCCGACGGCTCGGCGCAGACGAAGACCAGCAGTCCGGGCCCGATGGCGCCCGTGGTCTGTCCGTCAACATCCACCTGCGCACGCTGCACGCGTTGCAGCAAGGCCAGCATCGCCGCCTGCGCGCTCAGGCCGACAGCGTCACACGCGCGAACTTGCGCTTGCCGACCTGCACGACGAAGGTCCCCGGCGCCACCTTCAGCGCCTTGTCGCTGACGACAGCGCCATCGATACGCACGCCGCCCTGCTCGACCATGCGCAGGGCCTCGCTGGTGGAAGGCACCAGGCCAGCCTGCTTGAGCAGGGCACCGATGGCCAGCGGGCCGCCGGCGAGTGCCACGTCGGCAATCTCGTCGGGCACGCCCCCGGCGGCGCGACGTTGGAAGTCGTCGTGCGCGGCCGCGGCTGCGGCGGCGCCATGGAAGCGGGACGTGATTTCCAGCGCCAGCTGAACCTTGGCGTCCTTCGGGTTGCGGCCGGCATCGACCTCGCGCCGTAGCGACTGGATCTCGGCCTCGGCCCGGAAGCTCAGCAGCGTGTACCACTTCCACATCTGCACGTCGCTGATGCTCAGCACCTTGGCGAACATGCTGTTGGCCGGCTCGGTGATGCCGATGTAGTTGCCCTTGCTCTTGGACATCTTCTCGACGCCGTCCAGGCCTTCCAGCAGCGGCATCGTGAGCACACACTGCGGCTCCTGGCCGTATTCCTGCTGCAAGGCGCGCCCGACCAGCAGATTGAACTTTTGGTCTGTGCCGCCGAGCTCGAGATCCGACTTCAGCGCCACCGAATCAAAGCCCTGCATCAGCGGGTAGAGCAGCTCGTGCACGCTGATCGGCGTCCCGGCCTTGAAGCGCTTGGTGAAGTCCTCGCGTTCCAGGATGCGCGCCACGGTGTACTTGGCCGCCAGCTCGATCATGCCGCGCGCGCCCAGCGGATCGCTCCACTCGCTGTTGTAGCGAATCTCGGTCTTCGCCGGGTCCAGCACCAGGCTGGCCTGCGCGTAGTAGGTCTGGGCGTTGGCGGTGATCTGTTCGCGCGTCAGCGGCGGGCGCGTGGCGTTGCGGCCGGAAGGGTCGCCGATCATCGACGTGAAGTCGCCGATCAGGAAAATCACTGTGTGCCCCAGGTCCTGCAACTGGCGCATCTTGTTCAGCACCACGGTGTGGCCGATGTGGATGTCCGGCGCCGTCGGGTCCAGGCCCAGCTTGATGCGCAAGGGTTGCCCGCTGGCTTCGGCACGCTGCAGCTTCTTCACCCATTCCTGACGCGGCAGCAGCTCTTCGCAGCCGCGCAGCGTCACGGCCAGCGCGGCCTGCACCGCGTCGCTGAGCCCCGCTTCCGCAGCGGCTTCGGGCCCAGGAGATGTCGACTCTGCAGCCACGGGCCGGCCGGCGGGCCATGCTGCGGCCGGCGTGGTGGTCAGGTCGGAAGGGATCTGGCTCATGGTGCTGCGGCGATATCCGTAATTTTTCCAGGTCTGCGGGGGGAGGGCCCTGGCTATACTCGGCCCCCTGGTTCCGTCGGGCGTCTGCTGCTTGCCGCACGTACGCGCTGCTGCAACCGATTCATTTCATTCTAGGCGGGCCCTCTGGGGCCGCCCTGTCGCATTCATCGCTGCCCCTGATGTCGCCGGTTGCGTCCGGCAACGGCCTGGCCGGGGCGGCGTACCTTCATCCGGCCCGCCTGTGAGTTTCCAGACACTGTTGCAAGAAGCGCTGCCGCAAACGCTGCGTTTCGGCCAAGAACACCGTCGCAGCATCACCCTGGCCATCTTGAGCCTGCTGGGTGGCTTCGCCATCACCGCCGTGGCCATCGCACCGCTGGCGCCGGACGCCAGCAGCCTGCCCAAGCGCGTGGTGACCGAAGCCGTCGAGCCGCTGGACATCGCCAGCCAGCTCGAAGCGCTGGGCACGCACGGGCTGGTGCTGCGCCGCAGCGACGTCACCCGCGGCAACGACACCGTGGACAGCCTGCTGGCCCGCCTGGGCGTGGTCGACCGCCAAGCGGCCTTCTACCTGCGCACCGATCCGATCGCGCGCATGCTGATCTCCGGACGCACCGGCAAGCTGGTCCAGGCGGAACTACGAGAAGACGGCAGCCTGGTGGCACTCACGGCCCGCTACCCGTCCGATCTGGGCGACGAAGGCCGCACACACTTCAAGCGCCTGGAAATGACCCAGGAGGCGGGCCGCTGGAACGCCCAGGTGCGCACGGTGCCCTATACCACCCGGCCCGTGATGGCTGGCGGCACGATCCGCAGCACGCTGTTTGCCGCCACCGATGCCGCGAACCTGCCGGACAGCGTGGCCACGCAACTGGCCGAGATCTTCGCCACCGACATCGACTTCCATCGTGCGCTGCGCAAGGGCGACAGCTTCCATGTCGTCTACGAAGCCCTGACCGCCGATGGCGAAGCGGTACCCTGGGGCGACAGTGCCGGCCGTGTGCTGGCAGCTGAGTTCATTGCCGGCGGGCGGGCCCACCACGCTGTCTGGTTCGTCCCGGCCGATGGCCGTGGCGGCTACTACGGCCTGGATGGCGAAAGCCGCCGGCGCAGCTTCCTGGCCAGCCCGGTGGAGTTCTCTCGCATGACCTCCGGGTTCGCCGAACGACTGCACCCGGTGTTGCAGACCTGGCGCCAGCATCTGGGCGTGGATTACAGCGCGCCCACAGGCACGCCCGTGCGTGCGGTGGGTGACGGCATCGTCGAATCGGCCGGTTGGCAGAACGGCTATGGCAACGTGGTCGAGATCCAGCATTCGCAAGGCCGCGAGACGCTTTACGCCCACCTCAGCCGCATCGACGTGAAGAAGGGCCAGCGCATCCAGCAGGGCCAGAAGCTGGGTGCGGTCGGCAGCACGGGCTGGGCGACCGGGCCGCACCTGCATTTCGAGTTCCGTGTCAACGGGCGCCATCAGGATCCGCTGCTGGCAGCCAAGGCGTCGGAAAACGTGGTGCTGGACACCGTTTCCCGCGAGCGCTTCGCGCAGACTGTGCGCACCATCCAGGCCAAGCTGGAGGTCGCCTCGACGGTGGCCGGCGCGGGCAGCACGGCGCGCGTCGAATAGAGCCACTGCGCCGGCGCGTGCAGCGCCACTTTGAAGCGCCCTGGCCCTCATGCCAGGGCGTTTTTGCTTCAAGCGCCCCCAGCGGGGCGCGCCATCAGACCGAGAACGAAGACCCGCAGCCGCAGGTGGTGGTGGCGTTCGGGTTCTTGATGACGAATTGAGCGCCCTGCAAGTCTTCCTTGTAGTCGATCTCGGCGCCGCCCAGATACTGCAGGCTCATCGCGTCGATCAGCAGGGTGACGCCGTTCTTGGCCATCTGAGTGTCGTCTTCGTTGACGACCTCATCGAAGGTGAATCCGTACTGGAAGCCGGAGCAGCCGCCCCCTTGCACGAAGACGCGCAGCTTGAGGTCCGGGTTGCCTTCCTCGTCGACGAGTTGCTTGACCTTGTCAGCGGCGCTGTCGGTGAAGATCAGCGGCGGTGGCATGTCGTCCAGGGTCGGGGCGGAGATTTCGGCAACGGCGTTCATGGGGGCTCCAGACAAACTGACAGACGTAGATGTTAAGGCCACCGGCATGGCCATGGTCACAACCAAGACAAAGGGCGGCCCGCAGGCCGCCCTTCGTGATGCCGTAGCGGCAGGCTGATCAGCGCTTGCTGAACTGCTTGCGGCGACGGGCGCCGTGCAGGCCGACTTTCTTGCGCTCCACTTCGCGCGCGTCACGCGTGACGAAGCCGGCGTGGCTCAGGTCAGGCTTGAGCGCCGCGTCGTAGTCGATCAGCGCACGCGTGATGCCGTGGCGCACTGCGCCGGCCTGGCCGCTTTCGCCGCCGCCGTGAACGTTGATCTTGATGTCGAAAGCGGCCTCGTTGCCCGTCAGCAGCAGGGGCTGCTTGACGATCATGATCGAGGTCTGGCGGCCGAAGTAGTCGTCAACGGTCTTGCCGTTGATGACGATCTGGCCACTGCCCTTCTTGATGAAGACCCGGGCGACGCTGGATTTGCGGCGGCCGGTGCCGTAGTTGTATTGACCGATCATCGCTGCGTCCTCAGATCTCGAGCGGCTTGGGTTGCTGGGCGGTGTGCGGGTGCGTGGGGCCCGCGTACACCTTCAGCTTCTTGACCATGGCGTAACCGAGCGGGCCCTTGGGCAGCATGCCCTTGACGGCCTTTTCGATGGCGCGGCCAGGGTGCTTGGCCTGCATGTCCTTGAACGCGGTGGCGTAGATGCCGCCCGGGTAGCCGGAGTGCCGGTAATAGATCTTGTCGGTGGCCTTGGCGCCAGTGACACGGATCTTTTCGGCGTTGACG
>JAIXZR010000154.1 GCA_027489455.1 Rubrivivax sp. | reverse complement strand
TGGTGGCGCGAGATCAGGCGCCCGGCCAGGTCGCGGTCCCAGCGCGGCATCAGCACCACGGTGCAGCCGTGGAACACCGGGCTCAGCACGCCGTACAGCATGCCGGTGATGTGGAACATCGGCACCACGCCCAGGCTCACGCTTTCGGCGCTGACCCAGCCCCACAGCGCCCCGCCCACGATGTTGGGCAGCAGCGTGCGGTGGGTGTGGATGCAGCCCTTGGGCAGGCCGGTCGTGCCGCTGGTGTAGGGCAGCAGGGCCATGTCGTCGGGCTGGGCCTGCGGCGGCGTGGGCACCTGGCCGGCGGCCAGCGCATCGGCCCAGCGCACGGTGCCGCCCTGGGTGTCGGGCAGCGGGTGCTCGCCCTGCAGCCAGGCCAGCAGCGGGGCGGCCGGGGCTTCGGCGGGATCGATGCCGGCTTCGGGCATGGCGTCGGCAAAACGCGTCACCAGCAGGCGCTTCAGGCGCTGGCCGGCGGACAGGGCCGCATCGGCCTGGGCGACGATGCCCGCCAGGTCGGCCGTGGTGATGACGACACGGGTTTCCGGATCGGCGATGTAGTGGCCGAACTCGTCGGCCCGGTTCATCGGGTTCACGGGCACGACCACGGCATCGGCGCGCTGCACGGCGTAGAAGGCGATCACGAATTGCGGGCAGTTCTGCATGAACAGCGCCACGCGGTCGCCGCGCTGCACGCTCTGGGCCTGCAGCCAGCCGGCCAGGGCTTCGGCCTGGCGGTGCAGGTCGGCATAACTCAGGCTGCGGCCGAGGAAGACATAGGCCGCCTTGTGCGGGTAGCGCCGGGCGCTGACGTCCAGGTTGGACCAGAGCGTGGTTTCGGGGATGACCAGCTCGCGCGGCAGGCGTGCGGGCCAGGCGGCGGCGTGCGGGCGGGTGTCGGGTGCGGCCAAGGGGTCTCCAGGCAGATGGCAGGCGGGCCGAAGCCCGGTGGTGCAGCCTGCTGGTGTACCGGCGGGCCGGCAGCCGCGCAAGCTGCCTAACCCGTAAGCCCCCTGACGCGCAGGCGACAATCCACCGCGTTCATGCACCCTGCCCCGGCACCCCCCGCCCGCCAGTCCGACGCTGACGACGGCCGCCCGCTGCTGGCCTACCGCGCCTTCATGCAGCTGTGGCTGGCCCGGCTGGCGGGCACCGCGGGCAGCCAGATGCTGATGGTGGCCGTGGGCTGGCAGGTCTACGACCTGACGGGATCAGCCTGGGATCTGGGCCTGGTCGGCCTGCTGCAGTTCGCGCCCGCGCTGCTGCTGGCCTTGTGGGCCGGGCACCTGATCGACCGCCACGACCGCGCGCGCATCGTTGCCCTGTGCATGGCCGTGCAGGTGGGCGTGGCCGGGCTGCTGTGGTGGGCGGCAGCCGGCGGCTGGTCGGGCCGCGGGCTGCTGCTGGGGGTTTCGGTGGTGCTGGGGGCGGTGCGCGCCTTCCAGATGCCGGCGCAACAGGCGCTGACGCCCAGCCTGGTGCCCCCCGCGGTGCTGCCGCGTGCGCTGGCCTTCAGTTCGGCCGGCATGCAGGGCGCGATCATCGCCGGCCCGGCCCTGGGTGGCTTCATCTACGTGGCCGGCGCGGCCGCCACCTACGCGGTGAGCGCCCTGCTCTTCCTGGCTGCCAGCGTGTTGACGCTGCTGATCCGGTACACCCCGGCGCCCCGCAGCCAGGGGCCCGCCACCTGGGACACGTTGCTGGCGGGCGTGCGCTTCATCCGGCACAACAAGGTCATCCTGGGCGCGATCTCGCTCGATCTGTTCGCGGTGCTGCTGGGCGGGGCCACGGCGCTGCTGCCGATCTATGCCAAGGACATCCTGCAGGTCGGCCCCTGGGGCCTGGGCCTGCTGCGCGCCGCACCGGCGGTGGGCGCGCTGGGCATGTCGCTGGTGCTGTCGCGCTGGCCGGTGCGGCGCCGCACGGGGCCGGTGCTGCTGAGCGCGGTGGCGGTGTTCGGGCTGGCGATCCTGGTGTTCGGGCTGTCCACGCAGCTGTGGCTTTCGCTGCTGGCGCTGGCCGTCAGCGGCGCGGCCGACATGATCAGCGTCGTCATCCGCTCGACCCTGGTGCAGCTGGAAACCCCCGACGACATGCGCGGCCGCGTGAGCGCCGTCAACTCGGTCTTCATCGGTGCGTCCAACCAGCTGGGCGAATTCGAATCCGGCGCCACCGCGGCGCTGCTGGGGCCGGTGGGATCGGTCGTGCTGGGCGGGCTGGGCACGCTGCTGGTGGCGGGCCTGTGGCTGCGGCTGTTTCCGGCGCTGGCGCGGCGCGATGAGCTCGTCACCCGGCCATGACCGACCCAGCCGCCCTTAGCCTTCTGGAGCCGCTGCGCATCGTGTACGTGGACGCGCACCTGATCGTGGTCGACAAGCCCGCCGACCTGCTGTCCGTGCCGGGCCGGGGCGAAGCCGGGCGCGACAACCTGGCCACGCGGGTGCAGGCGCAGGTGCCGGATGCGCTGGTGGTGCATCGCCTGGACCAGGCCACGTCCGGGCTGATGGTGTTCGCGCGCGGGCTAGACGCGCAACGCCAGCTCAACCGCGCCTTCGAGCTGCGGCAGGTGGACAAGGCCTACATCGCCATCGTCGAAGGCCGCCCGGCGCAGGCCAGCGGCAGCATCGATGCCCCGTTGATGGCCGACTGGCCGCGGCGCCCGCGCCAGGTCGTCGATCCGATCCACGGCAAGCCTTCGGTGACGCACTGGCAGCGCTGGCCCGGGGACGAGCCCGAAGGCGGCACGCGCTTGCGGCTGTCGCCCGTCACCGGCCGCTCGCACCAGCTGCGCGTGCACCTGGCGCACATCGGCCACCCGATTCGCGGCGACACGCTCTACGCGCCCGTACCCCCGCGCGCCAGCCGGCTGCTGCTGCACGCCTGCGAGCTTGCGCTGGCGCACCCGGCCACCGGCCAGCGGCTGAGCTGGGCGCTAGCGGCGCCGTTCTGACCGCGGTGCGCCCGGCGGGGCCAGCGCATGGTCTTGCGCGATCGCAAAGCGCCGGGCACGGCGCCTGTCTATGCTCCAGACCATGAAGATGCATCTCACTGTCCTGACAGGCGCTTCCCGCGGCCTGGGCGCGGCCATGGCCGAGCAACTGCTCAAGAACGGCCATCGCCTGCTGACGCTGTCGCGCCACACCGCCGACCTGTGGGTCGTGGCTGGCAGCGATCTGGAGCAATGGACGGCAGACCTCGTGGATGCCGCCCCGGTGGCGGCCCAGCTGGAAGCCTGGCTGCTGGCGCAGGCCACGCGCCCGCTGGCATCCGTGACGCTGATCAACAACGCCGCGGCGTTGAGCGCGCCCGCGCCCCTGCACGAAAGCAGTGCCGACGACCTGAGCCGCGCCCTGCGCGTGGGCCTGGAGGCACCGATGCTGTTGAGCGCGGCCTTTCTGCGCGCCACGGCCGGCTGGGCCGTGCCACGGCGGCTGCTGTTCATCTCTTCCGGGCTGGGCCGGCGCGCGATGGCGGGCAGCGCCAGCTACTGCGCCGTCAAGGCCGGCATGGACCACCTTGCCCGCGCCATCGCGCTGGAGCAGGCTGGCCTGGCCAACGGCGCGCGTGTGGCGTCGCTGGCCCCGGGCGTGATCGACACCGACATGCAGGTGCAGCTGCGCACGGCCGACCCGGCACGGTTCCCGGAACAGGCCCGCTTCGCGGCGCTGAAGACGGGCGGGCAGCTCGACAGCCCCGGCGACGCCGCGGCCAAGGTGCTGGCCTACCTGGCCCGCCCTGATTTCGGCCAGAACGTCACCGCCGACGTGCGCGACGCCTGAGGCCGCGTCAGCGCCCGGCCAGCCAGTCCGCCACGTCGGCCTTCAGCTGGCGCAGATCGGCCTGGCGCGTGTACATCATGTGGCCGGCGTCGTAGTAGCGGTGCGTCACGCGCTGCAGCACATCGGCCGGCGCGTTGAGCTGCGCCAAGGACCAGTCGCTGGCGCTGTAGGGCGTGCCCAGGTCGTAGCGGCCGCTGGCGGCCAGCACGCGCAGCTGCGTGTTGCGGCGCAAGGCACGGGCCAGGTCGGCGCTGGTCGAGACGAAGCCCATGCTGTTGCGCCCGCTGCCTTCGCCGCGGGCCCAGTCCCAGCTGCGGTTGACTTCCATCGACAGCACGTTGTAGCTCTGCGCCAGGTCCAGGCCCAGGCTGCCGCGGAAGTAGGCCAACGCGGCCATCGTGTAGGGGCCGGCGATGGCCTCGATGCCGGGGTCGAATTCCCACTGTCCGGCGCGCTGCGCAGCGGCGCGTGCCGTGGCCCGGGCTTCCAGGCGGCCCACCACCTGGCCGCGGGCTCGCAAGGCCTCGACAAAGTAGCACTGGTCGCTGATGCGCAGGTTCTGCTCTTCCACCAGGCTGCGCGGCAGGCCGATGAGCTCGGCGATACGGCGCGCGATGGCACCGCGCTTCTTGTCGGACAGGCGGGCACCGGCCTGCAAGGCCGCCACGTAATCGTCCTGCACGAAGGCCTCGGCGGCCACGCGCGCGGCTTCGGGCGACGCCGCCTGCGGCCCCTGCAGCAGCCCGTGGTACTGCGAGACGTTGGCAAAGGCGGGCAGGAACAGGCCGTAGGGCAGATCGTTGGCGGGCGCGAAGACGATGCTCTGCAGATCCATCGCGCAGGACACCAGGATCACCCCGCTCAGCACCGCGCCCTGGTCCAGCATCGCTTCGGCCAGCGCGGCGCCGCGCGTGGTGCCGTAGCTTTCGCCGGCCAGGTACAGCGGCGACCCCCAGCGCTGGTGGCGCGTCAGCCAGCCGCGCATCACGTCGGCCAGCGCCGCGACATCGCCATCCACCGACAGCAGCTTCTTGCGCGCGGCTTCACTGGCCGTCACCGACCAGCCGGTGTGCGGCGGGTCGATGAAGACCAGGTCGAAGTGCTCGAACCAGCTGTGCGGGTTGTCTTCCACGGCATAGGGCGGCGGGCCCAGTTGCCCGTCGTCGGGCACGACCACGCGCTTGGGCCCGAGCGCGCCGAACTGCAGCCAGATCGATGCCGAGCCCGGCCCGCCGTTGAAGGCGAAGCACAACGGCCGGGTGGCGACATCGGCGCCCTTCTTGAGGTAGGCCGTGGTCATCACCGCGGCCTCGGGGTCGGCCGCGGCCCCGGCCAGGCCGGCGGGCTGCACCGGCAGGAAGCTGGCGACGACCTCGTAGTCGATGTCCTGCCCGCCCAGGTGAATGCGGGCCGTGCTGCTGGCAGCCGGCCGCGCCAGCAGTTGCTGCACCAGATCCTTCATGCGCTTGGCGGCATCGGCGGCGTCGGCAGCGTTGATGCCGGGGGCGGGGGTGGCGTTGTCGGCCATGGGGCGTTGTCCTTCAGGGAAAAACTCAGGCAGAAAGGGGCGGGCTGTCGGCCAGCAGGGCCGCGTAGCGGGCGATATCGACGTTGCCGCCGCTGACGAGCACGCCCACACGCTGCCCGCGCGCCGGCACCACGCCCGACAGCAGGGCCGCCAGGCCCAGGCCGCCAGTCGGTTCGATGACCTGCTTCAGGCGTTCGGCGGCAAAGCGCATGGCCTGCACCAGTTGCGCGTCGCTGACGGTGACGATGCCGGCCACGGCCTGCTGGATGACGGGAAAGGTGAGCGTGCCGCAGTGCTGCGTCTGCGCGCCGTCGGCGATCGTGCGCGGGGTGTCGATGTGCACGATGCGACCCTGGGCCAGGCTCTGCTGTACGTCGTTGCCGGCCTCGGGTTCGACACCGATCACGCGCACCGCCGGGTTCAGGTGCCGCGCGGCGACGGCACAGCCAGCGATCAGGCCGCCGCCGCCCACGCACACCAGCAGCAGGTCCAGCGGGCCGAAGGCAGCCGTCTGCTCGATCAGTTCCAGCGCGGCCGTGCCCTGCCCGGCCATCACGTCGGGGTGGTCGTAGGGGGGGATCAGGGTCATGCCGCGCTCGGCGGCGATGCGGCGGCCGATGGCTTCGCGGTCCTCGGTGTAGCGGTCATACAGCACGACCTCGCCCACAGGCTGGCCCGTCTGCCCGGGCACCGGCTGCAGGTAGCCGCGCGTGGCCGCCAGCTTGGCGGCCGGGGAATCCTGCGGCATCACGATCACGGCCGGCATGCCCAGCAGCCGCGCCGACAGCGCCACCGCCTGGGCGTGGTTGCCCGACGAAAAGGCAATCACGCCGGCCCGCCGCTGCTCGGCGCTGAACCGCGCCAGCGCGTTGTAGGCGCCGCGGAACTTGAAGGCGCCCATGCGCTGCAGGTTCTCGCACTTCAGGAACACCTGGGCACCGGTGAGCGCGTCCAGCGTGCGCGACTGCAGTACCGGCGTGCGGTGCGCCACGCCGGCCAGCCGCCCGGCAGCGGCGCGGATGTCGTCGAAGCCGATGGCCAGCGGGCCTGGCGCAGCGGGACGCTGCGGCGCCGTGCTCATGTCGGGCCGGCCTGCGGCCCCTGGAAGCCGCCGCGGCGCAGCGTGACCACCAAGGTATCGCGCCAGGCCGGGCTGTCGGCCAGCAGCGGCTGGATGGGCGTGGTTTCGTGGATCACGCGGGCATCGTCCAGAAGCAGCACGCTGAAGGGTTCCGACAGCGTGAAGCGCATGCCCTGCGGGCCGCGCGCATCGAAGACGCGGGTCTCGCCGCCCTTGACGTTGTGCCGATCGATCAGCAGCACCGCCACCAGGTCCACGCCGTCGCGGTGCGCGCCTTCGGGCGTAGGCCGGCCGATGCCGCCTTCGGTGTTGATGCGGAACATGTGCGCTTCGCCGTACCAGCACGGTGCTGCACCCAGCAGATCGGCCGCGCGGCCCAGGCCGGCGAGCAAGGCGTGCCAGGCCGGATCCGCCACCAGGGCCGCCGGCAGCGGGTCGAACCAGCGTTCGTAGCCCCCGTGCAGGGCGTTGTATTCCACCGGCTGCCAATGGGCACGCGCCGGCACCGCGGCCACCTGCCCGGCCTGGACGGTGAAGCAGCCATGCCGCCGGCGGCGATAGCGGCCGCCATCGCGCAGGTGGGCGTCGGGCGGCAGGTCCTGCCACAGCGCCCGCCACTCGGGCAGCGACGGCGTGGCGATGTCGCACAACGCGCCCAGCGCCGCGGCGCTGAGCACGGCCCAGCCGGCACCGTTGAGCTGGTTGCGCAGATCCGGCAGGGCGGTCAGGGGCGGCGGTGGATGCATGGTGGCGGACAGGTCGGGTGGCGGGCCCAAGGCGGGCGGCCTGCATTGTCGGCCAGCGCCGCCCGGCCTGCCGGGCGCACCGCCCGGGGCGCGGGCAACGCCGTGGCACAGTTCGGGGCTGTCCTGCCTGCCAACCGGCCCCCGCCTGCGCCCATGACCCCTGCCGCTTCGAAGCCCAACCCGCTGCTGGAAATCGGCATCACCATCGTCCTGCCAGCCCTGGTGCTGATGCAGCTCAGCAGCGCCGAGCGCCTGGGCCCGGTGCGGGCGCTGCTGCTCGCGCTGGCGTTCCCGCTGGCCTGGGGCCTGTGGGAAGGGGTGAAGAACCGCAAGCTCAACTGGTTTGCCGTGCTGGGCGTGGTCAGCACCCTGCTGACGGGCGGCATCGGCCTGCTGAAGCTGGACGCGCAATGGCTGGCCGTGAAGGAAGCCGCCGTGCCCGGGCTCATCGGCCTGGCCGTGCTGGGATCGCTGTGGACGAAAAAGCCGCTGATCCGCGTGCTGGTCTTCAACCCCAACCTGTTCGACGTCGATCGCGTCAACGCCGCCCTGGCCCAGCGCGGCAACATCGTGCCCTTCGAGCTGCGGCTGCGCACGGGCACGCTGCTGCTGGCGGGCACCTTCTTCTTCTCGTCGGCGGCCAACTACCTGCTGGCACGCTGGGTCGTGACCAGCCCCGCTGGCAGCGAAGCCTTCAACCAGGAACTGGGCCGGCTCACGCTGCTGAGCTACCCCGTGATCGCCCTGCCTTCGATGGCGATGATGATCGGCCTGATGTTCTGGCTGGCGCGCGGCGCCAAGTCGCTGACAGGCCTGGACCTGGGCGACATGATGCGAACGGGTTGACCACCCAACGCAGCGCCAGAGCGCGCGCAACGCACCCGCATGGGGGTGTGTACCGGGCGGCGATGCAGCGGCTGCGCGCCCCCGCGCGACCTAGAATCCTGGCGTGTCACGCGGATTTCCGCCGCCTACGCGGCCACCTCGTCAACCGGGCAGGCGCACTGGCTTGAAGGCCCTGCTGGCCTGGGCGGCGACCGGGCCGCTGGGGTACGCCGGGCCGGCCCTGGCGCAGGTGACGGGCGAGGCCGCCATCCCTGCACCCGACTCAGCCACCCGCCTGGCGACTTCACGCGCGGTGCTCACGGTCGCCGGCAAGCTGGCTGTCCCTGGCGCGATCGATTTCGACATGCCCCGGCTGGCAGCGCTGCCGCAGCACAGCCTGAACGCGGGCACGCCCTGGTACAAGAGCCCGCGCCGCTTCACTGGCCCCTTGCTGCGTGACGTGCTGGCGGCCTGCGGCGCACAGGGCAGCCGGCTGCGCATGTCGGCCCTGAACGACTACCGCGTCGAGCTGCCCCGCGACGATGCCGACCGCTACCCGGTGATCATTGCCCGCCTGATCGACGACCAGCCCATGGGCGTGCGCGACAAGGGGCCGCTGTTCGTGATGTACCCCTTCGACGACCACGCCGAACTGCGCAGCGCCGTGTATCACAGCCGCGCCGTCTGGCAGCTGCGACGCATCGACGTGCTGTGATGCCCGCTGGATGACGCCGGCGCCGTGATGACCGAAGCCCCCCGGCCCACACCGCCTGTCGAAGGGCCTGCCACGGCGCCTCCCGGGCGCGCTGGCGCGGCCAGCGGCAAGGGCACGGGCGGGGCATACCGGTTTTCCTGGCTGGGGCTGGTCGGCGCCGTGCTGGCGCTGCTGCTGGCCGCGGCCGTGCTGGTGCAGGCGCGCCAGTTCACGCTGCTGCGGGCCACGGTGCAGACCAGCCATGACTTCGTCGTGCTGCTGGTCTACCAGAACGAAGCCGAGTACTTGCGCCTGCGCCAGGCCTGGCAGCAAGCCAGCAGTGAAGCCGGCACGCTGGACGACGAGGCCCTGCGCCTGCGCTACGAGATCTGGGTCAGCCGCGTCGAGCTGCTGCTGACCGAGCGCACGCAACTGCTCGTCAGCGGCTCGCCCGAGCACCGCCAGACCCTGGCCGCGATGCAGGGCTTCATCGCCCAGGCTGACGCCGCCTTCGGGCGCCCGGCCCGCCAGGCGCTGGACCGCGCCTTCCTGCAGCGGCTGCTGCCAGCACTGGACGCCCTGGACGGCGACATCCACCGCCTGTCGCTCGATGCCTCGCACCGCGTGGCCGAGCAGGTGGAGGTGCGCACGCTCGCCGTGCGCAAGCACAACCTGCTGGCCTTCGGGTTGACGGTGTCGCTGTCGGTGCTGGCGCTGGCCTTCGCGCTGATCGCCCTGCACCACCTGAACCAGCTGCGCGAGCAGCGCGCCGCGCTGGAAGAGCTCACCGCCCGGCTGCGCCAGTCGCAGCGCGAAGCCGAAGCTGCCAGCGAAGCCAAGAGCACCTTCCTGGCCAACATGAGCCATGAGATCCGCACGCCCTTCCATGGCCTGATGGGCATGCTGTCGCTGCTGCGGGAAACCGGGCTCAACGCCAAGCAGATCGACTACCTGCGCACGGCCACCGAATCGGCCGACCACCTGCTGGCAATCCTCAACGACATCCTGGACATGTCGCAGCTCGAGGCCGGGCGCATGGCGCTGGCGCCCGCGCCCACCGACCTGCGCGCCGTGCTGCGCGACGTCGAATCGCTGATGCGACCGCAGGCCAATGCCAAATCCCTGGCCCTGCACCTGGATGCCGACCCCGGCGTGCCCGAGCGCGTGGTGCTGGATGCCACCCGCGTCAAGCAGGTGCTGTTCAACCTGCTGGCCAACGCCATCAAGTTCTCAGACCATGGCACGGTGGTGCTGGACGTGCGGGTGCGTCCGCCCGAGCCGGCCCTGCCGCGCGCGGAGACGCGCACGATGCTGGAGTTCATCGTCACCGACACCGGCATGGGCATGGACGCGGCCACGCAGGCGAGGCTCTTCAAGCGCTACGGGCAGGGCGACAGCTCCACTTCGCGGCGCCATGGCGGCACCGGCCTGGGCCTGGAGATCTCGCGCAACCTCGCGCGCCTGATGCAGGGTGACATCACCGTGCGCAGCAAGCCTGGCGAAGGCAGCGCCTTCAGCTTCCGGCTGCCGCTGGTGACGCTGGCGGACCCGGCCGCCGGCCCGCAACCGGCCGCCGGCGCGGCCCTGCCGCAGGCACGCCCGCTGCAGGTGCTGGTGGCCGAAGATCACCCCGTCAACCGCCAGTACCTGTCTGCGCTGCTGGACAACCTGGGGCACCAGGCGCACTTCACGACCAACGGGCACGAGGCGCTGCAGGCCGCGCGCCAGCAACGCTTCGACCTGGTGCTGATGGACCTGCACATGCCTGAAATGGACGGCCTGGCCGCAACGCGGGCCATCCGCGCCCTGCCCGACCGCGCCGCAGCCGCCGTGCCCATCGTCGCGCTCACGGCCGACGCCTTCGAGCACACGCGCGACCGCTGCCTGATGGCTGGCATGAATGACTTCCTCACCAAGCCCGTCAGCCCCCAGAAGCTGGCCAGTTCGCTGCGCCGCCTGTTCGGCCATGGCGGCCGGCCCGTGGCCGAAGGCAGCCTGCCATCGGCCGCCCCCGCGCCGGCACCGCAGCTGGCCAGCGGGCAGCCGCTGATCGACACCGGCGCCGTCCAGATGGCGCTGCAGGCCATGCCGCGCGAGCGGCTGGCGCAGATGATCGACGCCTTCCTGGGCCAGGGCCCGCAGACGGTGCAGCGGCTGCGCACCGCCGTGCGCGACGCGCAGACGCTGGAGCTGCGCGTCAACGCGCACGCCGCCAAGGGCGCGGCGCTGAACCTGGGGCTGGCTGCGCTGGCCGCCACAGCGTCGGCCCTGCACGAAGGCGCGGCGCACTTGCCGGCGCACGAGATCGCGCGCCTGGTGCAGCGCTACGAAGAGCTGCTGCCGCTCACACGCCAGGCGGTGGCGGATGCCGGCCTGGCCTTGCCCTGACCTGCGGGGCCGGGCCAGTGCAGCGCTGTGGCGCCGCCTGCCATCAGACGACCACGGGCTCCGGCTCCAGGCGGATGCCGAAGCGCCCGTAGACGCTTTCCTGGATCGCCCGCGCCAGCGTCATCACCTCGGCCCCCGTGGCGCCGCCGCGGTTCACCAGCACCAGCGCCTGCTTCTCGTAGACGCCCGCCTTGCCCACGGTCTTGCCCTTCCAGCCGCAGGCGTCGATCAGCCAGCCGGCGGCCAGCTTCACGCTGCCATCGGGCATCGGGTAGTGCACGATCTCCGGATCACGGCCGATGATGTCGCGGCATTGCTCGGCCGTGACCACCGGGTTCTTGAAGAAGCTGCCGGCGTTGCCGATCACGGCCGGATCGGGCAGCTTGGCGCGGCGCACGGCGCAGATCCAGTCGAAGATCGTGCGCGCATCGGGCGCGTGGTTGCCGGTTTCGGCCATCTTGCGCTCCAGCTCCAGGTAGCCCAGCGCCGCCCGCCAGGGCTTGGGCACCCGAAAGCGCACCCGGGTGATGACGGACTTGCCCGCCAGCAGCCCCTTGAAGACGCTGTCGCGGTAGCCGAAGTGGCATTCGGCGGCCGTGAGCCGCACCGTGCGCCCGGTGGTCAGGTCGACCGCGTCCAGCGATTCGAAGCGGTCCTTCAGTTCCACGCCATAGGCACCGATGTTCTGCACCGGTGCCGCACCCACCGATCCAGGGATCAGCGCCAGGTTCTCCAGCCCCGGCCAGCCCTGCGCCAGCGACCAGGCCACGAAATCCGCCCAGGGCTCGCCGGCGCCGGCTTCCAGCACCCAGGCGTGGGCGTCTTCTTGCACCAGGCGGCGGCCGAGGATGTCGATCTTCAGCACCAAGGCCGCGAGGTCGCGCGTGAAGACGACATTGCTGCCGCCGCCCAGGATGAACTTGGGCGCGCGGCCGAACTCGGGGTGGTCGACGACACGCCGCAGATCGGCTTCGCTCGTGATGCGCACCAGCGTGGCCGCCACGGCCGGAAGGCCGAAAGTGTTGAGCTCGCGCAGCGGCGCTCGCGTGCTGACCTGCAGGGCCGCAGTAGGTGTTGGCATGCCAGAATTCTCGTGTAGTTTGCGAGCGCAGCGCCGCTGCACCGGCCACCCTTGAACAGCGCACCCCCGCCATGCCCAGCTTCGACGTCGTCATCGAACCCAACCTGGTGGA
This sequence comes from Rubrivivax sp., assembly GCA_027489455.1. GTDB lineage: Bacteria > Pseudomonadota > Gammaproteobacteria > Burkholderiales > Burkholderiaceae_C > Rubrivivax. The sequence goes on along the minus strand of JAIXZR010000154.1, from coordinate 12,019 downwards.
ACTGCGCAACGCCGTCGACCAGGCGAACAAGGAAATCGGCACGCGCTTCGACTTCAAGGGCTCCAGCGCCCAGGTCGAGGTGTCGGAAAAGAGCAGCAAGGAGCGCGAACTGCTGCTCTATGCCGACAGCGATTTCCAGATCGAGCAGGTGCGCGATCTGCTGCTGGGCCGCCTGAGCAAGCGCAACGTCGACATCCGGTTCCTCGATCTTTCCGGCAAGCCGCAGAAGCTGGGCGGCGACCGCCTGAAGCTGGCGGTGCCGGTGAAGAGCGGCGTCGATGCCGAAAGCGCCAAGAAGATGCAGGCCGCGCTGAAGGCCTCCAAGCTGAAGGTGCAGGGTGCCTTTCAGGGCGACGCGCTGCGCGTCACGGGCGCCAAGCGCGACGACCTGCAGGCCGCGATGGCGGTGCTGAAGAAGGACTTGCCGGACCTGCCGGTGTCCTTCGACAACCTGCGCGCCTGATGGCCAGCCCCCAACGCCGCCGCTGGCTGGCGCGGCTGCCGGCGCTGGTGGGCACGGCCGGCTGGATGCTGGCGGCAGGCCCAGTGCATTCCCAGGCCCAGGCCCAGACCCAGACCCCGGGCGCCCCGACGCCGCGCGTGCTGCTGGCCGGGCGCATGGGCGACCGGGCCTTGCTGATGATCGACGGCCAGCCGCAGGTGCTGGGGCTGGGCCAGTCGCATCAAGGCGTGAAGCTGCTGCGCTGGCAGGACGACGCCGCCGTGGTGGAAACCGGAGGCCGCAGCGCGCTGCTGCGCGTGGGCGGCAGCCCGGCGCAGCTGGCACCCGGCGCGCCGGACACCAGCCCGCGCGAGATCGTCATCACCGCCGGGCCGGGCGGGCACTTCGTCGCGGCCGGGGCCATCAACGGCAAGGCGGTGCAGTTCATGGTCGACACCGGCGCCACCCGGGTGGCAATGTCGCAAGGCGACGCCCAACGCCTGGGGCTGGACCTGCGCAACGCCCAGCGGGGCATGACGCTGACGGCCAACGGGCCGGTGCCGGTGCAGCAGCTCACGCTGTCGCGCGTGCGGGTGGGCGAAGTCGAGATCAACAACGTCGAAGCCGTGGTGCTGCCGGCCGCGATGCCGCATGTGCTGCTGGGCAACAGCTTCCTGGCGCGTTTCCAGATGCGGCGCGAGAACGACGTGATGCGCCTGACGCCGCGCTGAGGCGCCGGGCTGGCCGCGCCTTGTCCCTGCTGGGACAGCAAGAAATAGTACGCCCGTGCTAAAACGGGCGCAGAAGCCGTGACGGAGACACCATGGACCTGAACTTCACCGAAGACGAGCTCGCCTTCCGGCGCGAGATCCGCCAGTGGGTGGCCGAAAACCTGCCCGCCGACATCAGCCACAAGGTGCACCACGCGCTGCGCCTGAGCCGCGACGACATGCAGCGCTGGGCGCGCATCCTGGGCAAGAAGGGCTGGCTGGGCTGGGGTTGGCCGAAGGAATTTGGCGGGCCGGGCTGGAATGCCGTCCAGAAGCACCTGTTCGAAGAGGAATGCGCTTTGGCTGGCGCGCCCCGGGTGGTGCCCTTCGGCCCCGTGATGGTGGCCCCGGTGATCATGGCCTTCGGCAACGCCGAACAGCAGCGCCGCTTCCTGCCCGGCATCGCCAGCGGCGAAGTCTGGTGGAGCCAGGGCTACAGCGAGCCCGGCTCGGGCAGCGACCTGGCCAGCCTGAAGTGCCGTGCCGAACGGGTGGGCGACAAGTACATCGTCAACGGCCAGAAGACCTGGACGACGCTGGGCCAGTATGGCGAGTGGATCTTCTGCCTGGTGCGCACCAGCACCGAGGGCAAGCCGCAGACGGGTATCAGCTTCCTGCTCATCGACATGAAGAGCCCGGGCGTGAGCGTGCGCCCCATCGTGCTGCTGGACGGCGAGCCGGAGGTGAACGAAGTCTGGTTCGACAACGTCGAGGTGCCAGCCGAGAACCTGATCGGCGAGGAGAACAAGGGCTGGACCTACGCCAAGCACCTGCTGGCGCACGAGCGCACCAACATTGCCGACGTGAACCGCGCCAAGCGCGAACTCGAACGCCTGAAGCGAATCAGCGAGGCCGAGGGTGTCTACGACGACGCCCGCTTCCGCGACCAGATCGCCCTGCTCGAGGTGGACGTGGTGGCGCTGGAAATGATGGTGCTGCGCGTGCTGAGCGCTGAGAAAAGCGGTAAGCAGAGCCTGGACGTGGCGGGCCTGCTGAAGATCCGCGGAAGCGAGATCCAGCAGCGCTATGCCGAGCTCATGATGCTGGCCGCCGGCCCGCTGGCCCGCCCCTTCATCTGGGAAGCGATGGAAGCCGGCTGGCAGGGCGACGTGGCCTTGGACGCCAGCCTGCTGCCCCTGGCCGGCACCTACTTCAACCTGCGCAAGACCACGATCTACGGCGGCAGCAACGAAGTGCAGCGCAACATCGTCGCGCAGACCGTGCTGGGCTGAAGCGCACAGCGGCAAGGAGACCCCCATGGACTTTGAATTCACCGACGACCAGGTGTCCCTGCGCGACGCCGTGCAGCGCTGGGTAGAAAAGGGCTTCGGCTTCCCGCGCCGGCACGCGATCGCCAAGGCTGGCGGCGCCACGCGCGAGGTCTACGCCGAGTTGGCCGATCTGGGCCTGACCGGCCTGGCCGTGCCCGAAGCCCATGGCGGCATGGGCTTTGGCGCCGTCGAAGCCATGGTCGTTTGCGAAGAGCTGGGCCGCGGCCTGGTGAACGCGCCGTATGCCGAGGCGGCCCTGGTCGTACCCCAGATGCTGGCTGCGGCGCCGCCGGTGCTGCAGGCCGCGTGGCTGCCGCGCATCGCCAGTGGCGAGGTGCTGGTGGTGCCGGCGCTGTGGGAAGCGCGTTCGCGCTACCGCCTGCAGCACGTGCACGCCACGGCGCGCCGCGAAGGCGAGGTCTGGGCGCTCACGGGCGTGAAGACGCTGGTGCCGGCCGGCGACGAGGCCGATGCCTTCATCGTCAGCGCGCGCATCTCCGGCAAGCCTGAAGACACGGCCGGCATCGGCCTGTTCCTGGTGGAAAAGGGCGCCGCCACGGTGCGCGGCTTCCCCACGCAGGACGGCGCCCGCACCGCCGAGCTGAGCCTGGCGCTGACGCCAGCGCAGCCGATCACCACCGACGCCTGGCCGCTGCTGCAGACCGCTGCCGACGTCGCCGTGGCCGCCAACTGCGCCGAAGCCGTGGGCCTGATGGACGCGCTGGTGCGCATCACCGCCGACTACATGAACACGCGCAAGCAGTTCGGCGTGCCCATCGCCAGCTTCCAGGCCCTGCGCCACCGCATGGCCGACGTGAAGATGCAGCTGGAGCTGGGCCGCTCGATGAGCTACTACGCCAGCCTGAAGCTGGGCGAGCCGCCAGCCCCGCGCCGCCGCGCCGTCAGCCAGGCGCGCGTGCAGCTGGGCCAGAGCATGCGCTTCGTCGGCCAGCAGTGCGTGCAACTGCACGGCGGCATCGGCGTCACCGACGAATACATCGCCAGCCACTACTTCAAGCGCCTGACGATGCTGGAGCTGAGCTGGGGCGACACCCTGCACCATCTGGGCGAGGTCTCGGCGCACATGCAGGACACGGCCGGCGTCTTCGCCTGATGCAGCCCCCACGGGCGCTGGCGCCGGGGGCCATCACCGATGTGGCGGGCCTGAGCGTCGGCCACGCGGCTGCCGCAGGCCGCGCCACGGGCTGCACCGTGCTGCTCTGCCCGCAGGGTGCAGTGGCCGGCGTGGCCCAGCGCGGTGGTGCGCCCGGCACGCGCGAGACCGATCTGCTGCGGCCGGAAAACACCGTGCAGCAGGTGCATGCCATCGTGCTGGCGGGCGGCAGCGCCTACGGGCTGGATGCCGCCAGCGGCGTGATGCAGTGGCTGGAAGCGCGCGGCCATGGCCTGCCGGTGGGCGGCGTGGTGCGCGTGCCGATCGTGCCGGCGGCGGTGCTGTTCGATCTGTGGCTGGGCGACGCGGGCATCCGCCCCGGCGCAGCGACCGGTCTGGCCGCCTGCGAAGCCGCCAGCCCCTTGCCGCCGCAGCAAGGCAACGCCGGCGCCGGGCTGGGCGCCACGGTGGGCAAGCTCTTCGGCATCCAGCGGGCGATGAAGGGCGGCATCGGCACGGCATCGCTGCGCCTGGGGCGCCACACGGTGGGCGCGCTGGTGGCCGTGAATGCGCTGGGCGACGTCATCGACGCGCAGGGCCAGGTGCTGGCCGGGGCACGCACCGAAGACGGCCTGCGCCTGCAGGGCAGCACGGCCGCGGTACTGGCCGGTGCGGGCCCGGCACCGATGACGGCCGGCATGGCCACGACGCTGGGCATCGTGGCCACCGACGCGCGCCTGGACAAGGCCCAGGCCTGCGCGCTGGCCGGGCTGGCGCACCATGGCCTGTCGCGTGCGATCAGCCCGGTGACGGCGCATGACGGCGACACCCTCTTCGCGCTGGCCACGGGCGGCAGCGGCAGCGCCGGCGATATCCATGCACTGGGCCTGCTGGCAGCCGAAGCCGTGGCCCGGGCGATCCGCAACGCCGTTCTGGCCGCCGCCACGCTGCCCGCCCAGGGAGGCAGCCCAGCGCTGCCGGCCGCCTGCGACATGCGGGTCTGAGAGCTCGCACGCCATGCCTGCGCAAACCATCGCCCAGATTCTCTACAGCCAGGGCTTCGGCAACCGCCGCGTCTGTGCCGGTCTGGTCCAGTTGAGCCATGTGCGCGTGGCCGGCCGGCTGCTGGACGACCCGGCCGAGACCTTCGCCACCGAGGGCCTGGTGTTCGACGTCGACGGCCAGGCCTGGGCCTACCAGGCCAAGGCCCTGCTGATGCTGCACAAGCCCGCGGGCTACGAATGCAGCCAGAAGCCCCGCCACCACCCCAGTGTGATGAGCCTGCTGCCGGCGCCGCTGCGCACGCGCGGCGTGCAGCCCGTGGGCCGGCTGGACGAAGACACCACCGGGCTGCTGCTCTTCACCGACGACGGCGCGCTGATCCACCGCCTGACCAGCCCCAAGCACCACGTCGACAAGGTCTACGAGGTCTTCACCCGCCACCCGCTGGACGCCGCACAGCTGCAGCGTCTGCTGGACGGCGTGGTGCTGGACGACGACCCGGCCCCGGTGCGCGCCGTGGCCGCGGAAATGGTGGCCCCGCAGCACCTGCGCCTGACGCTGGGCGAAGGCAAGTACCACCAGGTCAAGCGCATGCTGGCGGCGGTGAGCAACCGCGTGGACAGCCTGCACCGCAGCCGCTTCGGGCCCTGGGTGCTACCGGCCACGCTGGCCCCTGGGCGCTGGTGCTGGCTGGATGCTGGCGTCCTGGCGGCTGCGCACGCGGCGCCCTGAATCAGCCCCGCCTCGAACGCCGGGCCAGCCTGTCGCGGTTGGCCTGGCGCAGCCTGGCCATGATGTCGCGCCAGGCCCGGGCCGGCCAGGCCGCCGGGCGGGCGGGCTGTGTGCGCACGGGCAGGCCGGCGATCACATCGCCCCAGGCCGCCGCGCTGTGCGCCAGCAGCCGGGTGCTGCGCACGCGCGCCTGGGCAGCCTGGGCCAGCGCGTGGCCGGCTTCAGGCGCGGCCTGCAGCTGCTGCAGGGCCTGCTGCCAGGCCGGCGCAGCGTCGGCCAGCAGCCAGCCTTCCTGCCCGTGGGCGATGGCATCGCTGTAGGGCGGGCGGTCGCTGGCCAGCACCGGGATGCCCAGCAGCGCGAAGTCGTAGAACTTGACCGCGCTCTTGCAGGCATCGAAGGGTGTGTCACCCACGGGGATCAACGCCACCGGGTCTGGCAGGCTGGCGGCCAGGCGCAGGAAATCAGCCCGCGGCATCAGCGGCCGGGCCTGGCAGGCCACGCCGGCGGCGGCCAGGTCCTGCGCCACCGGGCCCACGGCCACCACGCGGGGCCCGTCGGGCGCGGCCTGCAGGGCGCGCAGCGCTTCCGCCAGCGGCCCCAGCGCGACGCGGTCTGAGGACGCCAGCAGCAGCGTGGGCCAAGCGCCCTGGCGCGCGCCGCCCGCCTGCAAGCCGCCATCGAAGCCGTGGTTCGGCACCGCCTGCCAGCCCTGCGGCAGGCCAGGCATGGCCGCCAGCCGCTCGCCCAGCCGTGGCGTGCTGACGGTGATGCGGTCGGCTGCCGCCAGGCACCCGCGCAGCGCGGCCTGCGACGCCGGTGCCCGCAACTGGGCGTGCGCCTGCAGGCCCGGGGCCGGCTCGGTGAGCAGGTCGTCCATGTCCACCACCACGCGGCCGCCGCTGGCCTGCATGCGCCGCAGCAGGCCCCAGGCGCGCGCATGCACGGGCCGCTGCAGCACCAGCACATCGGCCTGGGCCAGGTCGGTGTCGGTGCACAGGTGCCAGGCCCGCACCTGCAGCGATCGATCGGGCGCCCCTTGCTGCCAGGCCTGCAGTGGCGCCAGCAGGCGGATCTGCGTGATCACCGTGGCCGGATCGGCCGCCGTGGCCAGCAGCTTCACGGCGCGGCCCCGGGCGCCGCCACCGGCCGGCCGCGCAGCTTCTCGATCAGGGCCAGGCCGCGGGCCAGCCCGCCCAGCAGCCGCGTGTTGGCATCACGCCGGCCGGCGGCACGGCGGCGGCGCAGCAGCTCGATCGCCGCCGTGGGCATGCGCCGGGCCAGCAACGCGCGCGCCAGCCGGCGGGCGTCGCGGCTGCGGAAGAAGGCGTCGGGCAGCTGCGCCAGCCAGGCCAGCAGGGTGGGTTCGTCCAGCACGCGCGGCAGGTTGTACGGGCCGTGAAAGCCGAACACCGGCCCCGGGGGCGGCTGGTTTTCGAAGGCGAAGCGCCGCGCCAGGGCCGCCGGCGCGAAGCGCACGCCGTGTTCCGCTTCCAGCCAGGCCCGGTGGGTGGTGCCCAGCACCAGGTCTTCCGGATGTACCTCGGTGATGCGCGCGTCCTGGCCGGCCTGCAACAGGCGCTGCGATCGAAGCGAGAAGCCGCCGTTGCCGACGTTGCGGCCCTCGGGTTGATCGGGCCAGACCGCGCCCAGGTAGTCGAACTGCAGGAACTCGTCGGTCCAGGCCTGCGGGTTGCAGACGAAGCCATCCCATTGTGTGATCAGCACATAGGGCGTGCCGATGTGCGCTGGCAGGGTGCGCAGCACGAAGCGCGAGTAATCGGCCCCGCTGGTGATGTCGTCGATCGTCACCACGGTGATGCCGGGCAGGGGCTGCGGCGGCTGCCAGCGGTGGGTGAACAGCAGCACGCGGCCGAAATCGATGCCGGCCATCGACCGCTGCAGCGATTGCGCGGCCAGCGCGGGGGCACGCGTGTCCACCGCGCACAGCGTGACTTGCGGCAGGGCGAGGCGCTCCATGGCGCGGGATTGTGAAGGCTTCATGCCGGGCAGGCCGCCGCGCTGCCGTGGCTACACTGCCGCCCGATGGAAGAACGCCGCATCGGCATCAGCCTGGGCAACATCGGCGCGCTGCACGACGGGCTGGGCGAGTTCGCACTGCAGATCGGCACCCGCATCGCCGCCGTGGCGCCGCAGTGGCGCGCCGACCACGGCATCGCGATCGATTTCCACCTGCAGTCCAAGCTGGGCGCGCTGTTCGGGCCTGATGTCGGCTACCTGCCGGTGACGCGCTGGCACCGGCTGCGGCACCTGCAACCGGCGCGCTATGCGCTGTGGCATTCGCTGCACCAGCTGAACAAGAACAAGCCACCGGTGGGCACCGGCACGCGGCTGGTGACGGTGCACGATCTCAACTACCTGTACGGCCGCAACGCGTTTTCCACCTGGCGCCATGGCCGGCGCACACGGGCGCTGATGGCGCGCAGCGATCACCTGGTGGCGATCAGCCACCACACGGCGCAGGATGTGCGCCGGCACCTGGGCTGGCAGGGCCCTCTGGAGGTGATCCACAACGGCGCGCGCAGCTTCGTCGGCCAGCCGCAGCGGCCACTGCCGGGCTGGGGCGAGGTGCCGGCCCGGCCCTTCCTGTACCACCTGAGCCGCATGTCGCCTTCGAAGAACCCGCAGGTCATCATCGGCCTGGCCCGGGCCTGGCCGGAGATGCAGTTCGTGCTCTGCGGCCCGCCCAGCACCGATGCCAGGCACCTGCGCGAGACGGTGAAACTGCCCAACCTGCAGTTCGTGCTGGGCATCGACGACGCGCAGAAGGCCTGGGCCTACGCGCACTGCAGCGGCTTCCTCTTCCCATCGTTGACCGAAGGCTTCGGCCTGCCGCCGATCGAGGCCATGCACTTCGGCAAGCCGGTGTTCCTGGCGCGCCGCACCAGCCTGCCGGAAGTGGGGGGCGCGGTGGCCGACTACTTCGACGACTTCAGCCCCGCGGCCATGCGCAGCGTGGTGCAGGCCGGCCTGGCCCGCGCCGCTCTGCCCGGCCACGCGCTGGCGGTGCGCAGCCACGCCGCGCAGTTCGACTGGGACCGCGCGGCCGCGGCCTACCTGGCGCTGTACCGCCGGCTGCTGGGGCTGCCGGCCCAATAATGGCGGCAATGCGTGTCTTTCGCGGTTTCCAGAGCCTGGCCCATGCGCGGCGGCGCGGCACCCTGCCCCCGGGCTGCGCGCTGACGATCGGCAACTTCGACGGCGTGCACCGCGGCCACCAGGCGATGCTGGCGCTGCTGACGAACGAGGCGCGCCATCGCGGCCTGCCTTCCTGCGTGCTGACCTTCGAGCCGCACCCGCGGGACCACTTCGCGCGCGCGCAGGGCCGGCCTGATCTCGCCCCGGCCCGCATCGGCACGCTGCGCGACAAGCTCGCCGAGCTGGACCGCTGCGGCATTGATCAGGTCGTGGTGCAGCGCTTCGACCAGCGCCTGGCCAGCCTGTCGCCGCAGGCCTTCGTGGACGATGTGCTGGCCGCCGGCCTGCAGGCGCGCTACGTGCTGGTGGGCGACGACTTCAACTACGGCGCGCGCCGCGCCGGCAACTACGCCACGCTGGACGCCGCGGGCACGGCGGCGGGTTTCGATGTGGCACGCATGCTGAGCTACGAAGTGCACGGGCTGCGCGTTTCCAGCTCGGCCGTGCGGGCGGCGCTGGCGGCCGGCGACATGGCGCGCGCGGCCGATCTGCTGGGCCGGCCCTACAGCATCGCCGGCCACGCCATCCATGGCGCCAAGCTTGGGCGGCAGCTGGGCTTTCGCACCCTCAACCTGCGCTTCAACCATCCCAAGCCAGCGACCATGGGCATCTTCGTCGTGCGGGTGCACGGCCTGGCGGCCGATGCGCTGCCGGGCGTGGCCAGCCTGGGCGTACGGCCGACGGTGGAAGAAGCCGGCCGGGTGCTGCTGGAAACCCACTGCCTGCAATGGCCGGCGCAGCTGGGCATCGACGGCGGCTACGGCCGCTGCCTGCGCGTGGAGCTGCTGCACAAGCTGCACGACGAGCGCAAATACGAATCGCTGGACGCCCTGCGCGCCGGCATCGCGCAGGACACAGCCGACGCGCGGCGCTGGTTCGGCCTGGCCTGAGGCGGCTGGGGCCTGGCCGGGCTTCAGAAGCGGTACGCCAGCCCCAGGCTGGCTGACCAGCCGCTGGCCTTCGGTGCATAAGGGCTGTCAGCCGCCGGGCCCAGCAGGCGCGATGCGCCCAGGCCGCCCAGCATCACCCAATGCCGATCGAGCTCGGTGCGCAGGTTCACCGACATGGCGACATCGCGCAGCCCGTTGCCGGGCTCGTAGCGCGGGTAACCGCTGCGCGCGGACTGTTCGGCCGAGACGCCGTAGTAGGTCTGCAGGTAGCGATCGGCCGCCAGGCCCAGCGATGCACCTACGCCCATCGTCGTGGCCGGCGACAGCCGGCGCTCGTAGCCGACCGAGAGATCACCATAGTTGCCACCACCACGGCCGAAGGCATCGGCACTCCACGAACCGCCCAGCCGCCAGTGCTCGTCCAGCCGCCAGCCCAGGTTCAGGCGCGCGCGCACGGTGGGCTTGATGTCGCCCAGCCCGGCGAGCGCGCCGCTGGTGCTTTCGCTGCGGCCGGCGTCGAACCGCAGCGCCAGGTTGACGCGCAGCCGCTCGGTGTTGAACAGATCCACGCCCAGACCGCGGACGACGTCGTCATTGCGGCGGGTGACGAAGCCGCTGGCGTTCGTGATGGTGAAGCGCCCGTAGCGCAGGAAGAGCACGGGCGTGAGCTTCGTGCCCCGCGCTGCGGCGCCGGAGTATTCCGGCCGGTTGGAGAGGTTCAATCCGATGGCGCCTTCCCAGACGGGCGCGGGGGCTTCGATGGCGGGAGGAGGGGCAGGCAGATCAGGTGGCAGCGCTGTGGGCATGGATGAGAGAACTTCGCAAACGGAAACGCGTGAATCGAAAGAAGCCAGGTCGAACAGCGCGGCACGAGCCACCCAGCCAGCGGCCCTGGCGGCGAGGCAGGGTCGCTAGAATCCGCTTATGGATCAGCAACCGGCGCCACACCACCTGCAGGCCCGCCCCCGGGCGGGTTGCGGCTTGGCCTTCGTCAAGGGCTGCCCGCGCTGGCAGGCCGCCACACGCCGCCAGGCCACGCGCGACCGAATTATTCGGACGCCCGCCTGAAGGACATCTGAAGCCCGCGCCGGCCAGATCCGTGATGGGCCTGTTCCCATCGCACCCTGGCACTTCGCTGCCACCGGCCGTCCTTCAGCACCGACCGCAGGCCCAGGCGGCACATGCCGCCGGCACCCTCGCCACGGGCCCCCAGCATCTGTCTTGCCTGCCGCGCCGCGGCCCACTGCCATGAACGCCAATTCCACCGCCCCCGCCGCACCCGCGGCCGAAGCCGCTGCCGGCGGCGAATACCGCCGCACCCTGAACCTGCCTGACACGCCCTTCCCCATGCGCGGCGACTTGCCCAAGCGCGAGCCGGGTTGGCTGAAGGAATGGGAAGGCAGCTACCAGCGCCTGCGCGACGCGCGCATCGGCGCGCCCTTGTTCGTGCTGCACGACGGCCCGCCCTACGCGAACGGCAAGCTGCACATCGGCCACGCCGTGAACAAGATCCTGAAGGACATGGTCGTGAAGAACCGGCAGCTCGCCGGCTTCGACGCGCGCTATGTGCCGGGCTGGGACTGCCACGGCCTGCCGATCGAGAACCAGGTGGAAAAGGACCACGGCCGCGGCCTGCCGCGCAGTGAAGTGCAGGCCAAGAGCCGCGCCTACGCCACGCAGCAGATCGCCCAGCAGATGGCCGATTTCAGGCGCCTGGGCGTGGTGGGCGACTGGGACCATGTCTACCGCACGATGGACTTCGCCAATGAGGCCGGCGAGATCCGCGTGCTCAAGCGCCTGGTCGAGCGCGGCTTTGTCTACCGCGGGCAGAAGCCGGTGTACTGGTGCTTCGACTGCGGCTCTTCGCTGGCCGAGTTCGAGATCGAGTACGCCGACAAGAAGAGCACGGCGGTGGACGTGGCCTTCCCCAGCGCCGACCCTGCGGCATTGGCGGCGGCCTTCGGCTTGCCGGCGTTGGCCAAGGACGCTTTCGTGGTGATCTGGACCACCACGCCGTGGACCCTGCCTGCCAACCAGGCGCTGAACCTAAACCCCGCGCTGCGCTACAGCCTGGTGGACACCGAGCGCGGCATCCTGCTGCTGGCCGAAGACCTGGTGAAGCCCTGCCTGGAACGCTATGGCCTCACCGGCACGGTGCTGGCCAGCACCGAAGGACAGGCCCTGGGCGGGCTGAACTTCCGCCACCCGCTGGCGCACGTGGACGCCGGCTACGACCGCCTGTCCCCCGTCTACCTGGCCGACTACGCCACGGCCGACGACGGCACCGGCATCGTGCATTCATCGCCCGCCTACGGCGTGGAAGACTTCAATTCCTGCCTGGCCCACGGCATGAAGGCCGATCAGATCCTGAACCCCGTGCAGGGCAACGGCACGTACGAAGCCGCCCTGCCCCTGTTCGGCGGCCTGCACATCTGGAAAGCCAACCCGGTGATCGTGGAAGCCCTGCGCAGCGCCGGGCACCTGCTGGCCAGCAGCGAATTCACCCACAGCTACCCGCACTGCTGGCGCCACAAGACACCGGTGATCTACCGCGCCGCGGCGCAGTGGTTCGTGCGCAT